>NZ_JAIBNX010000116.1:0-5698 GCF_026130045.1 Micromonospora sp. CPCC 205371
CGGGGCGGGGCGCGGCGCGGGGTGGGGACCAGCGAGGGCGCCCCGGCCACCCCGGGGCCCCCCTTTCACATGTGGTGGACGCCCTACGACCGGGTCCAGCGTTGATTGGCGCCGGTGTGGCAGCTCCAGACGACCACGGCGGTGCCGTTGGCGGTGCCAGCGCCGTTGACGTCCAGGCACAACCCGCTCTGCGCGTTGCTGATCGTGCCGTTGCTGTTGAGGTTCCACTGCTGGTGGGCGCCACCGTTACAGTCCCAGATCCGCACCCGGGTGCCGGCCCCGGAGTTGGCCGGCACGTCCAGACACTTGCCCAAGACCTGGAGGGTCTGTCCGCTCTGACTGAACTGCTGGTTGGCGTTGGTGTGGCAGTCCCAGATGATCATCTGAGCGCCGTTGGCGAAGCTGGCGCCGTTGACGTCCAGGCACCGGCCGGCCGACTCGCTCCGCAGCCGGAACCCGGTCGGGTTGGGGTTCGGGTTCTCACCCGTGAAGAACTTCCACACCTCTTCCTTGACCCAGCTCCTCGCGCCGCTCTCACAGCCGGCACACCCATCCACGGGGCCTTGCTGGTGCCCACCGTCGAAGGCTGCCCAGACGACTGGGTACCCCTGCTGGCATCCCGAGTAGGTGGCGGTGATGTGGGTCCGGCTGCCCGCCGCCGGCTCTGGTGGGTTCTGGGGAGCGCACCCGTTGTTCCTGACGAACCTGTCCCGCAGCGCTCGTCCGGCACCGATGTTGTCTCCGATGCCGTGGATACCCATGTACGCGAAGGGCTGGGTGCCGCCGCTACAGCCGCTGATCGGACCGGGTGCGGCTATGGCCGCGACCGGCCGTCGCCGCGGCCGCGCTACTCTGCGCTACGCCGACCGTGGCTAGGACGAGCGCCGCCGTGACCAGGCTCGATCCGAGCACCGATCTGTGGTTCGACATCATGCAACCTCGCTACTTGTGGTCCTGCTGGCTTGGACATGCGTCAGAGGCGTTGGAGCTGGAATCGCTGGTTGGCGCCGGTGGAGGGTGTCCACTGGGAGATGCGCGCACCGTCGGCCGTCGACGCCTGCCACACGTCCATGGCTAGGCCGCTTTGCCGGTTGACCAGCCTGACCACCCCGCCGCCCTGGTCCTCTACCCGCCACTGCTGGTTGGCGGCGTTGGTGTCGGGCTGCTGGATGATGTCGGCACCGGTGCTGTTGCTGGCGGCCTGTAGGACCAGACCGCTGTGCCGTGCCCGGATTCGGTGGTAGCCGCCATCCGAGGACAGGAACTCGAACTGCTGGTTGAGTCCGCTGGTGGTCTGCCACTGGATCAGCTGCGCGCCGGCGGCGGTAGACGCGCCGTTGATGTCGGCGACCTTGCCGCTGTGCTGGGCCAGCAGCCGGTAGTGCACGCCGGCCTCCACCGGCCCCGACCTCACCGCGGACGCGCGGTAGGTGTGGCCCGCCTGGCCCGCGAACTCGACGAGATCGGCCTCCAGCCGGGTCGGCTGGACCTCGACGCCACTCGTCTCGTCACGCAGTTCAAAGGCGCTGGCGAAGACCCGACTACGCACCCGGACGGTGCCGGCGCGGTCAGGGGTGACCGCGACCTCGATCCGGCTGCTGGTCCAGATGGCGCCGACGGTGTATCCGCCGCGGCCGCGCAGGCCGGTGACGCTGCCCGTAGGCCAGGCCGACGGCAGCGCGGGCAGCACGTGCAGTTCACCGTTGTGGCTGTGCAGCAGCATCTCGGCGATACCCGAGGTGGCGCCGAAGTTTCCGTCGATCTGGAACGGCGGGTGCAGATCGAACATGTTCGGCGCGAGCCGGTCGGTGCGTATCAGATCGCGGATGAGCTTGTGCGCGCGTGCGCCGTCCTCCAGCCGGGCCCAGAAGTTGATTTTCCAGGCCAGCGACCAGCCGGTCCCGTCGTCACCGCGCAGCTCCAGCGTCTGTCGCGCGGCCTGATGCAACTGCGGCGTGCCCCGCTTGGTGATCTGATTGCTCGGATGCAAACCGTACAGGTGGGAGACGTGCCGGTGGGTGCGCTCGGTCTCCACCCAGTCAGCCAGCCACTCCTGCACGTTGCCGCGCGAGCCGACCCGCGTCGGCGCCAACCGGTCCCGGGCTGTCAGCACCTGAGTGCGGAAGCCGGCGTCGACACCGAGAACCTCGGTGGCCCGCGCACACCCGTTGAACAGATCCCGCAGGATCTGATTGTCCATCGTCGGGCCCGCGCATACGCTGGCGTTCGCGTGGTGCGGCAGCTCCGGCGAGTTCGACGGGTTCGTGACCAGATACCCCAACGTCGGATGGACGACCAGGGTGTCCAGGAAGAACTGGGCGGCACCCTTCATCGCCGGGTAGCTGGCGCGCAGGAACTCGACGTCCCCGGTGAACAGGTAGTGATCCCAGATCATCGTGGCCAGCCAGGCGCCGCCCGTCTGCCACATGCCCCACACGGCCCCGTCGACCACTGACGCGCCCCGCCACCCGTCGGTGTTGTGGTGCGCCACCCAGCCGCCGGCGCCGTACTGCACCGAAGCCACCCGGGCACCGGTCATGGTCAGGTCTTTGACCAGGTCGAAGACCGGCAGGAAACACTCGGACAGGTTGGTGGTGTCGGCGGGCCAGTAGTTCATCGGCAGGTTCGCGTTGATGGTGTACTTCGAGTCCCAGGACGGGGCCATCAGGTCGTTCCAGATGCCCTGGAGGTTCGCCGGCTGGGTGCCCGGCCGCGAGGACGAGATGAGCAGGTACCGGCCGAACTGGAACAGCAGCGCCGAGAACTGCGGATCGTTCACGTTCGCGTGCTGCGCGATCCGCACATCCGTCGTCTGGTCGGCCGCTGCGGTGCGTCCCAGGTCGATCGCCACCCGATTGAACAGCGCCTGATAGTCGGCGACATGCCTGGCCCGCAACTGGTCGAAGCCGGCGGTGCGGGCGGCGGCGAGGTGGTTCCGCGCGATGCCCTGGTAGTCGCCGTCGACGGTGCGGTAGTTGACGTAGCTGGTGCCGATCGACACCAGCAGAGTCACGCTGGTCGCACCAGCCACGCGCAGAGTGCCGCCCGAACTGGTGACGGTGCCACCGGTCACCGCGGCGTGCGCCAGCGCCAGGAACCGCACCTGCCCGCTGATGCCCTCCATATTGCCGGAGACGCCATCCAGGCCGATCGTGGCGCCATCCGGGCTCGACACCGTCGTCCGTTGTGGACTGTCGAACGTGGCGTTGAACGTGACGGAACCGGCCCGGTCGGCGGTCAGCCGGACCACGATCACCTGATCCGGCGCGCTGGCGAACACCTCCCGCTGATACCGCACCCCGTTCAGCGCATACGTCGTCGAGGCGACAGCCGTCGTCAAGTCCAGCGTCCGGTTGTGTTGCGACGCCCCACTGGCCGAACCGAACGCCAGCCGGAGGTTGCCGACCGGCTGGTACGCCAGCTGCCCGACGGGCCTGCTCAACATCGTCTGGTTGATCAGGTCCTGCGCCTGGGTCCACTGGTCGGCGAAGACCCGCCGGCGGATCTCGCCGATGTTGGCTACTCCGGCGGGATTGCTGGAGTCGTGCGGTCCACCGGCCCAGATCGTGTCCTCGTTGAGCTGCAGCCGCTCGGTGTCGACGTTCCCGAACACCATCGCGCCCAAGCGACCGTTGCCAATCGGCAGCGCCCGCAGCCAGTCCGTACCCGCGCCCTCGTCGTACCACAGCGCCATATCGCCCGCCGCCAACGCCTGCGGCGGCGGCACCGCACCGGCCATGGCCGCCGCGGTCCAGCCGGTCGGCAACAGCGCGGCCCCCGCGCCTGCCGCACCAGCGGTGAGAAGTTTCCTTCGTGTCGTTTCTGCCATGGTGCTATCTCCAAGCGGCGAACGGTGTCGTTAGGGAAGGGCCCAGCGCTGGTTCGTACCGCCGTGACAGCTCCAGATGATCAGCTGGGTTCCGTCGGCGGAGCTACCGCCGTTGGCGTCGAGGCACCTGCCCGACTGCGGGTTGACCAGAGAACCATTCGCTCCAGGGTTCCAGTTCTGTCCGCCGGTGCCGTTGCATGTCGACAGCTGCACCAGGCTGCCGTTCGCGGTGCCGCCACCGGCGATACCCATGCACTTGTTGAGCGCGCGCAGGGTGCTCCCGCTGACCGTCCACTGTTGACTCGTGCCGCCGTGGCAGGTCCACAGCTGGATCTTCGTGCCGTCGGCCGAGCCGCCTCCGCTGACGTCGACGCACTTGCCGGCGACGCCGGTGATCGGGCCGACCCGCGGCGTGGTGCCGCCCGACTCCCTGATCCGGATGTTGCGGAACGACACATCGTCACCGGTGCCGTGGTTCTGGATGCCGACGTAACCGGACGTCAACGATCGCACCGGATCGATGTTGGTGAAGTCATTGATCTTGACGCCGTTCAGGAAGACCTGAAGCCGCTCCCCCTCCACGAGGAGCTCGTAGGTGTTCCACTCGCCGGGTGGGTTGAGAGCGGCGTCGCGCGCGGCCATGTCCGCCGACTTGACGCCGTACACCGCGCCGGTGGTCCGGTCCGCGGTGTCGGTGGCGTCGATCTGTACCTCGTACCCGTTGCTCATGGCCGAGTTCGGATCGCTGCTCGCCGGGAACCCGATGAGCACGCCGGAGTTGTCGTCGCCCGGCATCATCCAGTCCAGCTTCAGCGAGTAGGAGCGGAACTCCTTGGTGCTGTACCAGAGCATGCCCAGCCCACCGGTGGACGTCAGCGTGCCGTTGGTGTTGTTGAACCCGCCCGGCCCGGCCTGCGACCAGCCGGTGGTGGCGCCGTTGTAGAGCGTGGTGTAGCCGGCCTCCGGCCGGCAGTCCGCCTTGGTGCGGTTGGCCGCGTACCTGATGCCGCCGAGTACCAATGACCGGAAGCTCGCTTCGCCGTAGCTGGCCTGGGTGTGGCCGCTTCCGGTGTAGAACGAGCGTCCACCCTGGAGGGCCTTGCACCAGGTGTGTGGGTGGTCGGCGCCCATCGTGCCGCCGGAGTACGTCGACTCGTCCAAGGTGGACAGGACCCGGGCCGATGACCGGACGTTGCTCCGGAAGTTGTACCACTCGTCGGTGCGCACCCATGTCGGGTTCAGCCCGGCTGTCGCCGCGTGCGCCCGGTTCTCCACCCGGATCGTGGCCTGCTGGATGGCCGGATGCGAGGCGAAGTACGCGCCGACCAGCTCGCCGTAGAACGGCCAGTCGTACTCGGTGTCCGAGGCCGAGTGCACGCCCACGTACCCGCCGCCGCCGCGGATGTAGCTCTCGAAGGCGGTTTGCTGGGTGGCGTTCAGCACGTCACCGGTGGTGTTGAGGAAGACCACCGCCTCGAACCGGGCCAGGTTGGTGGCGGTGAACTGGTTCGAGTCCTCGGTCGCGGTCACCGTGAAGTTGTTGGCCCCGCCCAGGTCTCGGATCATCTGGATGCCGGCCGGGATCGAGTCGTGCCGGAAGCCGGCGGTCTTGGAGAACACCAGCACGTCGTACGGCGCGTCCGCGGCATTCGCGGGCGAGTTGTTGGTGCAAGCTAGGATCACCAACGCCGTCGCCGCGACGCCGATAATGTTGCGCATTGTCTGTCGCATGGCCAGGTTCCTCTCAGGGCAGGGTCCAGCGTTGGTTGGTGCCGCCGTGGCAGCTCCAGATGGTCAGCTGGGTGCCGTTGGCGGAGCTGCCGCCGTTGGCGTCGAGGCACTTGCCTGTCTGCGCGTTGTCCTAGGCGC
>NZ_JAIBNX010000116.1:5708-25827 GCF_026130045.1 Micromonospora sp. CPCC 205371
ACGGCGGCGCGCCGGCGGCGCCGCGGGGGGACGCGCGCCCCACGGGGCCGCCCGCGGTGGCCCCCCCCCGGGCCCCGCCCATGCACTTGCCAAGCGGGCGCCAGGTGTTGCCGTTGCGCGTCCATTGCTGGTTGGCGCCGCCGTTGCACGCCCACAGCTGTATCTTGGCACCGTCGGCGGGACTGCCCCCGTTGACGTCGACGCACGCTCCGCTGGCGCCCTTGATGGGGCCGGTGCCGCCGCCACTCGGCGCCGTGCCGAAGGTGAAGGCGTCCACATCGAACAGCGTCCCGGTGCCGCCGTGGAACGTCAGATACAGCGTGGTGGTGCCGGCCGGAGCGGCGGACAGCGCGGTGGACACCTCGGTGAAGGTCTCCCAACCGCCCGTGACCGGAACGGTGACCGAACCGAGCACCGTGCCGGTCGGCGAGCCGGCGCGGACCGACAGCGTGCCACCCGCGCCGCCGGAGGACACCCGAGCCGTGAACCGGCTCTCGCCCGCGAGCGCGTAGCGCTGGAACGCGATCCAGTCGCCGTTGTTGATGTCGCCGACGGTCTGGCCGCCCTCCGCGGTCGCCTTGCTGAACAGCCCGGTGCCGGACTGGGTGTCACGGTGCTCGGCCTGGCGGTGCCGTGGCTGAAGCACGTGCTGCGTGTGTGTGGTCAACGCCGGCTGGCCGTTGGCGCCCCGGTCGGCGTACTCGGCGTCGAACACCGCGAACAGGTTGGCCGCCGTGTCGTGTTCGCCGTCCGCCGGGATCGGCAGCGTTCCCGAGCACCCGGTACGCGAGGTGATCGAATGCCCGTGGTCGTCGTGGCCGAGCAGGTAGCTCAGCTTCACCCGGTCGCAGTCGACCGTGCCGTCCTCCGGGTCCGACACCGTGATCGTGTACGGCACGCTGTCGCCGAAGGTGAACAGGGTGCCGTCGACCGGCGTGCTCAGCGTGACCGTCGGTGCGGTATTGCCGACCGTGACCACCACGGTAGCCGTGGCGGTGCGCCCCGCGGGATCGGTCACCGTGAGCGCGACCGTGCGCTGGCCGTTGCCGGTGAAAGTGTGGCTCGGGTTGGCCGCGGCGGAGGTGCTTCCGTCGCCGAAGTTCCACGAGTAGGTCAACGCGCCGCCCTCGGGGTCCGAGGAGCCGGTGGAGGAGAAGTCGACGGTCAGCGGCGCGAGGCCGGAGGTCCGGTTCGCGCTGGCGCGGGCCAGCGGGGCCCGGTTGCCGGCCGGGTTGTGCTCGATGCGGTACAGCGCGGAGCTGGCGTCACCGCTCCCCCACCCGGTGCCGTAGTCCAGTACGTACAGCGCGCCGTCGGGGCCGAAGGCGCTGTCGATGATCTGCGTGCCGCGCCACGGGAAGTCGCTGATCTGCCCGGCCGACCCGTCGGCGTTGACGTCGATGGACTTGATCCAGCGCCGGCCGAACTCCACGGCGAAGTAGTGCCCGTCCAGGGATGCCGGAAACTTGGTCGATGAAGGGTTGGCCGCGTCGTAGCGATATACCGCACCACCCATCGGCGACTCCGCGCCGCAGCCGAACGCGGCCAGCGAACAATCGTCGTACTTGATCCACGCCGGGCGCGCGGCCGGCAGATTGGTCAGCCCCGTGTTGCGCGGGGAGTTGTTGACCGGCGCGGCGCAGTTGAACCGGTTCCCCGATGGCCCGGACGGGAACACATAGTCCACATAGGTCTCGGAGGTGGTGTTGGAACCGGTGCAGTACGGCCAGCCGTAGTTGCCTGCGGACGTGATCCGGTTGAACTCGACCTGGCCCGCCGGACCGCGGCTGGCGCTGGTGGTGCCGGCGTCAGGTCCATAGTCGGCGAGGTACACGGCGCCCGTTGGCTTGTCGACGCTGAGCCGGAAGGGGTTGCGAAGGCCCATCGCGTAGATCTCCGGCCGGGTGCCGGAGGTGCCGGGCGGGAACAGGTTGCCGGACGGAATCGAGTACGTCCCGTCCGGATTGACCTTGATGCGCAGCACCTTGCCGCGTAGATCGTTGGTGCTGCCCGCGCTGCGCTGCGCGTCGTAGGCCGGGTTGCGGTTGGTGCGCTCGTCTATGGGGGTGTATCCGCCCGAATCGAACGGGTTCGTGTCGTCCCCTGTGGACAGATACAGGTTCCCGGCGGCGTCGAAGTCGATGTCGCCGCCGACGTGGCAGCACATGCCCCGACTGGTCGAGACCTCCAGTACGGTCACCTGGCTGGCCATGTTGAGCGAGAAGTCGGCGTTGAGCGTGAACCTTGCCAGCCGGTTCACCCCGTTCCACGCGGAGAAGTCCGTGCCGTTCGCCGGTGCGTCACCGCCCGGAGTGGACAGTGGTGGCGCGTAGTAAAGGTAGATGAACCGGTTACTGGAAAAGCCGGGATCAACCCCCACACCCTGGAGGCCTTCCTCGTCGTGCGTGTAGACCTGTAGCGTGCCGATCACATTGGTGACCCCGGTCGCGGTGGTCCGACGCAGAACCCCGTTGCGGGCCGTGTGCAGCACCGAGCGGTCAGGTAGCACGGCCATCGACATCGGCTCGCCCAACTCGGCCACCCCTCGGGCGAGTTCGACCTGCTGGAAGTCGGCCGCATTGACCGGGTGCGCGGCGGCCGGAGCCGCGTGGCTGATGATGGTTGCCGCCGCTGCGGCGGCCAAGAGGACAGCGGCGGCTGTCGCCGCCGTCGGGCGTGTTGCCATAGGACGGTCACACCTCTGGTCGTCAGCTTTCGAATCGAACACGTGGGAAGAGGGCGACGCGGCCCCGGCGCCGTCCGGTGCGCGCGACCAATATTCGTCAGACGTCATACGTTAGATGGGTTGATAGGAGATAGTCAATACGTGCCTCGGTCGCCACGCCCTGTGGGCTGGCTTCTCTAGTAGGCTGCGACCCGCGACCGTCTACAGCGGCGTGTGACAACGAGGGTGGCATGTCTCGCACTGACGAAGTGATCGACAGCATCAAGCGGATGATCCTCGAAGGGGTGCTGAAGCCCGGGGATCGGCTGCCCGTCGAAAAGGAACTCGCCGAGTCCCTCGGCGTCTCACGGGGTTCTCTACGCGAAGGGATATCGGCGCTGTCGCTGCTTGGCGTGGTCAACACTCGCCAAGGCGACGGGACCTACGTCACGAAGCTGGACGTGACGCGCCTGCTGGCTCCCATGGGCTTCGTCATCGATCTGGAGGGGCGAGGCAACGCACAGCACGTGCACACGGTCCGTCGCGTCCTCGAATGCGAAGCCGCCTGGTCGGCCGCGACCAGGATCACCGACGAGGCGCTAGCCGAAGCGCGGGCGCTGCTCGACGACGCCAACCGGATCGCCGACCAGGCGCCGCAGGACCACGAGCGTGTCATCGAGATCGACATCCACTTCCACCGGCTCATCGCCGTACACAGCGGTAACCCCGTCCTGGCCGGGCTCATCGACGCGTTCGCGGGACGGACGGTACGTGCCCGGTTGTGGCGCAGCCTGCACGAGGAGGGCGCTGACCGGCGCACTCACGAGGAGCATCTGGCGATCTGGAAGGCGCTGGCGGCGCGCGATCCAGAACGGGCCCGGATGCGGATGGCGAACCACCTGATCGGGGTCGAAGAGGCGCTGCACAACCTGCCGGATGACCCCAGTCCCGTCTCCGGAGAAACCGACGCCCCCGCTACCCCGCCGCTTGGCCAGCGACCTTGACGAGATTGCGGCCGGCGCGTTTGGCACGGTAAAGCTCGACATCGGCCTGCTCTACCAGCTGGTCGGCCGTCGTGCCGCGCGACGGAACGGCGGCCGCGACACCGATGCTGGCGGTGACGACCCGGTCGGCCGAGAGGGGGTGCGGCACGGCGAGGGCGAGCACGGCCGTCCGGAGGCGCTCGGCGAGGTCACCGGCCGCACCGATACCGGTGTCCGGCATGATGACGGCGAACTCCTCGCCGCCGTACCGGGCCACAAGATGGCTGGCTGGGCTGTGCTTCCTGAGCAGGTTCGCAACGCGTTGGAGGCACTCGTCGCCGGCTGGGTGTCCATAGTGGTCGTTGTAGCGCTTGAAGTGGTCGACGTCGATCATCGCCAGCGCGAGCGGACTGCCGGCCCAGATGGCGCGGTCCCACTCGGTGGTGAGCGCCTCTTCGAAGCGGCGCCTGTTCGCCAGCCCGGTGAGGGGATCGGTGATGCTCAGCTGCTCCAGGCGCTCGTTGGCGATGGCCAGCAGCCGGGTGCGTTCGGCCACCTTGCGTTCGAGCGACGCGTACACCAGGGCGTTGTCCAGGGAGACGGCGAGCTGACCGGCGATGAGCATGACGCCGTCGAGGCGTTCGGTGGAGAACGCACCGCGAATGAGCCGGTTCTCCAGCATCAGCAACGCCCGCGGCACGCCGCGGTTGACGATCGGCACTGCCAGGAGCGAGCAGCATCTGTGGTCCTGGAAGTACGGGTCGCGGGCGAAGCGGTCGTCCGCCGTCGCATCGGCCACGAGAAGCGGCTCGCGGGTGCGTTCGACGAACCGGACCGCGGACAGCGGGACCAGGCGCCGCTCGACGGCCTCGTCGAGGGAGATCGTGGCGGTCTCCGAGGTGCCGGCCGGCATCCGCCAGGTGTCGTTGCTGGCGTCCCGGAGCAGCAATTGGACGCCGGTGGCGCCGGTCATCGCCGACAGGACGTCGACCACGCGTTGCCGCAGCCCGTCGAGGCTGGTCTCGGAGCTCAACGCCTGGGAGGCAGCCAGGATGCCGAGCAGGTCGATCGTGCCGGTCATGATGCTGGCGCGGTGCGCGGGAGCATCGCCGGCGGCGCCGGGCGCCGGCAGCACGCGGGCGCCGCCGGCCACGACCAGGTCCGGGTTCGCCTGCCTCAGTTGGTCGACCTTGGCCACCGCACCCCAGTCCGCGTAGGCGCGACACGCGTCGGCGAGCATGCGGTGACCGGTGTGCCCGAGGCCGTGGGCCAGATGGAAGCGGGCGGCCCGTTCGGTGATGAGCGCCTGGTGCCAGGGGCGTTGGCGGCCGCTGGCGGCGCGCTGCGCGGCGTCGAAGGCCGACACGGCGGCGCGGAAGTCGCCCGTCGCCCAGGCCCGTTCGGCCTTCACCAACTCCGCCAGGTGCCGGAAGTTCGCGGGAGCGTCGGCCGCGCGCGCCGCCCACCACGCGGCGACGTCGTCCAGCTCGGCCAGCAGCGCGTCGCGCTCCGGCGAAGCGGACTCCGCCGTGCGGACGCGGCCGGCGAGCGCCAGCGCCCGCGTCAGGTACGCCGCCACCGACAGGTACAGGTTTTCGATGAACGGAAGCAGCGCCATCGCCGCCTCCGAGTGCCGGTCGAGCGCCGCGGCGTCGTCCAGCAGCGCGGCGGCCAGCGCGCGGGTGATGTGGACGTTGCTGGCCACGGTCGGGTTGCCAGCCAGCTGATCCGTCTGGGCCGCTTCGTCGTGCCGCTCGTCGACCCCGGTGCCGCGCAACGTCGACAGCAGCCAGGAGTACGCCTCGGTCAGCTGGGCGCTGTGCTCGTTTCCGGTGCGCCTGGCGATGCCTAGCGCCGCCTCGACGTCGGTGGCGTAGGTGTCCAGCGACGGCGCGCAGTCCAGCAGGGCGTACACCAGAACGTTGGCGGTCCAGCACGCGTTCTGCACGTCTCCGCCCTGCAGGAGCCCCTCCCACGCGCGTCGGGCCTGCGCGACACACTCCTCCAGCGGCGCGAACCAGTGCCCGGCGCTGAACGCGTACAGGAAACGGGCCTGGGCGGTGTCGGGCTCGTAGCCACGCGCCTCACTGACGGCGAGGACGCGACGCAACAGCCGGTATCCGGTGCGGTAGTCCTGCCGCCGCCGCGTCGTCGCGAACGGCAGGTGGGCCGCCGGACCGACCAGCGTGCGGCCGGGACCGTGCTCGGCCCACATCCGCACCGCCTGCAGAACCAGCCACACCATCGTGTCCGGGTCGCTCTGGAACGCCGGCGGCAGCATCCGGTTGATCAGCGCGGCGGCGGCGCGCAGCGACGGGTCGGCGATCTCGGGGCGGGTCAGGTCGTCGGCCTCGGTGGTCTGGTCCAACCAGCGATACAGGGCGTCCAGGTCGCGGTCGACCTCGGCCGCCATCCGCTCCGGTGGTGGCATCGCGACGCCCAGCCGCCCCAGCATGTCGATGCCGAGGGCGATGGCCTCCGCCGGGCGGGACCGGTTGGCGAGGCTGGACACCTGCACCAGGGTCGCCCCGGCGCGCTGCACCGGGTCCGCGGCGAGCCGGTCGATCACCCCGTACACCTCGTCGGCCTCGTCGAGGCGCCCGCGGCCGTACAGCGCCTCGAGGCGGCCCGTGTGCAGCTCGATCAGCAGGGCGACGTCCGTGCCGTCGGCCAACCGCGCCGCCGCCGACAGCAGCCTCTCCACCACGGGATGGTTGCTCACCAGACGCGCCTGCTGCGCCGCGCGCCGGAAGAGCTCGACGACCTGCCGGCGTTCGCCGGGGTCCTGCACGGCGTCGACCAGGTGCAGGTACTGCTGCGCCGCGACGGCGTACAGCTCGGGCCGCAACGCCAGGCGCCTGGCGAGGTGCATCCGTACGGTGCGCCGCCGCTCCGGCGTCAGGTACGCCAGGGTGCTCTCCCAGACCCGGTCATGCCGGAACCGGACCGCCTCCTGGTCGTCGGGCGCCATCACCAGCAGCCCGTCCTCCAGCGCGGGCGCGAGCCGCTGCGTCACCACCTGCGCGGGCAGGCCGGTGGCGGCCTGCAGCAGGCTGATCTCGACGCGGCCGCCGAGGCAGGCCATGGCCTCCAGCAGACCACGGGCCTGGGCCGGCAGCGCGGCTACCCGGCCGGTCAACAGGTCGGGCAGGTCCACGGGTCCGCCACCGCGGCGCAGCGCGGCCGCGTCCCACTCCCACCCCTTGTCCGCGGGGCGCAGCACGCCGTCACGCCGCAACGCGTTGAGCAACTCCACCGTCTCGTACGGGTTGCCGTGGGTCCGCCGCAGGAGCGCCTCGGCGAGTTCGGTGACCTCGTCGACATCCATCCGCAGCATGTCGGCCGCCAACGCCGCGATGCCGGGGGCGGGCAGGTCTTCGAGCCACACGCGCGCCAAGCCGGCGCTCTCCCGCTCCCATCGAGTGATCATGGTGGCCAGGGGGTGGCCGGCGTCGACGTCGCGATGGGCGCTGACCAGCAGCAGGCCCTCCACCGTCTCCTGCCCGCTCAACACCATGTCGACGAAGCCGAGCGGGGTGCGGCCGGCCCACTGCAGGTCGTCGATGACGAACACCAGCGGCCGCTCGCGGGAGGCGACGGCGCGCAGGATCTCCAGCGAGTTGCGCTGCGCCCGTACCTGGGCGGTCAGCGGATCGCCCAGGTCGGCTGGCACCCGCAGCAGCGTGGCCAGCTCCGGCGTCACCGCCGTGGCCAGCCCCGCGCTGTGCCCCAGGGCCCGCAGGATGCGCGTGCGGGTCTGGGTCAGCTCCTCTTCCGGTAGGGACAGCAACAGCCGGCCCAACGCTCGGAACGCCTGATGGACGCCGTCGAACTCCAGATCGCTGCGGTACTGGTCGAACTTGCCAGACACGAACCAGCCGCCACTCGCCGTCACGACCGGTCGCAGCTCCTCGATCAGCGAGGTCTTGCCAACGCCTGGCGCGCCGGAGACGAGCGCGCCCGGACACCGGCCGGCTTGGGCGGCCGCGAACGCCGCGCCGAGGGTGGCGATCTCGTCGTCCCGCCCGATGGTCCGCGACGGCGGCCGCAACCGGAGCGGGAAGTCCCGCTTTCCGACGTGTATGCGCTCGGCCCGACCCTCCCGCACCAGCGCCAGGTCGTGGATCAGCCCTTCGGCGGTTTGATAGCGGTTGTCCGGTTCCTTCTCCAGCAGGTGCATGATGATCTCGGACAGGGCGGCCGGCACGGCCGGATTCGCCTCGGCCGGCGGCACCGGCACGCGGGCGAGGTGGTCGTGGACGAGTTGGAGCGGATCGCCGGCTCCGAACGGCGGCCTCCCGGTCGCCAGCTCGTACAGCGTGGCTCCTACCGCGTACAGGTCGGCGCGCTGGTCCACGGCGCGGCCGGTCCGACCGGTCTGCTCCGGGGCCAGGTAGGGCAAGGTGCCGACAATTTCGGTCGGGACCAGATCGGCGCGGGTTTGCACGAATGTCGTGGCCAGCGCGAAATCGATCAGGCATGGCACCCCGGTCGAGTCGCTCACGATGATGTTGGTCGGACTGATATCGGTGTGCATTACGCCCCGCTGATGCATGCCCGCGACCGCCCGCGCCAGGCCCAGTGCGAGAGCGATCAAGTCAGCGTGCAGCCACGGCGTCGACGTCCGGTCGAGCGAGGTACCACCGATATCCGCAAGCAGGATGGCACCGGGGCGCGCCGGCGGGGTCGCCAGCTGCACGATGCCGGGAAGCCCAGACAGGAGGCTCAGGATCTCTAACTCGCGCCGTAGGCGCAGGTCAGCGTCCGGACCGAACGGCTCCTTGCTGATCACGCTGCCGCCAGGAAGGAACAGCCGTGTCACACGGCTGCGGGCGCTTTCGTGAAGAAGCGTCGCCTGAGCGCCAGGCCCGCGTTGATCCTTTGTCACCGCTGTCCCGATACCTCCAAGACCCACGACGTCAAGAGCACGATAAGCCTACAATCGCGAAGGTCAGGAATTCAGTACCTGCCATTTCTGGTTGTTGCCGCCCCAGCAGGTCCAGAGCTGGACTTTGAGGGTGCTGGTGTTCACGTCAAGGCACAGCCCCGACTGGGCGCCGCGTATGCTGCCGTCGGCGCCGATC
Organism: Micromonospora sp. CPCC 205371; assembly: GCF_026130045.1. Classification (GTDB taxonomy): domain Bacteria; phylum Actinomycetota; class Actinomycetes; order Mycobacteriales; family Micromonosporaceae; genus Phytohabitans. Next base: position 14,441 of record NZ_JAIBNX010000116.1, read on the forward strand.
GTCCACCGCTGATTGGCCCCGCCGTTGCACGCGTACGTTCCGACGACGGCGCCGTTCGCGGTCCCCGCCTTGTATGCGTCCAGGCATTTCTGGCCGGCGAGGGCGGTCAGCTGTCCGCCGGCCGTCGAGGTCCACTGCTGGGAGGGCGTGTTGGCGCAGGCGTACACCTGGACTTGTACGTTGGCCGTCGTGGCGCCCGGGATGTCCAGGCAGCGTCCGGTGCCGACGTTGCGCAACGAGCTGGTCGCGCCAGGGTCACCGCCCTCCCCCAGGCCAGATCGAGCCGATTCGCAGCTCCCGCAGCACCGTGGTGGTCGCGCGGAAGTAGCGCACGAAGTTGTCCGTGCTGGCGGCGTCGTGGTGGTTGAGCCCGGTATCCATCGGCGCGCCGAACTCGTTCATCGGCTCGAAGTAGACCAGCCCGTTGGTGCCGTACCTGGCGAGCACGGTGTTCCACATATTGTTGAAGGCGGTCGCGTTGACGATCCGGCCGCCGCTGGCGGCCACCCCGTCGTCCCAGTAGGACAGGACGACCTTGAAACCCTTCGCCGTGGCCGCGTCGATGGCGCCGGTGTAGGCGTTCCACCAGTTCGTACCGACGGTGTAGGTGTTTATGGGTAGCCGGACGGTGTTGGCGCCGAGGTTGTTCTGGAAGCCGGTGTAGATGGCGTCGGCTTTGGCCAGGACAGTCGCGTAGCTGTCGGAGCTATCCAGTCCATGCAGGACCAGCGGTCCGCGATGGAAGTTGTCGCCCAGCCGGCCCCAGTTGACGCCGCGGAACTGGGTGGTGTCGGCGGCGGCCGGCGAGGCGCCTTCGAGCACGGCGACCGGCACGGCGGCGAGAACGGCCAGGGCACAGACGAGCGCTCGGGCCAGGTAGCGTCCAGGGCCGGAGTGGGACATGATGAAAGGTCCTTTCGACGGCTACCGCGCCACCGGATTCACATCGACAATCTTGACGGTCTGCGACGAGAGTAAAGGCCTTCGACTCGGCCTGTCCATGCCCCTATCTGAGCGGCCGCAAATCGTTGAAGAACGCAATAGCGATGCATGAATTTGTGTTATCTCACCCGGTGCGATTTGGTCGCGTTTCCGAAAGTTGGCGACGCCCGGGTGCCCCACATGCACCAGAGGTCGTATAGACTGCCGTCGCTGTATGACGTATGACGTCAGGCGACCAGCCACCCGGCGGTCTGGGCAACCGACGCGGCTTCTGGCCCGACGTCCGTCTGCTCCGCAAGATCCCCTCACGAGGAGAAGCACGCATGAACGACGCCCCCGCACACCGGAGAAGCCACCGACGCGGCCTCAGAATGCTCTTCGGCGGCGCCTGCGCCGTGGCGCTGGTCGTGGCCGGGGCGATCCTGCCCGGTACCGCCCACGCGCAGACCGTGACCTCGAACTCGACCGGTACCCACAGCGGCTACTTCTATTCCTTCTGGAAAGACAGTGGCAACGTCTCCATGACCATGGGTAACGGCGGGCAGTACAGCACCCAGTGGAGCAACGTCAACAACTTCGTCGCCGGCAAGGGCTGGAACCCGGGCGGAAGCCGGACCGTAACCTATTCCGGAACTTTCAGCCCGAACGGCAACTCCTACCTGACCCTGTACGGGTGGACCAGGAACCCGCTGGGCCAGCAGGGGCATGAACCTCGGCAACCACGACTACCAGATCATGGCCACCGAGGGATACCAGAGCAGCGGCAGCTCCAACATCACCATCGGCGGCGGCACCTCCAACCCCACCACCCCCAACCCGGGCGGCGGTAGCGGCCAGATGATCGTGGGCAGCGGCTCCGGTCGGTGTATCGACGTCCCGAACGCGAGCACGGCCAACGGCACCCAGGTCCAGTTGTACGACTGCTGGGGTGGCTCGAACCAGCGGTTCACCTACACATCGAGCAAGCAGTTGACGGTGTCCGGCAACAAGTGCCTAGACGCCTCGGGTCAGGGCACGAGCAACGGCACCGCTGTGATCATTTGGGACTGCAGCGGGCAGCCCAACCAGCAGTGGAACGTCAACTCCAACGGCACGATCACCGGCGTGCAGTCAGGGCTGTGCCTCGACGCCGGTGGTTCCGGCAACGGAACAAAGATCCAACTGTACGGCTGCTGGGGCGGGTCGAACCAGCAGTGGAGCCTCCGCAACTAACGATCTTCGGGGCCAGGCGAAGCGAAAGGAACGGTACGTGAAGTCAGCCGCTGGAAGGTCGCTGCTCGCGGTCGCGGTGTTCGCCGCTGCCGCGTTGACAGCCACATTGACGAGTCAAATGCCGGCTTCGGCCGCGACCCAGGCAACCTACTATGTCGCGCCCGACGGCAACGACGCCAACCCTGGAACGATCACGTCACCGTTTAGGACCCTGCAACGCGCGCGGGACGTCGTCCGCACGATAAACGCGAACATGACAGGCGACATCTACGTCTATCTCCGGGGCGGAAGCTATCCGGTAAGCGGCACGATCGAGTTCGGGCCGAGTGACTCCGGCACGAACGGTTACCGGGTCATATATGCGGCGCACGCCAATGAAACGCCAGTGCTCGAAGCCGGCGTTCAGGTGACCGGGTGGACCCAGCACAGCGGCAACATCTGGAAAGCACCGCTCGACCGTGCCAACAAGCTGCGCGCACTCTACGTCAACGACAAGCGGGCGTACATGGCCACGAAAACGATGAACTCGGCTGGATGCCACGGAACATACAACATCACAGCGGGGCAAACCGCATGGGCCTGGGAATCGGGCTCACAATGCGAAGGTGCCAGATACAGCCTGTCCGACTTTCCCGCCATCGCCCGCAACCCGGACGACATCGAAATCGAGACGGCGACCACCTGGACCACCGCGATCGTGGGAGTCCGCCAGGTGGCTACGACAGCCGATGGCACGAACCGCGTCGCGCTGTTCCAGCAACCCGGCGCCGCTATCGCTCAGGGCGCGTACAACGGCAACGCTCAGGTCGGCGGAAGCCACAAGGTCATGAACGCCTACGAGTTCCTGGACTCGCCGGGCGAGTTCTACTTCGACAAGACCAGCCGGACGTTGTACTACTACAAGGCAAGCTCGGAGAACATGACGACCGCGACGGTCTTCGCGCCGAACAACGTGTCTACCGTGCTGCGGATCGCGGGCGTCTCGACCAGCGGCCACGCCCGCAACATCACGCTCTCCGGCCTCACCGTGCAGCACTCCGACTGGAACCTGTTCAATGTGGCCGGCTCCGTATTCAAGCAGGCCCAGCAGGGAAACCTCGGCGCACAGGCATACACGAAAGGAAACTTCCACGTCTATTACTACCGCAATGTCGACGTCACTCCCGGCATGATCCAGATCGAGAACGCCGATGCCATCATCTTGCAGCGCAACCGGATCCAGCACACCGGCGCCGACGGGATCAACATGGTCAACGACGTGCAGAACACTCAGCTGACCGGCAACTACGCGAACGATATCGCCGGCTCCGCGGTCACCGTCGGACATCCTCAGCACGTCTACATCGGCGACCACACGTCGACCAATCGGGAGAAGTACCCCGCGAACGTCGAAGGACTACCCAAGAACATCACGATCAAGAACAACTACATCCACGACAGTGCCGTACTGTTCAACGGGCACAGTCCTATCTCGGCGTACTTCGCCGACACCCTCACGATTCAGCGTAATCGGATCGAGAAGACTCCCTGGTCGGGAATCACGCTCGGATGGGGCTGGTGGAACTTCGACGGGTCATCGGGCTCGATCGCGCCCAACAGGCCGACCACGACCGCAAGAAACAACAACATCAGCCACAACCACATCATCGACACGGTGCAGCGGCTCAGTGACACGGCGCCCATCTACACGCTGGGCAGCCAGCCGGGCACCACGGTCCACGACAACTACCTCCAGGGCGTCCCGGCCGGCCACAAGTACGGACTTCACCCGGACGAAGGCTCCGCGTACATGATCTTCCGGGACAACGTCCTGAGCGTCGACAAGAACGTCACGTGGCTCATCAACTCCGACGACTTCGGACGCAAGCACGATTTGAGCATCACGCAAATCTACGGACCCATCAACAAAGTCTCCAACAAGAACCTGCCCAACAGCACCATCCAAGACATTCTTGTCTCCTCCGACTACGTCTGGCCGGTGGCGGCATACGGCATCGCCGTGAGCTCGGGGCTCGAGGATTCATACCGGGACATCATCCCGCCGAGCCAGCTCTCGCTGCCCGACTATGTGCTACCGGCAAGCACGTTCGTCAGCAGCCAGAGCGCGTCGATTCCGGTCCGCAGCACCGGCGACGCGACAAAGACGATCTGGCTGGCCCCCTCCGGCACCACCGCCTTCGCCACCGGCGCGACGATGACCAGAGCGAACGGCACCGCCACGTCCATAGCTGTTCCGACGGCGCAGGGCGACTACCGGCTCTACATCCTCGACGCTCAAGGCAATCGATCGGCTGAGTCCAAGTCGATTGTCCGGCAGCAGAGTGGCGGCGGTCAGCAAACCGGCCAGATAGTGGGCGGCCAGTCCGGCCGGTGCGTCGACGTACCCAACTCCACGACCGCCAACGGCACTCAAGTGCAGTTGTGGGACTGCTCCGGCGGCACGAACCAGCGGTGGACCCACACCGCAGGCAAGCAGCTGACCGTGTACGGCAACAAGTGTTTGGACGCGTACGGCGCGGGCACGACCAACGGCACCGTCGTCGCCATATGGGACTGCCACAGCGGCCTCAACCAGCAGTGGAACGTCAACGCGAACGGCACCATCACCAGCGTCCAATCCGGACTGTGTCTGGATGCGAACGGCGCCGCTACCGCCAACGGCACGAAGATCATCCTTTGGTCGTGCAACGGCGGTGCGAACCAGCAATGGAGCCTACGCAACTGACCCCCTCGGTGCTCGCATATGGATCACCTATGGTCCGGCAAGACGCCCACCACATGTAAATGTCGATACAACTGGGCCCATGAAAGGTCATCCCTCATCGACATCTCGGCCTTCGCGCAGGTCGGTACTCGGCCTGCTCGCCGCTGCACCGGCCGCGGCGGCTCTGTCCACTCCCGACGCCGCGCTGGCCGCGGCATACCCGAAGATACCCGCCGATCTGCGTCCGGCCGGTGCGTTCGACCGTTTCCTCGCCGACCGGGCACGCCAGGACTTGTTTTCCGGCAGTGTGCTGCTCGTGCACCGCGACCGGCCTGTGCTGGCCCGTTCGTACGGCATGGCGAACAAGCAACGGTCGATAGCCAACGGGCCGGAGACCATCTTCGCGCTCGCCTCCGTCGGCAAGCTGTTCACCGCTGTCGCGATCGCCCAACTCGTCCAGCGCGGGAAGGTGTCCTACCACGAACGACTCGGGACATACCTCGACGGATTCCCGGCAGCGGTCGCGAGAAGCGTCACCATCCACCAACTCGTCTGCCACACCTCCGGCATGGGCAACTACCGGCAAACTCCGGAGTACCAGAGCGCGTCGCCGACCTGGGCCTCGGTGGACGAGGTCATGGGTGGCATCATGGCGATCATCCGCGGCTCCGACCTCGTCTTCCCCCCGGGCACCGGCCTCGCCTACAGCAACTCCGGATACGAGGTGCTGGGCGCGATCGTGGCCACGGTCACCGGCCAGCCGTACCACGACTACGTCCGCGAGCACATTTTCGCCGCCGCCGGCATGACCAGCACCGATTTCTACACCAGGCCGCAGTGGCGTGACAACCCGCGTATCGCTCACCCCTACAGCACGCAGCCGTCCGGGGAACGCGCCGACGTGATCGAGCAGCAGACCTTCGTCGGCACGCCGGCCGGTAACTCGTTTTCCACGACGACGGACCTGGTCCGGTTCGCCCGGGCGCTGCTCGGCGGAGGGCTGCTCGACCCGTTGCACACCGAGCTGACCCTCGGCGGCAAGCACGCCATCCCACCGTGGAGCGACTCCCCCGGTTTCCGGCCGCAGGCGAGCTTCGAGACGTACGCGCCGCTGGCGCTGCTGGTCAACGGCCAGTGGGTGTTGCTACACAACGGCGGCGCCGCCGGCGAGTCGGTTTACCTGGAGATGTATCCCGACCGCGACTTGATCTCGGTCGTGCTCAGCAACTACGACCTGCCGGCCGCCCCGCCGGTCGCCGCGATGGCCCGTCGTCTCATCACTGGTTGAGCCGGAGGCGCACGGTGATCTCCAGTCCGCCGGTTGGCGGCGCGACGGCGTCGACCTGTCCATTGTGGGCATCGATGACCGCGCGAACGATGGACAGGCCCAGGCCGGCGCCGCCGTCGGCCCGCGGATGGCTCTGCGGCCCACGCACGAAGGGCTCGAACAGCTTGTCCACCATGGACTGGTCGATGGCAGGACCGCTGTTGGCGACGCGCATGTAGGCGTACCCATCACCGATACCGGTGGTCACGGCGGCGTGGCCACCGGGATCCTTGTAGCGCAAGGCGTTGTCGACGAGGTTGGCGACCATCCGGTCGAGCAGGACGGGGTCACCGGTGGTCGGCGCGCTCCGCAGGTCGGCGCGCAGGTCGACACCTTCGACGGTGCTCATGACTCCAGCCACCACGTCTGCGAGATCGACGGTCTGCTGCCTGCCGGGCCCGGTCTGACTGCGGGCCAACATGAGCAACCCGTCGAGGGTGCGCTGGCTGTGCTCCACCGCGTCACGGACATCGCTGGCCATGAGGAGCAGTTCGGCGGTGCTGGGCCGGCCCTCGATCGTCACGTCGATGGCGGTACGCATGGTGGTCAACGGCGTACGCAGCTCGTGGGCCGCGTTGGCCACGAACATGCGCTGGCAGTGCAGCAGCTGGTCGCGGTCGGCGATGCCGGACTGGATGCGGTCGAGCATGCCGTTGATGGTCTCCGCCAACGTGGCCAACTCGTCGGCGGGCGTGGTCACCGGCACGCGTGCGGAGAGATCCTCGGCGGACAGCCGCCGGGCGGTGGCGGAGATGGCGCGAATCGGTCGCAGCACCCGCCCGGCCACCAGCCAGCCGAGCACGGCGGCTAGGACGGTGACGATGGTGAGCGCCACCACGGACTGACTCAGCAGTTGAGAAAGCGTATCTGCGTGCATCCGGTCGATCGTCTCCAGCGCCGGCGCGCTGTCGAACGGGGTCGGCGGCGGCGAGCCGTCCGGGCCGAGGATGCCAACCGCGCGCGGCTGGCTGCCCAGGCTGCGGCGGACCAGGACGTAGGTGAGTACCACCAGCACCACGCCGGCCGCGAAGACCAGGGCCGTGTAGCCGACGGCGAGGCGGCTGCGGGCGCTCAGCCGCACCCTGTCACGGTCCGATCCGGTAGCCGGCGCCGGTGACGGTGTGGATGACCGGCGGGTCGCCGAGCTTGCGCCGCAGGGTGCCGACGGTGATCCGGACCGCGTTGGTGAACGGGTCGGCGTGTTCGTCCCACACCTTGTCCAGCAACGTCTCCGCGGAGACCACGGCGCCGTCGGCGGCGAGGAGCTGTTCGAGCACGCCGAACTCCTTCGGGGTCAGTGACAGCAGGCGTCCGGCGCGCTCGGCCGTACGCCGTGCCGGGTCGAGCAGCACCCCCGCGGCGCGCAGCACCGGCGGCCGCGCCGGACCGCCTCGCCGGCCCAGGGCCCGCACCCGGGCGACCAGCTCCGTGAACGCGAACGGCTTGCCGAGATAGTCATCGGCACCCAGGGCGAGCCCGTCCACCCGATCCTCCACCGCCCCCGACGCGGTCAGCATCAGGACGCGGGCGGTGCCGCGCTCGGCCACTCGCCGGCAGACGGTGTCGCCGTGCACCACCGGCAGGTCGCGATCGAGCACCACCACGTCGTACGGCACGAGATCAACCTTTTCGAGGGCGGACTGGCCGTCGGCGGCGATGTCCACCGCGCACCCGTGCCTGCGCAGCCCGGCCGCGATGTAGCGCGCCAACGGCTGTTCATCCTCTACCAACAGCACCCGCACCGTGCCAGTCTCCCAGCCCCGACGTATGGACTTCGTATGGCTCCGTCATCGGCCCTCGATCGGCCCACGCCGGTAGAAGTGACGTTGTGACTGACATGACCACATCCAGGCGGGCCGTCCTCGGCCTGCTGGGTGCCGCCAACGTGACCGGCACCGCCCTCGCCGCGTGGCCCGGCGCCGCCAAGGCCGCGCCAGCCGCATCAGCCAAGGACCTCCGCGCCTTCCTCCGGTTGGTCAACCAACGGGCCGCACAGGACAAGTTCTCGGGCGCGGTACTCGTGGCTCACCGCGGCCGGCCGATCCTGGCCCGCGCCTACGGCATGGCCAACAAGGACCGGTCCACACCGAACCGGACCGACACCGTCTTCTGGCTCGCGTCCATCACGAAGTGCTTCACCGCACTTGCGATCGCCCAACTCGTTCAGCGCGGCATGATGACGTTCCAAGACACCCTCGGCACCCACCTCGACGGCTTCCCCACCGCGATCGCCGACACGGTCACCGTCCACCACCTGCTCACGCACACCTCCGGCATCGGCAGGCCGGCCGTGGGAGGCGGCAAGCTACCAGACTGGAACAGCCTCGACGAGGTGATGGACGGCACCCTGGCGCTCGTCCGGCAGACGCCCCTCCAGTTCACCCCAGGCACCCGCTACGCGTACAGCAACGACGGCTTCTTCGTCCTCGGCGCCATCATCGCCGAGGTGGCCGGACGGTCCTACTTCGACTACATGCGCGAACGCGTCTTCGCCCCCGCCGGAATGTCCGCAACCGACTTTCATAGCCGCCCGCAGGTGTTGGCCAACGACGCCATCGCACGGCCCTACTGGACCCAGCCGGACGGGAGGCGCGCCGACTTCGCCGCGAGCCCATACGCGCCCTTCACCACCGGGCCGGCCGGCGGAGCCTACTCGACCGTGGCTGATCTGCTCGCCTTCGCCGACGCCCTCACCACCGGCCGGCTGCTCGGCCCCGCGTTCGTTGAGCTCATCACCAGCGGAAAGGTGGTCCTGCCACCGTCGGGCCTACCAAGCCAGGCCGAGTTCTACGGCTACGGACACCTCACCGCCATCATCAACAACGCGACCGTCATCGGACACTCGGGCGGCGGCCCCGGTGCGGCGAACCGGTTGGACATCTTCCCCGACCGGAACTGGGCGGCAATCGTCCTCAGCAACTACGACACCACCATCAACCCGATCGTCGAACTCGCACGCGAACTCATCACCACCTAGCCGGTCAAGCGGTCCGATCCGGTGCTGCCGATCCCCGTCTTGGCTCGTCCATCGTGCTCTGGAGTCGTTGAGCGTGGAAGCGCAGCTCCTCGGGCAGATCCTCGGTGAGCAAGGGGGTCAGCGTCTTGCCCGCTTCATCGCTCCGGCCCAGTTCGAGCAGCAAGATCGCCCGGTTCAAGCGCACTATCGGATCGTTCCCGCCGCTGGCGGCGGCGTGCTCGATGTCGATCAAGGCGTCAGCGGGCCGACCTGCGGCGTGCAGAACGGCTGAGCGCTCCAACCGCGCCGGGATCGAATCGGGGTGCTGGACGACAGCACCGTCGAGGATTCGCAAGGCCTGAGGGACATCGCCACGTACCGCCGCGATGCGTGCCCGGAGCACGACGAGCCGCTCGTCCGGGGTCGTGTCCGCGTCGCTCTTGTCGAGGAGGTGTTCGGCCTCCTCGATCATCGCCGACTCGATGAGGTTTTCACACAGCAGCGCGAGAACCTCGCCGTCCGCGGGGTCCATGTCGTAGGCGACGCGGAGATCGTCGACCGCGCCGTCCAGATCGCCCTCCTCCCGGCGCAGGAGTGCTCTGTTCTGGTAAGCCTCGGGGCCGGTGATGCAGTGCTCGACAGCGACGTTCAAGTCGTCAAGCGCGTCACGGGTGCGCCCCGCCGCATGCAACGCGATCGCTCTGTCCACACGGTACTCCGCTGTCAGGGAGTCCTTCGCGATGACGTAGTTGAGGTCGTCGATCGCCCGGTCGACCTGTCCGAGCTTCATGTGCAGTGTCGACCGGTTGTCGTGGACGACAACGTCATGCTGCAGCTCGTCGAACGTGTCGAACTGAGTGCGAAGGAGCGCGAGGTCGTCGTCGAGCAGGGCGATACCGCCAGCGAGGTCGCCGCGATGCATCTGGACCAGTGCCCGGGCGTTCAGGAGAAAGGCCTGGCAATGACAGCGCAGTTGGGCGTCGGCGATGTCGGCCGCGGCCAGCTCGGCCCGATCCAGCGCGGCGGAGACCTTGGTGAGACTCCGCTCCCGAGGCGGCGCGTACCTGGTATACACCATGGCCGTGACGTAGTGAGCCGTCACATGCAACGCGGGATCGCCGCGGTCCTTCGTACCGACATCGAACAAGGACAGTGCCTCGTAGGGTTGCTCGGTCTGGAGGTATGCCATGCCGAAAGCGTTCATTGCCGCGTGGTAGTCAGCGTCGCTCTCGTCTGCTGAGGGGCTGGAAGCGAAGAACTGGCGGCCGTATCTCAAGGCGGCCTCGTAGTGACCCAGACCGGCCGCATCCACCAGGAGCCGACGCAGGTGTGGCCTGGCGGCCTCTGGGGAGCCACCGCGCAGCAGGTGGAAGGCCAGGGCGTCGCGGTGGCGCGGTTCGGCATGACCGGCCAGGAGCTCTCCAGCCTTCGTGTCGTGCCACGACCGGCGGGCCGCCGCGCTGGCATGGTCGGGTACCTGGACCATCTGTGCCGTGCGGACATCGGGATAGAGCGGCGAACGCTGGTCGTCGCTGGCTCGACGGGCGATCCGGCGAGCCGTGGGGTGGCGACCGGGATGCCGGTCAAGCGCCGCCAGGAGCTCACGGTCGGTCTCATCCGCCAGTTCCGTGTGGCAGACCTCGAGCGACAGGTCTGACAGAAGACCACTCGCTCCGACGATCTTGGCTAGCTCGTAGCAGACGAGCCTCACGTGGCTTTGACCGTAGAACCTGGTGCGGTAACGCGGATCGACCGTCAGGCTCAGGGGCAGGCTCGACGCGCCATCCATGTCCGGCGAAGGCGCGCCGGCGAAGGCGCGAACGATGTTTTCCTTGACGCTGATCGGTCCACCCGAACGGGCCGCGTCCATGAGCGCCAGCAACCGGCGCCCGAAGGTAAACGGCCCGCCCAGCTCGTGACCGGCGCACACAAGAATTCTTTCGCTCATCGTGGTCACCGGTCTCCATGTCAGAAGATGTAGCCGAACCTGAGTGACGTCATCCGACGCAGCCGGTTGCTACCGACACTCGTTCGCAGCACGATGTTCACCCCCCTTCGGCGCGAGCCGATGCCGGACGACCGTAGCAACGCGCTGTTTCATATCCGCTTCACGCGTTCACCGAGCGAGATATCGGGACCTGCGAGAGGCTGACCTCATGGACACCACGCTGGACACCGCCGCGCCGTTGACCGGTGAGGAGTTGGCCCGCCTGGACGCCTACTGGCGCGCGGCGAACTACCTCACC
>NZ_JAIBNX010000117.1:0-3238 GCF_026130045.1 Micromonospora sp. CPCC 205371
CGCGACCGGCGCCGCGCGGCCCAAGCGGGCCGCGGCACACGGCCCGAGCCGCCCGCGGCGGGCGGCCCAGGCGGGGCGCGGCGGAGGGCCGGGGTGGGGTTAGGAGACCTCTTCGGCCCAGGTGCGCCAGTCGTCGAGGACGCCGTACAAGGGTGGGGTCAGCCAGCCTGGCGCGGAGCGCTGGAAGACGCCCGGGTCCATTGCGCCGGCCCCGTCGGGCAGGGCGCCGACCATCGTGGGGAGCAGCTCGCTCAGGTTTTCCCAGTGGACCAGCTCTGGCTCCGGGGGCCACGCGCCCAGTACCACGCCTGCCGACACGCCGCGCCGTTCCAGTGCCTCCAGGGTCAGCGCGGTGTGGTTGAGCGTGCCGAGGCCGGCGCGCGCCACCACCACGGCCTGCGCGTCGAGTGACACGGCCAGGTCGGCGACGGTCCACGGGGAGCCGGAGGGGCGCAAACCCATTGGCACGAGCAGGCCGCCGGCGCCCTCGACCAGTACCAGATCGTGCTTTTCGGCCTCGGCGCGCACCTCGTCGACCACCGTGTACAGCTCCAACGGTGGCAGCTCGGCCACCCTGGCGGCGGCGAGCGGTGCCAGCGGGTCGGGGTACACCGCCAGGGTGCGCGCGGTCGCCGGGACGGCCAGCCGGTTGACGACGTCGATGTCGGACAGTCCGCCCGGACCGGTACCAGCTTGACCTGGTTTTATCACGGCGACCCGCAGCCCGGCGGCCTGTGCCGACGCGGCGATCGCGGCTGTCACGATGGTCTTGCCGACGTCCGTGTCGGTGCCGGTCACCAGCACCGGCCCGCGCCATTCCGAACTCATGGTACGCACTCCACGATCACCTCGAGAGCCCGGTCGAAGTCGACGCGCGGCACGCCGGCGTTGAGGGTGAGGCGCAACCGGGCTCGACTGTCCGGAGTGGATGGCGGACGGAAGCAGCCTACGGCCACGCCGCGTTCCCGGCACGCCGCCGCCCACGCTACGGCTTCCTCGGGGCCGGGGGCGGTGACCGAGATGACGGCGCCGTCCGGAGTGGACACCTCGAATCCGGCGGCGCGCAGCCGGCGTACCGCATCGTCCGCGCGCTGGCGGAGCTCGGCCCGCAGCGGTTGGGCGGCGCGTGCCAGGCGCAGCGCGGACAGCGCGCCGGCGACGACGGCCGGCGGTGGCGCGGTGTCGAAGATGAACGTGCGGCCGGTGTCGACCAGGTGCCGGGCGAGCGCCGCGGGGCCGGCCACCACCCCGCCGGCCGCGCCGAGCGACTTGGACAACGTGGCCGTGACGACCACGTCCGGCTCGCCGGCGATGCCTGCGGCCGCGACCCCGCCCGCGCCGTCGGGACCGATTACGCCGAGCGCGTGCGCGTCGTCGACGAGCAACAGCGCGCCGTGCTGGCGGACGATCGCGTGCAGGGTGGCGAGGGGTGCCAGGTCGCCGTCCACGGAGAAGATCGACTCGGTGACCACGACGGCGGGACGGCCCTCCGCGAAGGCCAGCGCGGAAGACACCGCGGAGACGTCGGCGTGGGGCGTCACCACCGTCTCGGCGCCGGATATCCGGCAGCCGTCGATGAGCGACGCGTGGTTGTGCGCGTCGGAGATCAACACCGTGCGCGGCTGGACCAGTGCCCGCACCGCGCCGATGTTGGCGAGGTACCCGGACGAGTACACCAGCGCGGCCTCGACACCCAGCCACGCCGCGAGCTCCTTTTCGAGCTCGTGGTGCGCGTCGGTCGAGCCACGCACCAGCCGCGACCCGGTCGCACCCAACCCGTACTCGGTCAGGGCCTGTTGCGCCGCCGCGATCACCTCAGGGTGACCGGACAGGCCGAGGTAGTCGTTGCCGGCGAGGTCGACCACGCCGCCGGCCGGGCCTCGCGGGCGCAGCTCGCGCGCCAGGCCGGCCTTCGCGCGCAGTTCGGCGCGGCGCTTCAGCGCTGCCTGCCAGCCGTTCATCTCACACCCCGCTAAGTCTTGCGCCTTGTAGGGTAACGACCATGCCAGAGATCCTCGACCTCGCCCGGAACCAGGTGCTCGAGCGGGGCGTCGGCCTCGACGAAGAGGGCGTGCTCGCGGTGCTGCGGCTGCCGGACGAGCACATCTCCGGCGCGCTCCAGCTCGCGCACGAGGTCAGGATGCGCTGGTGCGGGCCCGAGGTCGAGGTCGAGGGCATCGTGTCGCTCAAGACCGGCGGCTGCCCGGAAGACTGCCACTTCTGCTCCCAGTCCGGCCTGTTCACCTCGCCCGTGCGCTCTGTCTGGCTCGACATCCCCTCCCTTGTGGAGGCGGCGAAGCAGACGGCGGCCACCGGCGCGACCGAGTTCTGCATCGTGGCCGCCGTGCGGGGCCCGGACGAGCGGCTGATGAAGCAGATGCGCGAAGGCGTCGCCGCGATCAAGGCCGCGGTCGACATCCAGGTGGCCGCGTCGCTGGGCATGCTGAGCCAGTCGCAGGTCGACGAGCTGGTCGAGATGGGCGTGCACCGGTACAACCACAATCTGGAGACGTGCCGCTCCTACTTTGCGAACGTGGTCACCACCCACACGTGGGAGGAGCGCTGGGACACCCTGCGCATGGTGCGCGACTCCGGTATGGAGGTGTGCTGCGGCGGCATCCTGGGACTCGGTGAGTCGATCGAGCAGCGGGCGGAGTTCGCGGCGCAGCTCGCCGCGCTCGACCCGCACGAGGTGCCGCTCAACTTCCTCAACCCCCGGCCGGGCACGCCGCTCGGTGACCGTCCGGTCGTCGATGGCAAGGACGCGCTGCGGGCGATCGCCGCGTTCCGGCTCGCCATGCCGCGCACGATTCTCCGGTACGCGGGCGGGCGCGAGATCACCCTTGGTGACCTGGGCACACGAGATGGGCTGCTCGGCGGCATCAACGCCGTGATCGTCGGCAACTACCTCACGACGCTGGGGCGGCCGGCCGAGGAGGATCTGGCCCTGCTCGACGACCTGAAGATGCCCGTGAAGGCGCTTTCGGCGACGCTATGAGCACCTGGTGCGAACGCTGCGGCGGCTCGCTTGCCGAGGGTGACCACGCCGCGTGTGAGGCCGCCCGGCGCTTCGAGCCGCCCCGATTCTGCCCGGAATGCCGCCGCCGCATGAAGGTCCAGGTCCTGCCCGCGGGCTGGTCGGCGTCCTGCGTGGGGCACGGCAGCCGCCGCTCGCCCGCGTGAGGTGGGGGGGGGGCGCGCGGGGGCGGGGGGGGGGGGGGGGGGGTGGCGTGTCGGT
>NZ_JAIBNX010000117.1:3248-25700 GCF_026130045.1 Micromonospora sp. CPCC 205371
CGCGCGCGGCCGGGGGGTGCCGCGCGCGGCCGAGGGGTGGGCGTTTTTTAGGCCGCCGGGGCGTGGTCCAGCTGCGGGTCGGCCTCGTCTCGTACTCCGAGCCAGCCGACCGGAATCGTGTCGACGACCGTGCCAGACGCGTCGGAGCAGCGGAAACGCACGAGGGCGGCCCAGTCCGAGGCGCTCTCGACGACGCCGGCACGCCGTACGCCGTTGCGGTTGACCCAGACCGCGTCGCCGCGCCGATACGGGCCGCCCGGCGCCGACGAGCCCCCGTCGACCGCCACTATCCACGTGGTGCCGGGGCGGCCCGTGCTCCGGGTACGCCGCTTGGCCTGATACATCGCCTGGTCGGCGCGGCGCAACAGGTCGGCGACGTCGGTCGAGCGCCCGGCCGGGACGAGGCCGATCGAGGCACTCACGCTGAGGGTGTGTCCGGCCACGGTGATCGGCGGCGAGATGGCCGCGCAGAGTGTGGCGGGGGGCGCCTCCGAGGCGGCGGGACGGCCCGTGGGCAGCCGCGCCAAACTGGCCCCCCCGGACCGGGCGGCCAGGCTGTCGGCGCCGAGGCAGGTGGCGATCCGCCCGCCGACGACGCAGAGCACCATGTCGCCGATCTCGTGACCGTACGTGTCGTTGATCGGCTTGAAGCCGTCGAGGTCGAGGATGAGGACGGTGGCGTGAAGGTTGCCGCTCAGCAGGGTCGGCGCGAGTGCGTGAAAGAGCCGCCGGTTGGCGAGACCGGTGAGTGCGTCGTGCCCGGCCATCCACCGCAGAGCCGCTCGTTCGCTCTCCAGCCGAGCCACGTGCGCCTCTAGCTGGTCCACCCGCGCCTGTAGCCGCGCGGCGTCGGCCGCGGCGGTGGGGTGGAGGATTTCCATCGGCCATCCCCTCGTGACTACGGCGGACCGGGTGGTAGCCGGTGATGAAGGTTTCCCCTCAGCACATCTGAATCATGACAGCAACCCTAGGCCCGTGCAAGATTTCACGGCGACAACTGTCAAAACGAGATCGTGCATGCCGGCCGGTTTCGGCTACGCTAGGTGCGTCAAACTTTCGCGGTGAAAGAAACCCCGAGGGTGGCGACAGACGCGTTCGTCTCCCACGGTGCAACGGGATCACGCGCCTGGCAATGGCTCAGGCCAGCCCGACTACAGACAGCTAGGTCGCCAGACGTACAAGGGAGTACCCGATGAACAACGAGTCCAGCTGGATCATGTCCAGCAGGTCGACCGGCAACGGCGGCAGCTGCGTCGAAGCGCGCCGGCACGAGGGTCACGTCGAGGTGCGCAACAGCAAGGCGCCGGAGGCCGGCACCGTGCGGTTCACCACCGAGGAGTGGGACTCGTTCCTCTACGGCGCCAAGCGCGGCGAGTTCGACGGCCTGCTAGCGGACTGAGACCCGACCGACACCCGTCAACATCCGGGAACGCTCCGGCTCGGCGTCGAAGTCTCCCTGCTCATCGGGGTCAGGCCGCCACTCCGGCTGCCACACGAGCCCGGGCTCGACCAGGTCGAGACCGTCGAAGAACCGCGCGATCTCCTCGCGCGTACGCATCTCCAGGGGCGTCGCGGTCTGCCGCCGGTACACGTCCTGAGTGGACTTGAGGTCACCCTCGCTGAACGCCTTGCCCTCCAGCGTGCCGTGTGACAGCACGAGGTGGCTGCCCGGCACGAGCGGGGCGAGCAGGTCGGCGACCGAGGCGTACGCCTCGGTGTTGTCGGGCACGAAGTAGAGCACGCCCACCAGCAACAGGCCGATCGGTTGGTCGAAGTCGAGCGTCTTGCGGACCTGGGGCATCTCGAGCAGGGCACGCGCGTCGCGCAGGTCACCGCGCACGGCTGTGGCCCACGGGTTGCCATCCAGCAGTTCCAGGCTTTCAGCAACGGCGACCGGGTCGATGTCCACATAGACCACTCGGGCGTCGGGCACCTCGGCCTGGGCCACCTCGTGGACGTTGCCGACGGTGGGGATGCCCGAGCCGATGTCGAGGAACTGCTTTACGCCCACGCTGGTCAGGTATCGCACCGCGCGGCCGAGGAACGCTCTGTTGGTACGCGCGATGGCCTGAATCGACGGCGCCCTGCCCATGATCGCCTTCGCCGCTTCCTGGTCAGCGGTGAAGTTGTGGATGCCGCCCAGGAAGTAGTCGTAGATGCGGGCAGCGGTCGCGGGCTTCTGGTTGGCACCCGGTATCCCGGTCATCGGTACTCCTCCACCGGCACAGCGTCTTTGCTGATCAGGTCGAAGATCCGGCGGTACTCATCCACCTCGGCCTGCTCTTCCAGGTACAGGGCGCCCACATGGGACTCGAGGTAGACCACGTCCGGATCGTCGGGGTCGTCGAACTCCAGTATGCGGAACGCCCCCGCCATCGCCGCATGCGCCCCCACCGCGAACGGCAGCACCCGGATGTCGATATTGTCCTCAAGGGACAGCCGGCACAGGTGCTCGATCTGGGCCTTGAGCACCTCTTCGCCGCCAACGGGCCGGACCAGCGTGCCCTCACCGAGCACAGTGACCAGTCGGGGCGGTGGCGTGCGGCCGAAGAGTGTCTTTTGCCGCTGGATGCGCAGCTTGATGTGCCGCTCGGCCGGCTCCGACTCGTGCGGCTGCTCGGCGCCGAACACGGCTCGGGCGTACTCCATCGTCTGCAACTCGCCCGGCACGACCTCGCCGTCGTAGCTGTACATCCGCGAGGCCGACGCCTCCAGCCCGACGTACAGCTTGAACCACTCCGGGATGACCGGGCTGGCGTCCCACCACTCCGCCTGTGAGGTGCCGAGCGCGAGCTCGGCGAGGGCGTCGGTGACGCTCTGGTCGGCGCCGTACAGCCAGCAGAGGGCGCGCACGTTGGCCGCCGTGACCGGGACCTTGCCGGTCTCGATCCGGTGCAGCGTCGGCTCGGAGATGCCCAGCCGCGCCTCGGCCACCTCGCGGCGGCTCATCCCGGCGCCGGTGCGCAGCCGCGTCAGCCGGCGCCCAAGCGTCCGCCTGACCACGCGCTGCCCTGTGACCGGCACACCCCACCTCCGCCCCGCTGTCCGGTCTCGACGAATGTGACGCCGAATACCGTACCCGCAACACCGTGTCGCCGACAGGCGACCCGCAGTGGAGATGGGGTGTGTCCGCCCATTACTAAGCGACTGTGCAGGTAGCGCCGTTGATCGTGAATGAGGTTGGGCGCTGGTTTGTCCCAGAGTGTGTGGCGTTGAAGCCCGCGCTCACCGTTCCACCGGCCGCCACCGCACCGTTGTACAACTCGTTCACGGCCGTGACCGCCGCGCCGGCCTGCGTCCACCGCGCGCTCCAGCCCTGGCCGATCCGCTGGCCGCTGGGGAAGGTGAAGGCGAGGGTCCAGGATTGCCACGCCGTGGTGCTGGTGTTCCGGATGGTGACGCTGCCCGTGAACCCGGTCGACCAGTCGTTGGTCGTGTACGTGACCGAGCACGGCCCGCCGGGCGCCGGCGTCGTGGGCGCGGGGGTCGTTGGCGCCGGTGTGGTGGGAGCCGGCGTCGTGGGGCCAGGGGTGGTCGGGCCGGGCGTGGTGGGGCCAGGGGTCACGGTGCCGGGCGGGTCACCCCACAGCTTCACACCGTTTTCCCAGAGGGGAACGGCCCGGTTCGGCCCGGTCGCCGCCTGGTACGAGGGGTCGTTGGCCGAATTCCAGGTGCCGCCCTCCGGTACGCCGACCTTGAACTGCACCTCCATCCGGTGCTGCGACTGCCCCGCGGGCGCGATCGTGTACCCGTTGCAGTTCACCTCGACGTACCAGATGTCGCCGGAGTACTGCTGGGCCGTCGTCGGCGATGGGCAGCCCTGCGTGTAACCGGGCGTCACCACCGGCGCGGCGGTGCCCTCGCGGGTGAAGTAGTACCGGAACACCGACTTCGTCAGCGCCCTGGCCGGGAACGCCGACTTGTTGTAGATGATCGCCTTGATGCCGGTGGCCCGCGGCTCGTTCTGCATCGCCGTGGTCTCCACAGTGAACTCGTCGATGTCTGGCGTCTCCGGCTGCGGGAAGTTGGCGAGCGGTGTGCCGCCGTACTCCTGGTAGAGCCGAGCCACCGCCGACGTGAAGCCAGCGTTGTAGTCGGTGGCGACCTCGTTCATGACGTAGTCGTTGCGCTCGTCCTTGTACGCGTCGTCGGGTGACGAGGGTCCGCCGACCAACGCTCCATAGAGGACGTGCCGGGTGTCGGTCGGCACCGTCATGTTGTCCCACCACGAGCCGTGCGCCGTGCGGTGATGCGGGTTCTTCGGGTGGTTGGCGCCGAACCCGATGACGTAACTGGAGCTGCGCGGGTTGTCGCCGAGCGCATAGTTGATTTGGCGCACCGCGAAGTCGTGGTATCGCGTCTTTCGCGTGGCGTCGGACGTCTTGTCACTGTAGACAAGCGCGACGAAGGCCGTGTTGGCCGCGTACCGCAGCGCGCCCCAACTGTCCACGACCACCATGCCGCCGGGCGAGGTGCGCACTCTCTCCCCGTTGACACCGACGGTGAACCAGTCGAGCCAGCGGTTGGCGTCGTCGATGTACTTCTGCTTGCCCGTGAGGTTGGCCAGCAGCACGTAGTTGCCGTACTGCTTGTTGTCCCACGAGATCGTCCACTTGTACATCTTGGTGTTGGTCTGGTTCTCGTTGCCCTGCGCGTCGTAGCCGGCTTCCGCCTTGGCGAGGTAGGTCGCTTCGTTCGTGGCCCGGTACAGCCAGATGGCGCCCCACACAAGCTCGTCGGCGTACCCGCTCCAGGAGCGGTAGAAGCTCGTCACGTCGGTGATGCATTCGTGGTACATCCGCTTCACCGTCTCGGCGAACGTGTAGAGCTGCCGTGCGTGGCTGAGCAAGGTGTTGGCGTAGGCCGCGTCCGTCGGCCGGAAGACCATCGACGAAGCCGCCATCGCGGCCGCCGTCTCCGCCGCCAGGTCCGCGCCGCCACAGCTGGCGTCTATCTTGTACGCGGGCCGCGCCATCGGCAGCACCTCCGCCGGCCCCCACCACTTGTGGTCGTCGTCGCCCTTGCCCACTTGTCCATAGAGGACGTTGGCGGAGGGGTGCGCCTTGATGAAGTAGTCGTTGGGCACCCGCAGGTTGTTGAGCAGGTGGGTGAGCTGTCCCGAGGCGGCGTACGCCTCGCGGTACTCCACCGCGCCCCACGCCAGCATCGTCGTGGTGAACGCCATCGGGAAGCCGAACTTCACGTGGTCGCCCGCGTCGTACCAGCCGCCCGTCAGGTCGAGCCCGACATCTGAGCCGTCGGTCAGCGCGGAGTCGGCGCGCCAGGAGACCCTGTTCCACGCCGGTTTCCGGCCGGACACCTGGGCCTCGTAGAAGAGGATGGACTTCTGGAGTACCTCACCGTAGTTGTACGGGCCGGCGGCCGCACCCGACTGAGGCGCGGCCCAGATCGCGGCACCAGCGGCGAGTATCGCGGCCGCCGTTGCCGCGACCGTTCGCCGATACCACCTGGTCCTATTTGCCACTAGAATCGCTCCTGTCCGTGGAGCCGCGCGCGACCACGCGTAGTGGAGGGGACATCGAGAGGCGGATGTGGGCGCATCCGCCTCTCGTCTTGTCCGGTTGCGCACGGGGTGTGGATGCGGGTCAAGATGGGAGCGCTCCCATATATGAGCACCAATGTTCCCACACTGTTTCCACTTTGTGAAGGATGACCTGCGCCTTGGCCGCCAGACCGTGAGCGGCGGCCGCGCAAACGCGCGGCCGCCGCCCCACTACGCCGTCGCCGGCTCCTCAGCGCGATCGCTGGCCGCTGACAGCGGCAACGTCACGGTGAGCAGCGAGCCGTCGCGGTCGACCGGGCCGAACCGGCCCACCCGCCGCAACGCGCTCATCATCGGCCGGTTGTCGGCGTACGTGTGCGCCACCAGCGCGGCGTATCCCGCCCGCGTGCCGTGCGCGACGAGCCTGCGTAGCAGTGCGGTGCCGAGGCCGCGGCGCTGCCATGCGTCTTCGACCAGCACCGCCACCTCGCCGAGGTCGCCCTCTGCGACCAGGTTGGCCATGGCGACCAGCCGCCCGTCGTCGGCGAGCGCCACCAGCGTCACGCCACGAGCCGGGTCGATGAGCCGAGCAAGCTGCGACTGGGACGGGCTCTGCTTGCTGGCGCTCGCTCCGCTCGCGCGGACCCCGCGGCCTGAAGGGCGGCTCCTTCCCTCGTCGCTTCGCTCCTCAGTCCAGTCGCCGCCGGCCCCGTGGCCAGTGGCGGTGAGGTAGCGCCGCTGGCGGCTCCCCGGCGAGCAGCGGCCGTGCATGGCGCGGATCGCGGCCAGGTCGTCGGCCACGGCTGGGCGTACCCGCACCTCGGTCGCGTCGGGGAGCACCAGCGTGACCTGGTCGGCGGCCTGACGCACCACGGTGGCGGCGAGGTCGACGAGCGCCTGCGCGCGGGCGTACTCCGCCGGGGTGAACGCCGGCGCCGGCCGGCTGATCTCGTAGGCGCCGCCGGCAGGGTCGGCGAGCCGCATGCCACCCCGGTCGGCGCCGTACCGGTTGTGGCCCGGCGCGGGACGCCAGATCACCGCGTCGGCTCCGAGGAGTGCGGACAGCGCGTCGCCGAGCGAGTCCGGGTCGCGCACCAGCCGGCTCGCGAGGCCGAGCGCCCGAGTGGGCTGGTCGGCGAGGTCACGCGCCTCGGTGCGGCTGACCCAGGCGTTGCGGCCCCGCCCTCTTTCGACGGCGGCCACCAGGTCGGCCTCGGTGAGCGCGTCCGGCGCGTCGACGAGGAAGTCGTCGATGGCGCCCGCCTCCGTGGTGTGCACCTGAACCGCGAGAATGTTGACCGACTTGAGTGCCAGGCTGGCGGTGAGCACCGACAGGTATCCCGGCCGGTCGTCCACCGTCGCTCTGATTCGCCACAGAGCCATGATCAAAGCCCCCCTTATGATCGAGAAGCGAGCGGTGGTGCGGTCACCAGATCGAGCCGGTCGCCGAGGATCACGGCGGCCGCGCGGACGAGCTGCGCGATGCGGTCGACCTCGGTCACGTGAAAGGCGGGCGCGGGCAGGTCGAGATCGTCGGTGTCGGCCCGGGCCACCATCAGCACGAGGCCGGCACGACCGAACGGCGCGACCGCGTACCGGGTGCCGTCGGGACCGGTCAGGGGGCGGGCCCGCAGCGGGGTCACCTCGGGCAGTCGCAGGGGGGTGGGCGCGCGCCAGCTCGCATACGCCACCGCGGGCTCGCCGCCGGTGGGCACCGACGGGTCGGGCGTGCGCGTGCCACTGCGTGCGGCCCAGTCCGCCGGCACGACGGCCGCGGCGGCCCAGTCGGCGGCCAGCAGGCCGGGCATCGCGTCGACGAGTGTGGAGAGGCCGTCGACCGGGTTGGCGGCGACCTGAGCGAGCAGCTCGGCGTCGTGGCCGCCGGAGACGGGCGCACCGATCGCCCGCCAGATGCCGTCGACATGGACTCCCGGAATGGCGGCGAGACCCGCGCGCAGCCGCTCGACGCGCGAGGCACCCGGCCACACCACGGTGAAGTCGTCGACGGCCCGGCCACCGAGCCGCTCCAGCACGACCACCTGGACGATGTCGGCACCGGCAACGCCGAGCGTGCGGGCGACCTGGCCCAGGGCACCGGGCCGGTCAGGCAAAGTCACCCGAACCCGCAGCAACATGACAAGCCTCCCGTCGGCGCGCCGACGCTCCCGCGCCGGTTACCAGTCAGGATGCCCGATGACCATTTCGTCCCTGTTGCGGCGCCGTGACCCAGGCGCAACAACAGACTGCGGGATCGATACTTGTATATCAGGCTGAGGCTCGCTCCACCATGTGCGTGTCCAACAGGACATATGGCAGATCGAGCTCATCGCGCCTGATGAGCGACAGCAGGAGGTGCGCCATCTGCCGCCCCATCTCCTCCACCGGCTGGTACACGGTGGTGAGCGGCGGGTCGGACTGCCGGGCGAGCTCGTTGTCTTCGAACCCGACGACCGCGACGTCGTCCGGCACCCGCCGACCGGCCTCCTTGAGCGCTCGCAGCGCGCCCAGCGCCATGACATCGGACGCCACGAACACCGCGTCGAGGTCGGGGCTGACGTCCAGCAGCCGGCGCATCGCCGCCGCGCCGCTGGCCTCGCTGAAGTCGCCGTACGCGATGAGGTCTTCGGTCACCGCGCCGCCGTGCGCCCGGATCGCCTCCTTGTATCCGGCGAGCCGGTTGATGCCCACGCCCATGTCCTGCGAACCGGTGATCGTGGCGACCCGGCGGCGTCCCTTGTCGATCAGGAACTCGACCGCCTGGCGCGCGCCTCCGGCGTTGTCGACGTCGACGAAGTTGGCGTGCTGAGCGTCGGGCGCGAGCATCCGGGCCGGGCGCCCGCCGAGCACAGTGGGCAGGCCGCGCTGCTCCAGCAGCGTCGGCAGCGGGTCGGCGTCGTGCAGCGACAGCAGCAGTACGCCATCGACGTGCTGGCTGGTCAGGTGGTGTTCGACCTTTTCACGCTCGGCCGGCGACTGGGCCAGCGCGAGCCAGAGCTGCATCGGCGTGTCGAGCAGCCCCGCGTGGATACCCCGGACGATGCCAGCGAAGAACGGCTCACCGAACAGTCTCTCCCCCGACTCGGAGATGACCAGGGCCACCGAGTCGGTTCGCTGCGTGACGAGAGCCCGTGCCGCCCTGTTCGGCACGTATCCCAGTTCCTCGATCGCCTGGTTCACCGCCGCCCGCGCCTCCGGGCTGACCTGCGGCGAGCCGTTGACGACGCGGGACACGGTGCCCCGGCCAACCCCGGCGCGGGCAGCTACCGCATCAAGGGTGGGACGGCCGAGCGACCGTGTGCGCTGCGTAGTCATCGTGTGCTCCTCGGACGGCGGGCGGGCCGGTGGCGGATGCCGGTGGGGTCCGTTACCCCGGCCCCTCCATAGTGGCTGACCACAACTATTGTGCGACCAAACCGTTGTTTCGGATCACCGCGGCGTACCATTTGGCGCTCGACTTCGGGATTCGGGCCTGAGTCTCGTAGTCGACATAGACCATGCCGAAGCGCTTCGAATATCCCCAAGCCCATTCAAAGTTGTCCATGAGCGACCATGCGAAGTAGCCGCGCAGCGGCACGTCAGCCTCTATCGCCTGGTGGCAGGCCCGCAGGTGCGCATCGAAATATGCGAGCCGATCGGCATCGTGCACCTCGCCGTCGACGACCTCGTCGATGAACGCCGAACCGTTTTCCGTAACGAAGAGCGGAAGCTCCGGGTACTCGCGGTGCACCCGGGTCAGCACCTCGACCATTCCGGGAGCGTCAATCTCCCAGTTCATGTCGGTGACCGGAAGGCCCCGGTCGCCGAACGTGACGTGCTCGCTGCCCGGCCAGGTCGACGGCTTTCGCCAATGCGGGCCGGGCTCCTCCCCCTCGGGCGGGGCGCCCACGACGTACCGGCTGTAGTAGTTGACACCCAGCACGGACAGCGGCGTGGAGATCACCGCGAGATCCTCGTCGCGGACGTGCGAGAAGTCGGTCACCTCGCGCAGGTCGGCGACCACGTCGGCGGGGTACTCGCCGCGCAGGATCGGGTCGAGGAAGAAGCGGTTGGCCAGCCCGTCGATGCGGCGTGCGGCGTCCGCATCGGCGGGCGAGCCGGTCAGTGGCGAGATCGCGTACAGGTTGAGCGTGACGCCCACCTCGAGGTTCGGGCGGGACGCCCTGATGGCCTGTGCCGCGAGCCCGTGGCCGAGCATCAGGTGGTGGCCGGCCCGCACCGCCTCGGCGCCGTCGCTGCGACCCGGCGCGTGCACGCCGGAGCCGTACCCGAGGAACGCCGAGCACCACGGCTCGTTGAGCGTGGTCCAGAACCTCACCCGGTCACCGAGCGCGCCGACGGCCAGTTCGGCGTACTCGGCGAAGCGGTCGGCGGTGTCGCGCGCCGGCCAGCCGCCGGCGTCTTCGACCTCCTGCGGCAGGTCCCAGTGGTACAGCGTGATCCAGGGCTCGATGTCGTGGGCGAGCAGGTCGTCGACCAGGCGGCGGTAGAAGTCGAGGCCTGCCTCGTTGGCTGGCCCGGAGCCGCCGGGCTGGACGCGCGGCCAGGAGAGGGAGAACCGGTACGAGCGCAGCCCGAGCTCCGCCATGAGCTTCACGTCTTCGGGGGCGCGGCGGTAATGGTCGCATGCCACGTCGCCGGTGTCGCCGTTCCGGACCTTGCCCGGGGTACGGCTGAACGTGTCCCAGATCGACGGTGTGCGCCCGTCTTCCGCGGCGGACCCCTCGATCTGGTAGGCGGCGGTGGCCGCACCCCAGAGGAAGTCCGCCGGGAAAATCCGATCTGTGAGCTCGGACTGGTCGTTCGTCACGCTTTGACCGCACCTTCCATGATGCCGCTGATGATCTGGCGGCCGAACAGAATGAACACGATAGCCAGGGGCACCGTCGCAAGCGCCGTACCTGCGAAGACCTGCGAGTAGTCGGTGTAGTACGCCTGGTTCAGGCTACGCAGGGAGATCTGCACGGTGGGGTTGGCGGGGTCCTGGAGCACGGTCAGCGGCCACAGGAAGTCGTTCCAGGTCTGCATGAAGATGAACAGGCCCAGCACCGCCGCGGCCGGGCGGAGCGCCGGCATCACGATGCTCCAGTAGATCCGCCAGGTGGAGGCGCCGTCGACTCGGGACGCCTCGATCAGCTCGTCGGGCACGGTCTGGCTGACGTACTGGCGCATCATGAACACGCCCCACGCGCTGACCAGCGACGGCACGATGACCGCCTGGAGCTGGTTCTGCCAGCCGAACTTGACCATCATCTGGTACAGCGGGATGAGGCCGAGCTGCACGGGCACCATCATCGTCGCCAGGATGATCAGCAGCATCGCATTCTGGCCGCGGAAGCGCAGCTTGGCGAACGCGAACCCGGCCAGCGACGAGAAGAACACGACGGCGACCGTGACCACCGTGGAGATGATCAGCGAGTTCGTCAGGCCGGTCACGAACGCGGCGTTCTCGTTGTCGAGGACCCGGCCGATGTTGTCGAAAAGGTTGCCGCCCGGCGTGAGCGGCGGCGGGACACTGCCGATCGCGTCGTTGGTGCGGGACGCGATGACGACCATCCAGTAGAACGGGAAGAACGACACGATCGCGGCCGCGATCAGCGTCACGAAGGTCAGCGGGCTGGCCTTCCAGAGCCGCGACGCCGCGCCTTCGGCCTTGGGCTTACGGGGTTTGCCCGGGGCGCCGGCACCGGGACGAACCGGGGGTATTACGGCGGTGTCCGTGTTGTTGCGTGGCATCACCGGCCTCCCTTCACTTCGCCGAGCCGATGCGACGGGTCAGCAGGTAGTTGATGAACGCGACGATCACGATCAGCAGGAAGAGCGCCCAGGCGACGGTCGCGGCGTACCCGAGGTTGAACCGGGTGAACATGTTCTCGAAGAGGTACATCGTCACCGTCTGGTACTGCCGCAGCGTGCCGCCGGTGTAGTTGCCGGAGCCGGAGGAGAACATCAACGGCTCGGCGAAGAGCTGAAGGCCACCGATCGTAGAAATGATCACAGTGAAGATGATCGTCGGGCGCAGCATCGGCACCGTGATCTGCCAGAACTGGCGGCGGGCCGAGGCGCCGTCGAGGGCGGCCGACTCGTACAGGTCCTTGGGGATCGACTGCATCGAGGCCAGGTAGATGAGCGTGTTGTAACCGGTCCAGCGCCAGTCGACCATGGTGGAGATGGCGATCCAGGACGCCCACTTGGTGGCCCGCCAGTCGATGCTCTCCACGCCGAACCAGCCGAGCACCCAGTTGGCGAGGCCGAAGTCGCGGTTGTAGAGCTGACCGAAGATGATCGCCACGGCGGCGGTGGACGTGATGATCGGCACGGCCATGGTCATCCGGAAGAAACCACGCCCGCGCAGCTTGCGGTTGAGCGCGTTGGCCAGGTACAGCCCGATCAGCAGCTGCGGGATGGTCGAGACGACGAAGATGCCGAGCGTGTTGTAGACCGAGTTCCAGAACTGCTCGTCCTTCATCAGGGCGGTGAAGTTGTCGGCGCCGACGAACTCACCCTCGCCACCGAGCGGCTGGTTGTGCAGTGAAACCCAGAACGTGTAGACGAGCGGGTAGAGCTGGAAGATCAGGAAGATCACGAAGAAGGGCGCGACGTACAGGTACGGCGAGGTCTTGAGATCGAGCCGGGTGCCGAAGTTGCCGCGGGCCTTGCGTGGTCGTGGGGGTTGGGCGTGGTGCGCGGGCCGGCCACGGCGCGTACGGTCCGCGGTGTTGGTTGTCATCGGGGCTTCCTTCCGATCCGGGCCGGTCGGGTCGCGCGGCGGGGTGGCGCCGGTGATATCCGGCGCCACCCTCGCTGCTTTCTAGCTGGCACTCCGAATTACTTGGAGGCTGCTTCTCCGGCCTTGAGCGCGTCGTCCCACGCCTCGGCTGGCTTGCGCTGCCCCTGCTCGATGCTGCGCAGAGCGTTCTCCACCGCGTCACGCACCGCCTGGTTCTTCGGGCCGAGGTACACCGGCTTGAAGTCCTTGGCACCGGCGCCGAAGATCTCGCCAGCGGGCGCGTTGCTGAAGTAGTCGTTCTTGCTGGCCAGCAGCGTCGGGTCCTCGAGGGCCTTCGGCGACGACGGCAGGTTGCCCAGCGCCTTGAACGCCTCGAGCTGCGCCTCCGGCGTGGTCAGGAACTTGGCCAGCTCAGCGGCCTCCTTGGGGTGCTTGCTCTGCTTGGGCACCGAAAGGAACGAACCGCCCCAGTTGCCGCCGTTGCCGGGCGCCTTGGCAATGTCCCACTTGCCGGCGGCGGCGTCACCCGCGTTGCCCTTGATGACACCGGTCATCCAGGCGGGGCAGGTGACGATGGCGAACTGGTCCTGCTTGAAGCCGGTGGCCCACGGGTCCGAGAAGGTCTGGAGGCCGGCGGAGAGCTTGGCCTCGATCGCCTTGACGGTCAGGTCCCACGCGGACTTGACGTCCGGGTTCGAGCTGAGCACGAACTGGTCGGACTTGTCGTAGTACGTGTATCCAGTGCCGTTACCGGCCGTCTGCATCAGGATCGAGTTGAACGTGTTCGTGGCGGCGTCGACGAACTTGACCTTGCCACTCTTCGCCTGGAACTTCTTGCCGGTCTCGATGAACGCGTCCCAGGTCGGCCACTGCGCTGCCACCGCTTCGCGCTCGGTGGGCAGGCCCGCCTTCTCGAACAGGTCCTTGCGGTAGCAGATCGCCATGCTGCCGACGTCGGTGCCGAGACCGAGGATCTGGTCGCCGGCCTTGCCGTCGTTCCACTTCCAGGGCAGGAAGTTGCTCTCCAGCGAAGCCGCGCCGTGGTCGGCGAGGTTCACGAAGTTCTGCTTCTGGGCCTTGAACTGGACGATCGTGCCCTCTTCGAGCGCCACGATGTCGCCAGCGCCGGCACCGGAGGCCATCCACTGGGTGAGGCGGGTGTTGTAGTCACCGAGCCCCATGCCCTTGCCGCGCTCTTCGATCTTGATATTCGGGTGGTCCTTCATGTACTGCTCATAGAGCTTCTCGTAGCCGAAGCCCTGCTCACCAAAGACGTCGACGGTCAGAGTGATCTGCCCGCCGTCGGATCCGCCCTCGTCGCCGTCATCGCCGCACGCGGTGGTCACGGCGAGAACCGCGACCGAAGCGAGCGCGACCGCCGCAAACCGCCGGCGCGTCGTAACGCTCATCCCTGACCCCTTCCAGGTCGTCATGTGTGTGGTGGGGGTGTGCCCGGTGCCCGCCGCCACGTCGTCGGCCGCACGAAATGTGCGGCACGCAGCCGTGAAGGACGGCGTGCCTGGCGCCACACGGTGCCCGGTGTGGTCCTGACCACACCACCGCCGGGAGCGCTCCCATGAGATTGCCGGGACGTTTCTGGGGTGTCAAGACCCAAGTGGGAGCGTTCCCATTTCGTTACTCGCCGGATGACTAAAACCGGAATTAGAGAACGGAAGGGGTGAAGTGACCCCAAAAAATGACCTCGAAAGGGCCAAAAAGGTCATGCAAGATGACCTCAATAACACGAAAAACCGGTTAAGCCAAACGGCGCAGCAGGGTGGTCGCTCGCTCGACGTCGAAGTAGCCGGGATCGAAGGCCCGGCCGATCCAGAGGCGCATCGATTCGTGTTCCGGATGTGCCGGGTCGCGTATGGCCGCCAGGAACTCCGCGTATCCGAACGCGCCGCCGACGTCTTCCGGCGGGCACGCCCGCGCGCCGCCCACGCAGGCCGGGTACCGCTCGTCGGGCTCCGCGCCGAACACGTCCTCGACCACGACCTCGTGCTCCCACCAGTCGCCGAAGTCGTACGTGTAGGAGAGCCGCGTGCCCTTGGACGCGACCGCGTCGAGCCGGACGTCGAGCTCGTCACGCAGCGCCAGCTCACCGTCTGGGTCGGGCTCGCCGTACTGGACGCCCTCGACGTCGAACGAGTGCAGGTGGTAGTCCTGCCAGCCCATCGCGTACTGGATCACGCGGTGCAGGCGGTCGAGCGTGTAGCCGCCGGGAACGAGGACCCGCCGCCACACCGCCGGCCGGACATCGGCGAGCGTCACCTTGAGCTGGTAGATCTGGCGTGGCATGGCCTGTGTGGTCTCCCATTCCGTAGGGTTTCCCCATGATCTGCCGGGCCTGCCGGGCCAAGCGCCACGAGGAGTGCCGGGGGCGGAGCTGGTGTGACTGCCAGCACCGTACCCCGCGACCGACCCCACCGGTCACCGGTCCAGCAGGGGAATGAGCGACATCGCGCGGCTGTGGCCGCATCCCGACACCGCGCCACTCGACGACGAGGCGCTCACCGAGCTGTACGCCCACCGCACCGAGCCTGACCTGCGGGTCAACTTCGTCACCAGCGTCGACGGCGCGGTCGAGCTGGAGGGCTTCTCGGAGGGCCTGTCCGGCGGCTCGGACGGCCCCGACAAGCGCGTCTTCGGACTGCTGCGCATGCTGTGCGACGCGCTCGTGGTGGGTGCCGGCACGCTGCGCCACGAGGGGTATCGGGCGCTCCGGCTGGACCAGAGACGGCGCGCCTGGCGCATGGCGCGTGGGCTGTCCGAGTACCCGACGCTCGTGGTCGTCTCGGGCGCCCTGGAACTCAACCCGGCGCAGGCGGCGTTCGCCGACGCGCCGGTCCGGCCGATCGTGGTCACGCACGGCCGCGCGCCGGCCGACCGCCGCGCGCTGCTCGAACCCGTCGCCGACGTGCTCGCGGTGGGCGACGACGGCGTCGACCTCTCGACGGCCCTCGCCAGGCTGCGCGAACGCGGCCTCGCGCACCTGCTCTCCGAAGGCGGCCCGCACCTGTTCGGCGCGCTGCTGGCCGAAGACCTCGTCGACGACGTGTGCCTGACGATCTCGCCTCTCGTCACCGGCCCCGGTGCCGGGCGCATCGTGGCGGGCGCCCCCACGCCGCCAAAGAACTTCACCCTCCGTCACACGTTGATAGCGGACGGCGCGCTGCTGACGCGATACGGCCTCGATCGGTGAACGTGGCACACCGGCACAGGTGAGTCGCACGGGACGGCGTCGTACCGGTGAGGCACGATGAGATCCGTGGCAGACAGCGAGACACAAGCGCCCGGTGAGCCGGTCGGTCGGGTGCTGGGGACGGCCGACGCCACTCCCCTGCAGTTCTGGACGGCCGTCACGCCGGGGAGTTACCTGCAGCTCGACGACGTGGTCGTCACCAAGCGTGAGCTCCCCGACCGCGAGCCCGTCACGATCGCCGGCGTGGTGACGCAGGTGAGGGCGCGGCACGAGGGTGCGCAGTTCGACTCCGACGTGTTCGCGATCGCCGACGGCACGCTGCCCGCCTTGGTGCAGGAGGCCGCCGAGATCACCACCACGCGGGTCGACCCGGAGCTCTACGTTCCGCCATCCCCCGGTGCCGTCGTGCACCGGGCGCAGGGCGACGCGCGCGCGGCCGCGCTGCACTTCGACCGCATGGAAAAGCGCATCCCGATGGGCACGGGGCGAGACGGCATCCCGGTCTACCTCAACGCCGACTTCCTCGACGGCAGCCGCGGCGCACACGTGTCGATCTCCGGCATCTCCGGCGTGGCCACCAAGACGAGCTTCGCCACATTCCTGCTGTACTCGGTCTTCCGCTCCGGCGTCCTCGGCGGCGACGCGGTCAACGCCAAGGCGCTCATCTTCAACGTCAAGGGCGAAGACCTGCTGTTCCTCGATCATCCCAACGCCCGGCTCGACGAGGCCACCACCGCCGCGTACGCCAAGCTCGGGTTGCCCGCCACGGCCTTCCCCGACGTGCGGGTCTACGCGCCGCCACGGGCCGGCGACTCCTCTGGCTCGCCCGATGTGAGCAGCCGCCTGGCCGGCGTCGACAGCTTCTACTGGACGCTCGGCGAGTTCTGCGAAAAGCGCCTGCTGCCGTACGTCTTCGCCGACGCCGATGACGAGCGCCAGCAGTACACGATGGTCGTCCACTCGGTTACCGCGCACCTCGCGCGCGCCGCGCAGTCCACCGACGGCGGCGTGGTCGTCGAGGGCACCAGCCTGCACTCGTACCCCGACCTCGTCGACCACATCGTCGAGCAGCTCACCGACGACGAGACCCGTAACACGTGGGCCGGCAGCGCCATCAACATCGGCACCGTCAACGCGTTCGCCCGCCGGCTGATCGCGAGCAAGAAAGACCTCGCCCGGCTGATCCGGGGCGACCTCGCCACCCGGCGCCCGCACGCGGTCAACACCGCCGAGAGCGCCCAGGTCACGGTCGTCGACCTGCACAACCTGCCCGACCGCGCGCAGCGCTTCGTGGTCGGCGTGACGCTCAAGACCGAGTTCGAGCGCAAAGAGAAGGCGGGCACCGCGAAACCGCTGCTCTTCGTCGTGCTCGACGAGCTCAACAAGTACGCGCCGAGAGAAGGGTCGTCTCCGATCAAGGAGGTGCTGCTCGACATCGCCGAGCGCGGCCGGTCGCTCGGCGTGATCCTGATCGGCGCGCAGCAGACCGCCAGCGAGGTCGAGCGGCGCATCGTCACCAACTCGGCGATCCGGGTCGTCGGGCGGCTCGATCCCGCCGAGGCGTCCCGCCCCGAATACGGCTTCCTGCCGCCCGCGCAGCGCCAGCGCGCGCTGCTCGCCAAGCCTGGCACGATGTTCGTCAACCAGCCTGACATCCCGGTGCCGCTGTGCCTGGAGTTCCCCTTCCCCGCGTGGGCGACCCGGGTCTCCGAGGCGGGCCCGGCACCATCGGCGACTCTCCGCTCGATCGTGCAGTCGGCCGACCCGTTCGCCGTGGTCGGCGGCCGCCCTGACGATGAGATCCCTTTCTGATGAAGATTTTGCACACCTCCGACTGGCATGTCGGCAAAGTCCTCAAAGGACAGTCCAGAGTCGACGAGCACATCGCCGTGCTGGCGCAGGTGGTCGAGATCGCCCGCGACGAGCGGCCAGACCTGGTCATCGTGGCGGGCGACCTGTACGACACCGCGGCGCCGTCGCCGGAGGCGACCAAGCTGGTCACCCGGGCCCTCTCCGCGCTGCGGGGTACCGGCGCCCAGGTCGTCGCGATCGGCGGCAACCACGACAACGGGCCCACGCTCGACGCGCTGCGCCCGTGGGCCGAGGCCGCCGGGGTGTCGCTGCGGGGCACCGTCCGCGACTCGGCCGCCGAGCACCTCATCGAGGGCGAAACCGCCAGCGGAGAGCGGTGGCGGCTGGTCGCGCTGCCGTTCCTGTCACAGCGATACGCCGTACGCGCCGCCGAGATGTACGAGCTGACCGCGGCCGAGGCTTCGCAGACGTACGCCGACCACATCGGACGGTTGCTGTCCGTCCTCTGTGCCGGCTTCGGCTCGGGCACCGTCAACCTCGTCACCGCCCACCTGACCGTGGTCGGCGCCACGATGGGCGGCGGCGAGCGCGAGGCGCACACGGTGCTGGGATACGCGGTGCCGTCCACCGTCTTCCCGAGCACCGCCCACTACGTGGCGCTCGGCCACCTGCACCGGGCACAGCAGGTGGTGGCGGCAAGCCACGTGCGATACAGCGGCAGCCCGCTCGCCATCGACTTCGGCGAGGAAGACAACGCACCCTCGGTCGCGATCGTCGAAGTCACC
Source organism: Micromonospora sp. CPCC 205371 (assembly GCF_026130045.1). GTDB lineage: Bacteria > Actinomycetota > Actinomycetes > Mycobacteriales > Micromonosporaceae > Phytohabitans. The sequence continues at coordinate 21,281 of NZ_JAIBNX010000117.1, forward strand.
GCCGACACGGCTCCCCGGGTACGCGATGTGCCGGTGACCGCGGCGATGCCGCTGCGCACGGTCCGGGGCACGCTCGCGCAGCTGTCCGAAGTAGACGCTGGCGAGGGCTGGCTGCGCGTGTTCGTGCGGGAAATGCCACGCGCGGGGCTGCGCGAAGAAGTACAGGCGTTGCTGCCCAAGGCGCTGGAGATCCGGATCGATCCAGACCTGTTGCGCGAGCTCGCCGAGGCCCCCGGGGCGCGCGCCGCGCAGCGGGCCGGCCGGTCGCCGCGCGAGCTGTTCGCCGACTACCTGGAGAGCCGGGGGCACGACGACGAAGGCGTCAAGGAGCTGTTCGACGAGCTGTACGAGGAGGCGTCCTCATGAGGCCGGTCCGGCTCGACATGGCGGGTTTCACCGTCTTCCGCGACGAAACCACCATCGACTTCACCGACACCGACTTCTTCGCGCTGGTCGGTCCCACCGGCTCCGGCAAGTCCACTGTGCTCGACGCGATCTGCTTCGTGCTGTACGGCCAGGTGCCGCGCTGGGGCACCAGCCGCGGCATCGCCAACGCGCTCGCGCCGTCGGCGGCCGAGGCGCGGGTGCGGCTGGTGTTCGAGTCGGCCGGTGCTCGATACGTGGCCACCCGGGTGGTGCGGCGCGACGGCAAGGGCCGGGTCTCCACGAGCGGGGCCGGGCTCCAGTTGATGCCGGCCGGGTTCGACCCCACCAAGCTCGACACCGGCATGACCCCCGACGACCTCGGCGAGGTGCTGGCCGGCACGCCCGCCGAGATGGACCAGGCGATACTGGACGCGGTCGGACTGCCGTACGAGCAGTTCACGAGCTGCGTGGTGCTGCCGCAGGGGCAGTTCGCCGACTTCCTGCACGCCAAGCCGGCCACCCGCCAGCAGATCCTGGTCAACCTGCTGGGGCTCGACGTCTACGAGACGATCCAGAAGCAGGCCACCACCCGGGCGACGCAGGCCGAGGCGAAGCTGAGCGCGGTCGACCAGATGCTCAAGGGGCTCGCCGACGCCGACGAAGAGGCGGTCGCCGCGGCGGCGGAGCGACTGGAGGCGGCCCGCGATCTGGCGAAGGCGGTCGACGCGGCAGTACCAGAGCTGCTCGAAGCCCAGCGCGGCGCGGACGCCGCACGAGCGGCGCAGGCCGACCTGGAAACCGACCTGAAGCGCCTCGCGGGGCTGGCGCCCCCCGGTGGTCTCTCCGGCGTCGCCGGCGCGGTGGCGACCGCACGCACGGCGCTGGCCGGCGCGGCGGCCGCCGTGGGCGGGGCCGAGGAGCGCGAGGAAAAGGTGCGCGGCGGGCTGGCCGGCGCCTCCGACGCCGCCGCGCTCCCCCTGCTGCTGGAGGCGCACGCCGAGCACGAGAAGCTGGCCGCGCAGGCGTCGGCGTTGGCCGGCGCGGTGTCCGGTGCCGAGGGTGAGCACGCCATCGCGCTCCAGGCGCTGGAGCAGGCGCGCGGAGCCGAGGCGCACGCCATCGAGCACCTGGAGGAGGCGCGCCGGGCATACCAGGACGCGCAGACGGCTGACCGAGCCGCCGCCCTGCGCGCGCACCTGGAGGCCGGCGACGAGTGCCCGGTGTGCGCCCAGCAGGTGCCCGTCGTGCCGCCGATGCCAGCGGGCTCCGCCGTGACCGCCGCGGAGGCGGCGGGCAAGGCCGCGCGCGCCGTGGCCGACGACGCCAAGGCCGCCGTGGCCGCCCGCGACAAGGCGCTGCGCGAGCTTGACCGCACCCTGGAACGGGCCCGGGCGCAGCACGATCAGCTCACCGCGCGCCTCGCCGAGCTGGCCGCGCGGCTCACCGACTCACCCGGCCCCGACGCGCTGCGCCGCGAGCTCAAGGCGCTGGCCGCCATGCAGGCGCGGCTCGACGAGGCGGGCACCGCGGTGCGGACCGCCCGCGAGGCGCAGCGGCGTGCGCAGGCCGGCGTCGGCGCCGCCGACGCCGCTGTACGAACCGCGAGGCAAGCCTTCGACCGGGCACGCGACCAGGGCGCGGCGCCCGCTCCCCCCGCCGCCCCCCGCCACGACGTCGTGGCGGCGTGGGAAGCCTTGGCGGCGTGGGCCTCCGCACGGGCCGCTTCGCAACGGCGGCTTTGCGACGAGGCGGTCGAGCGGGCGCGGCAGGCACAGGAACATGTCGGCACGCTGGCGGAGCGGATCGGTTCACTCTTCTCCGACGCCGGCCTGGCTGTGCCCGGCACCGGCAGTGCCGACTTCCTGCGGGCGGCGGCTGTGGCCGTCGAGCGGGCCGAGGGCGCACACCAGCGGCTCGCCGAGCGGCTCGCGCAGGCTACGGAGCTGCGGGAGCAGCGGGCCGATCACGAGCGCGCCGCCCAGGTCGCCAAGACGCTGGCAGGGCACCTGCGCGCCAACAACTTCGAGCGGTGGCTGCTCGAAGAGGCGCTCGACCTGCTCGTCGACGGCGCCTCCGGCATCTTGCGCGAGCTGTCCAGCGGGCAGTACGAGCTGGTGCACGAAAAGGGCGACTTCTACGTCGTCGATCACCACGACGCGGGGCTGCGCAGAGGGGTGCGCACGCTGTCGGGCGGCGAGACGTTCCAAGCCTCGCTTGCCCTCGCGCTCGCCCTGTCCGAGCAGCTCGCCGGCCTGTCCACCACCGCGGCCAGCCTCGAATCGATCGTGCTGGACGAGGGGTTCGGCACGCTCGACGCGGCCACCCTCGACACGGTCGCGGCCACCCTGGAAAATCTGGCCGCCCGCGGCGACCGCATGGTCGGCGTGGTCACCCACGTCAGCGCGCTGGCCGAGCGCGTGCCCGTACGCTTCGAGGTCCGAAAAGACGCCCGCTCCGCCCGCGTAGAGCGGATGGGCCTGTGACCGGATACGGCGGCGCGGCGCTGTTCGGAACGGCCCCCGCAACCACCCACCAGGCCAACCACGTCGGGCCGTTCCGGGCAGCGCCTCCAAGCGCCGCCATATCCGGTCACCAGGAGAGACAGTGACGCGGCTTTTCGTCGATGCGTGGGACCCGTCGTACGGTGCGTCGTTCGCGGCTGACGACGGTGGCCCGGCCTCGCCCAGCAGCGCGCAGGTCGACCCTTCCGTCGAGCTGGACGCCGCGGAATGGCGCCCGCTGACCCCACCGCCCGGCCTGGTCGCGCCCGACATCGTGCTCCTCGTCGACGGGGTACGCCGCATCGACGCCGGGCTGTGGACCGAAGAACCAGACGGCTCCTCGTACGCCGGCCTCGCCGCCTCCTACGCCGCCGGCGTCGTCCGATGCGACCTGCGCCGAGGCGCCGCCGAGCTAGCCGGCTCGCGCGTCGCCCGCGGCCTGTTCACCGCCAGTCCGTCGGCCAGCGACATGGTGGCCGGTCAGATCAGGTACGAACTGCGCAAGGTGAGCGGCTCGGGCGAGCTGAGCAAGCTGCCGGCGGCGGTACAGGGCCCGCTGACAGCGCTGGAGGTCGAGGTGTCCGGCGGCGCCCGCACCGACGGCGACCTGCTGGTAGTCGACGGGCCACTGCGCAACAGGCGCCAACTGCCACGCACCATCGGATACATCAAGACACAGCACAGCCAGTACCTGCCAGCCGCGCTCGCCGGCATCGTGACCGCGCTGCGCCCTGGACAGCGTTCTCCCGTGTTCCGCCTCGGCACCGCGTGGGGCGGCTACTCCTGGTACCTGCGGCTGCCGGGAGCCGGCGGTGCCCCGTGGGCCGGCATCGTACGCGTCGAGTGCTCCCCCGACCTGACGGTGCCGCAGGCGGTGGAGCTGGCAGACCTCTCCTTGGTGACGCTTCCGAGGTTCGCCTCGACGGCGTACAAGGACCCGCGTGCCCCGCAAAACCTGATCCCGATCGCGGGCCTGGAGCGCCGCCTCCGCAGCCTGCTGGGCGACGCCCGGCTGCTACACCGCGCCTTGACCCTGGCCTCCACCCGCCTTTCCTAACCTCCATCTGCCCGCCGCCCGACGGACTCGGGCAGCCGCTGCACAACCTCGGCGGCCTCGGGCGACCGCTGCACGACTGCGGCCGATCAAGGGCGACCGCTGCACGACCGCGGCCGATCAAGGGCAAACGCACGTGGTTGGATCTCTTTTCCGCGTGCATTCGCCCTTGATCCATGGAAATGGCCTTGATCGGCGAGGTTTTGATCGGCAAGGCCGGCGACGCGGGGCGCGAGAGTGACCCCCAGGGCCCGGCGTGGCGGCCATAACGGGCATTCCTGGCGGCGCGACGTCGCTGAAGCGACGTCCAGGCGTCGCTGACCCACCAGGATCTCGCCAGCGCCACCGCGGACGGCGCCCAACGGTCAGATCTTGGCGCGGTAGGGCGCCCTACGCGCCCTACCCCGCCAAGATTGCGCGCGAGCCGCGGACGATGCAGCATCTTTCCCCAACATGCGCGGTCAGGCACGCACCTGGGGTGATGGGGGCCGCACCCAGC
>NZ_JAIBNX010000118.1 GCF_026130045.1 Micromonospora sp. CPCC 205371
AAGGGCGAATGCACGTGCTTTGATCTCCGATCCGCGTGCATTTGCCCTTGATCGATGGAGATCTCCTTGATCGGCGGCGTCGAGGTGAGCGATCTGGCGCCGCGTCAAGCGCGACCACCGGCGCCGGCCGGGCGCGGCTAGGTGCCGACGCCGCGGCACCGGCACACGCCACCGGCGTCGGCACACACCACCGGCGTCGGCGCAGGCTTCGGACGTGGGCGCAATTTCGGGGAAAGTGTGTGGCCTCGACCCGCGGCTGATACCGCGCGAAGCCGCCCGCGAGGCCGAAGCGGCCGGTGCGGCGGGCGCTGCTGGTAGGTTCGCGAAAGCGTGCGGTCGACCCACCCGGCCAGCCGTGCTCCGCGCGGCGGGGCCGCCCTGCCCCCGAGGGGCATGCGGTCGCCGCAGTCGAGGGCGGGCAAGGACCTTGGCGCGCACGCACACCAGCCAGCATGGACGCGGACCCGGACCCCGACGCTGTCCAGCGGGTCGCGCGGACCCGGACCTCAGGCGCCGCCGATCAAGGACATCCGCATCGATCAAGGGCGAACGCACGTGGAATGGAGATCGAACCACGTGCATTTGTCCTTGATCGACGGGGATCGGGGAGGGGCGGGACGGGGCGCGGGAAGGGGCGGGGACGGGGGCGCGGAAGGGGTGACGTGCCGGTATAGGGCGGGCGGGGACATTTGGGAGCGCTCCCTATTGACCTAGACCGTTGTGTGATGCCAGTCTCAAAGGGCTCCGGCGTAACACGGCGGAAACTCGTGCCAGCGACGGAGCTTTCTTCGACAGGTTGTCGAAGCGCTTCGAGTCTGGCAACCCGGCCATGGGTAGCCTGTCGAAGCGCTTCGCGTGATAGCCCAGGGCACACGAAGATCGGGTGATCGGTGATGACAGAAGCACCGGAGGGAATGCTCTTCCGCGACCCTGACCAGCCCCTCCCCGCCCGAGTCGCTGACCTGCTCGGCCGGCTCAGCCTGGCTGAGAAGGTCAGCCTGCTGCACCAGTACCAGGCGCCTGTCCCCCGCCTCGGTCTTGGGCCGTTCCGCACCGGGACGGAAGCCTTGCACGGCCTCGCGTGGGTCGGTCCGGCCACCGTCTTTCCGCAGGCGGTCGGGCTCGCCGCCACGTGGAACCCCGATCTCGTGCGTGAGGTTGGCAGCGCCGTCGGTGACGAGGTGCGCGGCTTTCACCACAAAGATCCGGAGCGGATCAGCCTCAACGTGTGGGCGCCCGTGGTCAACCTGCTGCGCGACCCGCGCTGGGGACGCAACGAGGAGGGGTACTCCGAAGATCCGTGGCTGACCGGTGTCATGGGCACCGCTTACTCGAACGGCCTGCGCGGCGACCACCCGCGCTACCTGAAGACCGCACCGACACTCAAGCATTTCCTCGGGTACAACAACGAGACAGACCGGTGCACGACCTCCAGCAACCTGCCGCCGCGCGTGCTGCACGAGTACGAGTTGCCGGCCTTCCGGGCACCTATCGAGGCGGGTGCGGCGGTCGCGGTCATGGCCTCGTACAACCTCGTCAACGGCCGCCCGGCGCACCTCAGTCCGCTCATCGAGGGAGAGCTGCGCCGCTGGACGGCTGACGACCTGATGGTCGTCAGCGACGCCGCCGCCGCTTCGAACATCGCGGGCGCGCAGGGCTATCACACAGACCATCCTTCCGGGTACGCCGCGGCGCTGCGCGCGGGAATCGACAGCTTCACGGAGGACGACGCCGACTCGGAGCCGACCATCGAGCGGCTCACAGAGGCGCTGGAGCGCGGCCTCATCGATGAGTCCGATGTAGACCGTGCTGTGCGGCGGTTGCTGGTGACGCGGTTCCGGCTGGGCGAGTTCGACCCGGCGGAGGCGAACCCGTACAACGCCGTCACCGCCGAGGTCATCAACTGTGCCGCGCATCAGGAGCTGGCCCGCGAGGCGGCACGCCAGTCCATCGTGCTGCTCAAGAACGACGGCCTGCTCCCCCTCTCGGCGACGAACTCGGTGGCGAAGGTCGCCGTCATCGGGCCGCTGGCCGACACCGTCTACGAAGACTGGTACAGCGGCACGTTGCCGTACGCCGTCACGGCGTACACGGGGCTCGTGAACCGGCTCGGAGCGCACGGCGCGGTCTTTCACGAAGGTGTCGACCGCATCGCGCTGCGCTCTGCCGGTGGATACGCGTGGGCGGTCGACCGTCAGGTCGGCGGGCCCATACGGGCCGACGTGCCGGTGGCGGCGCCGGAGGCGTGGTTCGACGTGTTCGACTGGGGCGAGGGTGTGGTGGCGCTGCGCGCCGTGGCAAACGGTCGCCACGTCGGTGTCGACGATGACGGCACCCTCGTCAACGACCGGGCGCAGCCGGGCGGCTGGGTGGTGAGCGAGACGTTCCGCCTCATCGAGCGCCGCTCGGGGCACGTGTTGCTGCATCACCTCGCCAGCGACCGCTACGTCACCGCCGGAGCCGACACGGTGCTACGCGCGGACGCCGAAGACCCGGAGCGCGCCACGGAGTTCACAGTGGAGCTGGTTGTCGACGGCGCACGCGACGCCGCGGCGCTGGCCGCTGACGCGGACGTCGCGATCGTCGTGGTCGGAAACCACCCGATGGTGAACGGCCGGGAGACGGAAGACCGGGCCAGTCTCGCGCTGCCGGACGGGCAGGAGGCGCTCGTCAAAGCGGTGCACACGGCCAACCCGCGCACCGTGCTCGTCGTCAGCAGCAGCTACCCGTACGCGGTGAGCTGGGCAGACGAGCACCTTCCCGCCGTGCTGTGGTCGTCGCACGGCGGCCAGGAGTACGGCCACGCGCTCGCCAGCGTGCTGCTCGGTGACGGCGATCCGGGCGGCCGGCTCACCCAGACGTGGTATCAGAGCGCGGCCGAGCTGCCAGACCTGCTCGACTACGACATCATCGCGTGCGACGCCACCTACCTCTACTACCGCGGCACGCCGCTGTACCCGTTCGGGCACGGCTTGAGCTACACCACCTTCGAGTACAGCGATCTGCGGCTGTCGGTGACCGAAGTGGACGCGGACGGCGCGGTCGAGGTCAGCGTCGACGTCACCAACACCGGCACCCGCACCGGCGACGAGGTCGTGCAGTTGTACACGCGGCAGCGGCGCTCGCAGGTGAAGCAGCCGCTACGGCAGCTCCGCGCGTTCCGCAAGCTCACGCTGGCACCGGGCGAACGCGCCACCGTGGCGTTCGAGCTGCGGGCGGCCGATCTCGCGTTCTGGGACGTGACCCGGGGCGGGCCGGTCGTCGAGACGGCCCGGCACACCATCCAGGTCGGACGGTCCAGCATGGACATCGCGCTGACCGCCACGCTGGCCGTACGAGGCGAGGTGATCGCGCCCCGGCAGCCTGTGGACAGTCCACTGCGAGCGATCGACAACGACGGGTACGCCGGCACCGTGCCGCTCGACGACGTACCGCGCGGCATCGACGCGGTCGGCGCGGCCGAGCCGGCGGGTTGGATCGGCTTCGAGCGGGTCGACTTCGGGGCTGGCGCGTCGGCCGTGGCCGCCCGGGTGACCAGCCGCAGCCGCGAGGCAGCCGGGGCAAGGGTCACGCTGCGGCTCGACGATCCGGTGTCCGGGCCGGTCGCCGGTACGGTCACCGTGCCGTCGGCGACCGGACGGCACGACTGGACGGAGGTGCGAGCCCCGGTCACCGGAGCGGCCGGCGTACGGGACCTATACCTGTCGTTCGAGGCGCCAGGCGCTACCGTGAGCTATCTGAGGTTCGAGGATAGCCATCCGTTTGAGAGCAAGGAGTCTGGTGGCTGAGGGTGGGGCGAAGCGCGCCGACATGGTGACGATCACCGACGTCGCGCGGCACGCGGGCGTCGCGGTGAGCACGGTCTCCTATGTGCTGAGCGGCAAGCGGGCGATCTCGGCGACCACGCGACAGCGCGTGCTCGCCAGCATCCGGGCGCTCGGCTACCACCCCAACGCTGGCGCACGCGCCCTCGCGAGCCGCCGCGCCAACGTCATCGCGCTCGTCCTCCCGCTGCGCTCCGGCATGCACCTGCCCGTGCTGATGCAGTTCGCGACGGCGGTCGTGACGACCGCACGGCAGTTCGACCACGACGTGCTGCTGGTGACCGCCGACGAGGGCCCCGACGGGCTGCGCCGCATCGCCGCCAGCGCGATGGTCGACGGCATCGTCCTCATGGACATCGAGATGCACGATCCTCGCGTGCCGCTGCTGCGCGACCTGGAGCGGCCGAGCGTCCTCATCGGCTTCCCCGCCGAGGCCGCCAACCTCACGTGCGTCGACCTCGACTTCTATCGCGCCGGCGCCATCTGCGTGGAGCATCTGGTCGCGCTCGGCCACCGCGACATCGCGCTGCTTGGCGCGCCGGCGGTGGTCTACGAACGCGACACCGGGTTCGCGCATCGCACGCGCGCGGGTTTCACCGAGACGGCCGAGCGCTACGGCATCGACGCGGTCGCGCAGCCGTGCGAGGAAAGCTTCGATGGGGTACGCCAGGAGTTGGCCGGCCTTCTCGAACGCCACCCCAATCTTTCCGGTCTCGTCGTGCACAACGAGGCCGCGGTCGCTCACGTGCTCGCCACGCTGCCGCTGCTCGGGCGCCAGGTGCCGCACGACATCTCGGTGGTGGCGATCTGCCCCGACGAGGTGGCCGAGCGCGCCAGTCCGGCCCTGTCGTCGGTGCTCATCCCGGCCGAAGACGTGGGACGGCAGGCGGTGGCGCTGCTGATGCGCAAGCTGGAAGGGCATCCGGTGCCGGCCGCGACGCTGCTCGACCCCCGCCTGACCGTCCGTGCCAGCACGGCGGCGGTAGCTACCGCCGTGTCTTCGTGATCTAGGCGGCGTCGAGCGCCGGGGTCGGCGTCGGGTGGGGCGTCGCGGCGGGTTCGGCGTTCGCGGCGACTGCCCGGCGGGTGCGGCGCAGCGCGCGCACCGACAACGTGATCGCCAACGCCCAGGCGGCCACCACTAAGGCGTACACGATGGGCCTGATGTCCGGCGCGACGTCCGCGGCTTTCATGATCGTGCGAGCGTTGGTCAGGACGATGACGCCGCCCACGGCGGCGCCGAGGAGCTGTGCCGGGACGATGCGCACGAGGTACGCGGCGATCGGCGCCGCGATGAGACCGCCCACGAGCAGCGCGGCGACCGTCGGCAGCACGAAGCCTTCCGAGCCGAGCCCGATCAGGAAGCCCACGCTCGCCGCCCCGGCGACCATGAACTCGGCCGTGTCGACCGACCCGACGACCTTGCGGGGCTCCATCCTGCCGGAGACCAGCAGGGATGGGGTGGCCACCGGTCCCCAGCCGCCGCCACCCGGGGCGGCGACGGAGCCGCCCACCACTCCGACCGGCGCGAGGAACGCGGGGGGGGGGCTGCGGGTGGGCGTACCGGGGCGGGGGGGCCGGGCAAACCGGACAAGAAGGTAGATACCAAGCGCAAGCAGGATGCCGGACATCCAGGGCGCGGCCGCCTCGGTGGAGATCGAGCTGAGGAACGTCGCACCCACGAACGCCCCGATCGCGCCCGGCAGCGCGATGCGCCGGACCACGCTCCAGTCGACGTTGCCGAACCGCCAATGGGCCGCGCCGGCCGCCAGCGTGGTGCCGAGCTCGGCCAGGTGCACCGAAGCGGATGCGGAGGCCGGCGCCAGCCCGGCCACGAGGAGGAGTGACGAGGAGGTGACGCCGTACGCCATGCCGAGCGAGCCGTCGACGAGCTGGGCCAGGAGCCCGACCAGAGCGAGCACGATGAGCTTTCGCACTGTCACCTACCTCCTTGGCATTTCCGATCGGCTTGGTCGAGAATCCCAAACGCCACGGGGGCAGGTCAACCCCCGTACCGCGTCCTGAGACGGACACCACCAGGAAGGGTTAGGCCCAGGCGCTGGGGTTCGCGGCCAGGTCACGGACGCGTTCGGGAAGCTTGCCGGTCGCCACGTCAGCCAGCGTGACCAGTTCGAGGATCTCGCGCTCGCTGGCGCGCAGCGCGATCCACACCTCCTGGAGCGCGGCCGCCGCTCCCCCGTACCCGACGTCTTCGGGGCGCTGGCCACGGATGTGCGCGAGCGGTCCGTCCACCACCCGGATGATCTCGGCGAGCGAGATCTCGGCCGCCGGCCTGGCCAGCCAGTAGCCGCCCTCCGGCCCTCGCTGGGCGTGTGCGATGCCGCCCCGGCGCAGTTGCAACAGGATGCTTTCCAAAAACTTGGGCGGGATCTCCTGCGCCTTCGCGATGCGCTCGGCTGTGAGTGGCCGGTCAGGCGATGCGGCGAGCTCGGCAGCGGCGCGGAGCGCGTAGTCGACCCGGGCGGAAAGTCGCATGAAACCTATTATCCCGGTCGGCTTTACCGACCTACCCCAGGGTGGTCTTTCCCGAGGCCGCGTCGATCAAGGAACATTGCATCGATCAGGGGCGAATGCACGCGGATCGGAGATCAAAGCACGTGCATTCGCCCTTGATCGGCGGCTCGGCGCCGCAGGCGCGGCAGTATGGCTAGGCGCCGACGCGGCGGAGGAGGCCCTCCTGGACCGCCGTCGCAATGTGGCGGCCTTCCAGGGTGAACATGCGGCCGGTCGCCAAGCCGCGACTGCCGGACGCCGACGGGCTCCAGCAGTCGTACAGGAACCACTCGTCGGCGCGGAACGGCCGGTGGAACCACAGCGCGTGGTCGAGGCTGGCGCCCACGACACCGCCCGGTCCCCACACCTCGCCGTGTACGGAGAGGACTGAGTCGAGCAGCGTCAGGTCGGACGCGTACGCCAGCGCGCAGGCGTGCAGCAGCGGATCGTCGGGCAGCTTGCCGTCGAGGCGCATCCACACCCGCTGGTGCGGGTCGGCGGGACGGTCGCCGGGGCGTACCCAGCCTGGCTCGCCCACGTACCGCACGTCGATCGGGCGCGGGATCGCCGCCCAGATGCCGGCGCGCTCGGAGTATTTCGCCAGGCGGTCGGCCATCGTGGGCAGCTCGTCGGGGCGCGGCACGTCGAGCGGAGCCGGCGCGTGATGGTCGAGCCCTTCCTCCTGGCGGTGGAACGAGGCAGCCATGAAGAAGATCGGCTTGTCGTGCTGGTAGGCCACCGAGCGGCGGACGGAGAACGAGCGCCCGTCGCGGATGTTTTCCACCCGGTACTCGATGGGCTCGGTCGGGTCGCCGGGCCGCACGAAGTATCCGTGCAGGGAGTGCACGAAGCGGCCCGGGTCGACCGTGCGGCCGGCCGCGACCAGCGCCTGGCCCGCGACCTGCCCGCCGAAGACCCGCTGGGGCCCGACCGGCGGACTCACGCCGCGAAACGTCGACTCCCCAAGCTGGCGGAGGTCGAGCACTTCGAGAAGCTGGTCGACGGCCGACTGGCCGGTGAGCCCGCTCATCGCTTGGTGCGTGCCGCCGCCGACGCATCCACCAGGGAGCCGAGCTGGTGCACCCGCAGGGTGTTGGTGGAGCCGGGGGCGTTGGGCGGGCTGCCCGCGACTACCACGACGTAGTCGCCCGGATTGGCCCGGCCAAGGCCGATCAGGGCCTGGTCGACCTGCCGGAACATGTCGTCGGTGTGCCGCACGAACGGCACCAGGAACGTCTCGACGCCCCACGAGAGCGCGAGCTGGTCGCGGACCTCCTGCACCGGGGTGAACGCCAGCAGCGGAAGCTCGCAGTGCAACCGGGACAGGCGCTTTACGGTGTCGCCGGTCTGCGAGAACGCGACCAGCGCCTTGGCGCCGATGTTGCGGGCGATCTGAGAGGCGGCCACGGTGAGCGCGCCGCCGTGGGTGCGCGGGTCGTGCTGGAGGCGGGGCACGTTGATCGAGCCGGCCTCGGTCGTCGTGATGATCTTCGCCATCGTGCTGACCGTGAGCACCGGGAACTTGCCGACGCTGGTCTCGCCGGACAGCATCACCGCGTCGGCGCCGTCGAGCACGGCGTTGGCGACGTCGGAGGCCTCGGCGCGGGTCGGCCGCGAGTTTTCGATCATCGAGTCGAGCATTTGCGTGGCCACGATGACCGGTTTGGCATTTTCGCGGCAAAGCTGCACGGCGCGCTTCTGCACCAGCGGCACCTGGTCGAGAGGCAACTCGACACCCAGGTCACCGCGCGCCACCATGATGCCGTCGAACGCGTCGACGATCGCCTCCAGGTGGGTCACCGCCTCGGGCTTCTCCACCTTGGCCAGCACCGGGCGGATCACGCCCTCCTCGTGCATGATCTGGTGCACGAGCTTGATGTCTTCGGGCGAGCGCACGAACGACAGCGCCACCAGGTCGACGCCCAGCCGCAGCGCGAAGCGCAGGTCTTCGGCGTCCTTCTCGGACATCGCGGGCACGCTGACCGCCACGTTGGGCAGCGAGACGCCCTTGTTGTTGGAGACCGGGCCGCCCTCGATCACCAGGCAGCGGATGTCGTTGCCCTCGACGGCGCTGACCTCGACCGCGACCTTGCCGTCGTCGATCAGCAGCCGGTCGCCGGTCTTGACCTCCTGCGGCAGCTTCTTGTAGGTGCACGAGACCCGATCCTGGGTGCCAAGCACGTCGTCGCTGGTGATCACCACAGAGTCACCGGTGCGCCACTCGACGGGACCGTCGGCAAACCGGCCGAGCCGGATCTTCGGGCCCTGAAGGTCGGCAAGCACCGCCACCGCGCGCGCCGTGGAACCGGCCGCCGAGCGGACCAGGTGGTAGACCTCTTCGTGGTCGGCGTGGCTGCCGTGGCTGAAGTTCAGCCGCGCCACGTCCATACCCGCGTCTACGAGACCGCGAATGCGCTCCGGCGACGAAGTAGCAGGTCCGAGTGTGCAAACAATCTTCGCGCGGCGTGTCACGCCCATCAGGCTAGTCCCCTCGCTGGAACGGCCGTCTTCCGGCCGACCCCAATTGACCCTCGTTAGGGCGGGCACCAGCGACCGCCGGATCAGCTTAGCTCGCGGAGGTCAACACGGCGGCAACGGCCTCGACGGCCGCTGCCGCGTCGGCGCCCGTCGCACGCAGGGTCACAGCCGCACCTGCGGTCGCACCTAGCCCCATGAGTCCGAGTACTCCCCGGGCGTTCGCGACGCGGTCCCCGTACCCGATCTCCACCTGTGCCTCGAACCTGGCAGCGGCCTGCACCACCTTGCCCGCCGGCCGGGCGTGCAGGGCGACCGGGAGCACGACGGTGGCCTCAGAACTTGCGGACATCGCGCGCCTCCTCCGCCGCGGCCGGGACGGCCGCCAGGTCGGCGCCCCTCCACCCCGGGCCCGCCGCCCCGGCCGCGGCCCCCTCGAACGGCGGGGCCCCGATCAGCGCACCCGGCACCGGATGGTCTTCGAGAACCGCCCGCGCGGTGAGCACCGAGCTGCCCAGGTCCGGCAGGATGAGCACGCCCGCACCGGCGTCCGCCCGGCCGATCGCCGCCCACACCAGGTCATAGCTGGTGCCCAGGTCGCCCCCCGCGGTGCCGCCGGCCACCTCGACGGCCTCGGCGCCCATCTGGAGCAGCAGCGCGCGCAGGCCGCCGGCCAGCTCGGCGCTGTGCGAAACCAACACGATCCCAACCACGAGCGAATGTTACTGGCGTGTCCGCCGGGAGGGCGCGACGATCGCAGGCATGAAGAAGTTCGTCAACGACCCCGAGTCGGTCGTGCGGGAGGCCCTCGCGGGCATCGCCGCCGCGCATCCCGAGCTGCGCGTCGACCTGGAAAAGCAGATCATCGTACGGTCGGACGCGCCCAGAAACGGCAAGGTGGGCCTCGTCTCCGGCGGCGGGTCCGGGCACGAACCGCTGCACGGCGGGTTCGTCGGGCCGGGCATGCTCGACGCGGCCTGCCCGGGTGAGGTCTTCACCTCTCCGGTGCCCGACCAGATCCTCGCCGCCACCCAGGCGGTCGACGGCGGCGCGGGCGTCGTGCACGTGGTGAAGAACTACACGGGCGACGTGATGAACTTCGAGATGGCGGCCGAGTTGGCCGGTGACGAGGGCGTCGAGGTGCACACCGTACTGGTCGACGACGACGTCGCGGTCGAAGACTCGACGTGGACGGCCGGGCGCCGCGGCACCGGCGCGACCCTCATCGTCGAAAAGGTGGCCGGCGCGCTCGCCGAGACCGGTGCCTCGGCCGCGGCCGTCGCCGCCGCGGGCGCCCGGGTCAACGAGGGGGGGGCGTCCTTCGCGGGCGCGCTGGCCGCGTGCACCACGCCGGCGGTCGGGGGGTGCGGCTTCGACCTGCCCGACGACGAGATGGAGGTGGGCGTCGGCATCCACGGCGAGCCCGGACGGCGCCGCGAGAAGCTGCGCCCCGCCCGCGACATCGCCGCGCTCGCGGTCGACGCGGTGCTGGGCGCCAAGCCACTGAGCGCCGGCTCAGAAACGATCGTGCTGCTCAACGGGCTGGGCGGCACCCCGCTGATCGAGCTCTACCTGCTGTACGGGGAGGTGGCGGCGCTGCTCGACAAGGCCGGCGTGCGGATCGCCCGAAACCTGGTCGGGAACTATGTGACCAGCCTCGACATGGCCGGCGCGTCGTTGACAGTATGCAAAGTGGACGCTGAGTTGCTGCGGCTGTGGGACACGCCGGTGCGCACGCCCGCACTGCGGTGGGGTGTCTGACGTGGACGCCGCACTCGCCCGCGCCTGGGTTTCCGCCGTTGCCGCCTCCGTCGCTTCGCAGGCCGAGCTTCTGACCCAGCTGGACGCGGCGATCGGCGATTCTGACCACGGCGTCAACCTCAACCGGGGCTTCACGGCGGTGCTGGCGGCCTTGGACAGTGCCTCTTTCGAGACACCGGGTGAGGTGCTGGTGCGCACCGGCACCACGCTGGTGTCGAAGGTCGGTGGCGCGTCGGGGCCGCTGTACGGGTCCGCGTTCCGGGCCCTGGGCAAGGCGCTCGGCTCGTCGTCTACTGTGGACGCTGCCGCCTTCGGTGCCGGGTTGCGGGCGGGCCTGGACGCGGTGCGCAAGCTCGGCGGGGCGGCACCCGGCGACAAGACCATGGTCGACGCGTACGAGCCGGCGGTGGCTGCCTTCGAGAAGGCGGCCGGTGACGGGCTGGCTGCTGCGGCACGGGCCGCGGCCGACGCGGCGGCGGAAGGCATGCGGGCCACCACGCCGCTCCAGGCACGCAAGGGCCGCGCGTCGTACCTTGGCGAGCGCAGCGTCGGCCACCAGGACCCGGGCGCGACGTCGACGTGGCTGGTGTTCGAGGCGCTGGCCGCCGCCGCCGCATGAAACACCACGGCACAGTAGGCGCCCCCGGTGTGGGCGTCGGCCGCATCTGGCACGTCGACCGCTCAGCTCCGCCCTCCCCCGCGGCGGCCGGTGAGTTGGCCGGTCCGGCGGATGTGCTAGCGACGTTTGACGCGGTGGCGGAGCGGTTGCGGGCGCGCGCTTCGGCGCTGCGTTCCGATGGGCTGGAGGAGCCGGCGGACATCGCCGAGGCGATGGCGCTCATCGCAGACGACCCCGATCTGCGCGACGCCGCCATGGCGGAGGTGCGCGCCGGGCAGCCCACCGAACGGGCCGTCACCGCCGCTGCCGAGCGGTACGCGACCCTGCTCGCGACGCTGCCCGATCCGGCGCTCGCCGAGCGGGCCACCGATGTACGGCAGGTGGGACGGCGGGCGGTCGCGGTGCTGCGGGGCGGTGTGGCGTCCACTGTGGAGGGGCCGCTCGTGCTTGCCGGTCGGGAGCTGGGCGCCGACGATCTGCTCGACGCACCTGGCGAGGTGGCGGGTGCGGTGTCACTGCTCGGCGGGCCCAACTCGCACGTGGCGATCGTGGCGCGGGCGCTCGGGGTACCACTTGTGTTTGGATTGGAGCTGGAGGCGCCCGACGGCGCCTTGGCCATCGTGGACGGTGCTTCAGTAGTGGTCGCACCCACCGAGGGCGAGCAGCACGCCGCGCGGGCGGCGATGCGCGCGGCTGCCGAGCGGCGGGCGACGCTGGCGTCCGAGCGCGAACTGCCGGCGGTCACCCGCGACGGGACGGCCATCACGTTACTGGCCAACGTCGGCACGCCGGACGAAGCCGCCGCCGCGGTGACCGCGGGGGCTGCTGGTGCGGGGCTGGTCCGCACCGAGCTGCCGTTCCTGGCCGCGACGGCGTGGCCCACCGAGGCCGACCACCTGGCGGCGCTGCGACCCGTGCTCGCTCCCCTGGCGGGACGGGTGGCGACGGTGCGTACGCTGGACTTCGGCGGCGACAAGATCCCGCCGTTCCTCAGTGGACAGTCGTTGCGCGGCGTGGCGCTGTCGCTGTCGGCACCAGACGCGCTCGCCGCTCAACTGCGCGCGATCCGGCTGGCCGGCGCCGACACCTCACTACGCGTCATGCTTCCGCTTGTGGAGTCGGCCGAGCAGGTGCACCGCTGCCGCGAGTTGCTCCTCGCCACCGGCGCTTCCGTCGCGCTTGGTGCCATGATCGAGCTGCCGGCGGCGATCGACGAGATCGACGAGATCGCGGAGGCGGCCGACTTCCTCTCGATAGGAAGCAACGACCTCAGCGCCAGCCTGCTCGGGCTCGACCGCCGCGACCTGCGGCTCACCCCCGCCAGCGCCGCTGAACCCGTTGTGCTGCAAGCCATCGCGGCCGTCGTCGCGGCCGGTGCGCGGCACGGCAAGCCGGTATCGGTGTGCGGCGACGCGGCGGCCGACCCGTCCGTCGTGCCGCTTCTGATCGGGCTCGGCTGCACGGTGCTTTCCGTCGCGCCTTCCGCTCTCGACGAGGTGCGCGCGCTGATCCGAGCGCTGCCCGAGACGTAGCCGCCCGCTTGGGTTGCGAAGTCACTGCATCTGTGCGGCCACCTCTTCGGCGGTGAGCCGGCCACGGTCGGGAGCGGCGGCGCGCATGGCCGTCACCCCCGGCGCGGTCGGGTCCGCCGGTCGCCGCAGGTGCCAGTCCGACACCGCCTGATAGGCGGCCACGACCGACAGCAGCCGGTCCTCCGCGTACGGTTCGCCGCCGAGGATCGTCCCGATGGGTACGCCGTCGGCGGTGAAACCGATCGGGAACCCGATCTCCGGCAGGCCGAGGATGTCGAAGGGCACCGGGCTCGTCTGCACCACCACGTCGCAGTGCTCGAAGATCTGGTCGAGCACCCGCTCCAGCAGGAGTAGCTTCGCGCGCTGGCCGGTGAGGAACTCGTTGGCTCCGAGCAGCGCGCCCTGGAGCCAGCCGGTCACCGATACGCCGAAGGCGCGCAGATCCTGGCGCAGGTACGGCATGAACGGCTCGCTGCGCTCGGGCAGCCGCACGTTGTTGAAGGCGGAGCCGGTCAGCAGGTCCCACTCGTCGGGGAACGGCACCTCGGCGAGGCTGGCTCCTGGGACGGCGTCGATTGTGGAGAGGAACGCTCGACGGGCGGCCGCCGACTCCGACGTGCCGTCCGCGTACCCGGGCAGCACGCCGATCCGCGTGCTGCGCCGCAGCTTCACGCGGCGTCCCGTGTAGACGGGCGTCGCTGCCTCGACGAGATCGGGCACCGCCGGCAGGCCCTGCGTGCGCGGGTCGTTGGGGTCCTCACCGGCCATCGCGGTGAGCATGATGGCGGCATCCTTCGCGTCCCTGGCCAGCGGACCCGGGTGGTCACGGGTGTAGCTGAGCGGGATGATGCCGTACAGCGACACCCGGCCCATGGTGGGTTTGAGACCGGTGAGGTTCTGCGCGTTCGACGGCGCGGTGATGGAGCCGCCGGTCTGCGTGCCGGTGCCCGATGTCGCCAGCCGGCCCGCGACCGCGGTAGCCGTCCCCGTCGACGAGCCGCCCGGGTCGACACCCGGCCGCGCCGGCGTCCACGCGTTCACCGTCGTGATGGCGCCCGCCGGTGTGGTCGCCCTGGTGGTGGCGAGCGGACCCATCTGGGTCTTGCCGAGCACGATCGCGCCCGCGGTCTTCAACCGCGCCACCGCCGTACCGTCGAACGGCGGCACGAAGTCCTGGAAAAGGAATGAGTTCGCGGTGGTGCGGACGCCGGCCGTGTAGTAGTTGTCTTTTATCGCGAGCGGGATGCCGTGAAGTGGGCTCCGATGTGGACTATTCTTGATAGCTTTCGCGGCTGCGCGCGCCTCATCGGCGAGCACCGTGTTGAACGCCTGGTACGTCGAGTCGTGGGCCACGATCCGGTCGAGGTACGCCTCGACCAGTTCGAGTGGGGTGATCCGTCCACTGCGGATCATCCAGGCGGCCTCGGCGAGAGTCAGCTCGGTCGCGTCGGCGAGCGCCTCGGGGCGCGGCTTGACGTACGCATTCTGCCCGAATCTCGTCGCCCCGCTGGCCTTGGCGATCGCTGGCAGCGCGACCCCGGCGGTGGTCGTCGCCGCCGCGAGCGCTGCGGTGCGGGCGAGGAACGCCCGCCGGTCGACGGCGCTCACTTGCGCCACTCCAGGCTGATCGACGGATACAGCATGGGAGCCGGCTGCTGCGACAGCGGAACGGCGGCGGCGGGGGCGGTGCCGGCAGGGGCAGGCAACTGGTACGCGGCGATGGTGGTCACCGTGCCCCGCACGAAGGAGCGCAGCGAGGCGAGTACGGAGTCCCGGCCGGGCGAGCCGGTGGCGGGGTCGGCGGTCGTGCCGGGCGGAAGCTGGTCGAGGTCGATGCCCAGCGACGCGAGCCGCGCCCGGATCAGGACGTCGAGCTCGGCATCTGTGGGTGGGGTGGGTGCCATGCCCCCACTCTTGGCGCTCCCTATGTCGCCCCGGTATCCCCAAGATCACGTACCCGTGACTTGGGTTGGTTAGGACGCTATCAGGGCGGTGTCGAGGTCGGCTTGGATGCGGTCGACCGTCTGCTGTGCGGTGAGGTGCGTGGTGTCGAGCCACAGACCGGTGCGGGGCATGGCGGTGCGCAGCTCGGTGTCGAGGTGCTTCCACATCTCGAAGACGTGCTTGTCGCGGCCAGCGTCGCGACGCTCGATGACGGCCAGGGCGGGGATGAGCTGTACGAACGCGAAGGGCCTGGTCCTGAGGCGGTCGAGGTAGACGTCCAGCACCGGCGGAGACACCACCACGTCGTCCAGTACTGGCACGAACCCGGCCTCGGCGTACCGGTCGGCCATCTGGCACATGATGCGGCGGCGCAGCAGGAGCTGGGCGTCGGCCTCGCTGGCGGGTGAGCCACCGGGCAGGACGCGCCCGTTCACAATGAACCGCTCCCCGACGAGGTCGCCCTCGATGTGCGCCGAGCGCGGGTACCGCGCCGCGAGCAGCCGTGCCACGGTGGTCTTGCCAGCGCCTGGTAGGCCAGAGATCAGGATCGCGCGCACGCAGCGACGGTAGCGGGTCGCGATGGTCTCCGCGCGACGTCCGTCCCGCGAGCGCCGTGCCCGCGTCTCTCCCGCCGATCAGTCGTAAACGCGCTCCGCGCATTCACGCGGCCCATGGGCGGCCGCGGCGACGCGGTGCGCGAGGCGCCGAACTCAGGGCGCCGATCAAGGAGATCTCCATCGATCAAGGGCGAGTGCACGCGGAAAAGAGATCGAACCACGTGCGTTTGCCCTTGATCGACGAAAGGGCGCCGCGCGCCCAGGGCGCCACAGACCCCGGGCGCTGCGGGAGTGGGGGCTAGCGGGTCGCGGTCAAAGGCTGGGTTGCGGGGGTTACCGGGGACGGGAGGTCGCCGGCGCCGCCTACGTAGCTGTGGATGGCCGCGGCCGCTGCCCTGCCCTCGGCGATCGCCCACACGATCAGCGAGGCGCCGCGGTGCATGTCGCCGGCCACGAACACGCCGTCGGCTGACGTTTGCCAGTCGGGGCGGGCGTCGATGGCGCCGCGCTTGTTGCGGGTGACGCCGAGCTGGTCGAGCAGGGGCTGCTCCTCGGTGCCGTCGAAGCCGATCGCCAGCAGCACCAGGTCAGCGGGGAGCTCGCGGTCGGAGCCGGGCACGTACGTCATGATGCGCTGGCCGTCGCGCTTCTCGACCTGTACCTCCGAGATGCGCACCGCGCGCACCTGGCCGGTGCCGTCGTCGACGAACTCCCGGACCGCGACGGCGAACACGCGCGAGCCGCCCTCTTCGTGGGCAGGGTAGTTCCGCAGGATCCACGGCCACGTCGGCCATGGGTCGCGGTCTTCGTCGCGTGTCGAAGGTGGCTCGGGGTAGATGTCGAGCTGGTTGATGCCGGCCGCGCCCTGGCGGTGGGCCACGCCGAGGCAGTCGGCCGCGGTGTCACCACCACCGATGATCACGACGTGTTTGCCCGCGGCGTCGATCGGGACGGAGTCCTGGAGGCCCGCTACGACACGGTTGGCCGGTACCAAGTGATCCATCGCCAGGTGGACGCCGCGCAACTGGCGGCCTGGCGTCTCTGGAGTGTCGCGGCCGGCCAGGGCGCCGCAGGCGAGCAGCACCGCGTCGTGCGTGGCACGCAGGTCGGCGGCCGTGACGTCGACGCCGACGTTGACCGACGTGCGGAACTGGACACCCTCGGCAGCCATCTGCGAAAGGCGCCGGTCGATGTGCTGCTTTTCCAGCTTGAAGTCGGGGATGCCGTACCGCATCAGGCCACCGATGGCGTCGTCGCGCTCGTACACGATGACCTCGTGACCGGCGCGGGCGAGCTGCTGCGCGGCGGCGAGCCCGGCGGGCCCGGAGCCCACGACGGCGATCCGCTTGCCCGACGGCGGCGGCACCGCCTGCGGGGTGACGAAGCCGTAGTCGAAGGCCCGGTTGATGATCTCGACCTCGACCTGCTTGATGGCGACCGCCTCACCGCCCGCGATGCTGAGTACGCACGCGGCCTCGCACGGCGCCGGGCACAGCCGCCCGGTGAACTCCGGGAAGTTGTTGGTGGCGTGCAGTGCCTCGATGGCGGCGGCCCAACTACCGGTGCGGACCAGGTCGTTCCAGTCCGGGATGCGGTTGCCGAGTGGGCAGCCGTCGTGGCAGAACGGGATGCCGCAGTCCATGCAGCGGGTGGCCTGCTCGCGGACCAGCCCGTCGCTGGCGACCGGGTAGACCTCGCGCCAGTCCTGGATGCGCACGGGCACCGGGCGGCGGCTCGGCAGTTGGCGGCCGTAGCGAAGGAACCCCTGAGGATCAGGCACGAGCGACCTCCATCACCGCTTCGTCGATGTTCCGACCGGCGGCTTCGGCGGTGCGGATCGCTTCCATGACGCGCTTGTAGTCGCGGGGCACCACGGCGGTGAACTCGTCGACCGCCTCGGGCCAGCGCTTGAGCAGGTTTTCGGCCACGGCCGAGTCGGTCTCGGAGAGGTGCCGCTCCACGAGGGCGCGCAGGGTGACCTGCTCTTCGTCGCTGAGCGGTTCGAGCTCGACCAGCTCGGGGTTGACCTTGCTCTTGTCGAGGCGCCACACGAACGCGGTGCCACCGGACATGCCCGCGGCGAAGTTGCGGCCGGTCTGGCCGAGCACCACGACGGTGCCGCCGGTCATGTACTCACAGCCGTGGTCGCCGACACCCTCCACAATGGCCACACCACCGGAGTTGCGTACGGCGAACCGCTCGCCCACCCGGCCGCGCAGGAACAGCTCGCCGGCCGTCGCTCCATAGAGGATGGTGTTGCCGGCGATGATGTGCTCTTCGGCGGTGAACGGCGCGCTGGCCGCTGGGCGCACCACGATGCGGCCGCCCGAGAGGCCCTTGCCGACGTAGTCGTTGGCGTCGCCGTGCAGCCGCAGCGTCACCCCGTTGGGCAGGAACGCGCCGAACGACTGCCCAGCCGTGCCGTGCAGCGTGATGTCGATGGTGTCGACGGGCAGGCCGGCACCACCGTACCGGCGGGCCACCTCGCCGCCGAGCATGGCGCCGACGCTGCGGTGCTCGTTGCGCACCGCGACCTCGGCACGCACCGGCTCGCGGCCGACCAGCGCCGGCTGGGCCAGCGCGATCAGCTCGTTGTCGAGCGACCGCTCCAGACCATGGTCCTGCGACCGGATGCGCCGGCGGGCGGCGCCCTCGGGCAGGTCCGGCATGTGCAGCACGGGGGCCAGGTCGAGGCCCTTGGCCTTCCAGTGCTCGACCGCGGGCGCCACCTCGAGCAGTTCGGCGTGGCCGATCGCGTCGTCGAGCGAGCGGAAGCCCAGCTCGGCCAGGTAGGCCCGGACCTCCTCGGCGAGGAAGAGGAAGAAGTTCTCGACGAACTCCGGCTTTCCCGTGTATCGCTCCCGCAGCACCGGATTTTGCGTGGCGATGCCGACCGGACAGGTGTCGAGGTGGCAGACCCGCATCATGATGCAGCCCGAGACGATCAGCGGCGCGGTGGCGAAGCCGTACTCCTCGGCGCCGAGCAGCGCGGCGACCACCACGTCGCGGCCGGTCTTGAGCTGGCCGTCGACCTGCACGGTGACCCGGTCGCGCAGCCTGTTGAGCAGCAGCGTCTGCTGCGTCTCCGCCAGGCCCAGCTCCCACGGGGTGCCGGCGTGCTTGAGCGAGTTGAGCGGCGAGGCGCCCGTGCCGCCGTCGTGCCCGGAGATCAGGATCACGTCGGACTTCAGCTTCGCGACGCCCGCGGCGACGGTGCCGACGCCGATCTCGGAGACCAGCTTGACGTGTACGCGGGCGCCAGGGTTGACGCACTTGAGGTCGTGCACGAGCTGGGCGAGGTCTTCGATCGAGTAGATGTCGTGGTGCGGCGGCGGCGAGATGAGGCCGACGCCCGGGGTCGCGTGCCGGGTCTTGGCGATCCACGGCCACACCTTGTTGCCCGGGAGCTGGCCGCCCTCGCCGGGCTTCGCGCCCTGCGCCATCTTGATCTGCAGGTCGTCGGCGTTGACCAGGTATTCGCTGGTGACGCCGAACCGACCGCTGGCGATCTGCTTGACCGAGGAGCGCCGGGCCGGGTCGTAGAGCCGCTCGACGTCTTCGCCGCCCTCGCCCGTGTTGGACTTGCCGCCGAGGTTGTTCATCGCGATGGCCAGCGTCTCGTGGGCCTCTGCCGAGATCGAGCCGTACGACATGGCGCCCGTGGCGAAACGACGAACTATTGAAGAAGCCGGCTCGACCTCGTCGAGAGGCACAGCGGGTCGCACGCCGGTGCGCAGCCTGAACAGGCCCCTCAATGAGCCCGACGCCGCGGCCAGCTCGTCGACCTTGGCGGTGTAGCGGCGGAAGACGTCGTACTGGCGGCTGCGAGTGGCGTGCTGGAGCAGGAACACCGTCTCCGGGTTGAACAGGTGCACCTCGCCCTCGCGGCGCCACTGGTACTCGCCGCCCACATCGAGCCGCCGGTGCGCCCGCTCGGCCTCGTTGGCGGGGTATGCCCGCGAATGCCGGGCCTTGATCTCCTCGTGGATGCCGGCCAGGCCGACTCCGCCGATCTTGCTGGGCGTGCCCGCGAAGTACCGCTGGACGAGCTTGGCGTCGAGGCCGACCGCCTCGAAGACCTGCGCGCCGCAGTACGACGACACCGTCGAGATGCCCATCTTCGACATGATCTTCAGGACGCCCTTGCCGAGCGCCTTGACGTAGTTGCGCACCGCCGTGGCAGGCTCTACCCCGACCAGCGCCTTGGTGGAGATCAAGTCTTCGACGGACTCGAACGCCAGGTACGGGTTGACCGCGGCCGCGCCGTATCCGATCAGGACGGCCGCGTGGTGCACCTCGCGGCAGTCGCCGCTCTCCACGATCAGCGCGACCTGGGTGCGGGTCTGCTCGCGCACCAGGTGCTGGTGCACGGCCGCGGTGAGCAGCAGCGACGGAATCGGGGCGAGCTGCGCGTTGGAGTCGCGGTCGGAGAGCACCAGGATGCGCACGCCGTCTTCGATCGCCTCGGAGACGTGCCGGCAGATCTGGGTCAGCCGCGCCTTGATGCCGGCGGCGCCGTCGCGCAGCGGGTACAGGCCGGAGACCCGGACCGCCTTGAAGCCCGGCAGATCGCCGTCGTCGTCGATCGACAGGATCTTGGCGAGCTCGTCGTTGTCGATGATCGGGTACGGCAGCACGATCTGGCGGCAGCTCGCCGGGCCGGGGTCGAGCAGGTTGCCCTCGGGGCCGATCGTCGACTGGAGGCTGGTGACCAGCTCCTCGCGGATCGCGTCCAGCGGCGGGTTGGTGACCTGCGCGAACAGCTGATGGAAGTAGTCGTACAGCAGCCGTGGCCGGCTGGACAGCGGTGAGATCGGGGTGTCGGTGCCCATCGACCCGAGCGGCTCGGCGCCGGTGCGGGCCATCGGCGCCAGGAGGATCTTCAGCTCCTCCTCGGTGTATCCGAAGGTCTGCTGGCGGCGCTGCACGGAGTCGTGCGTGTAGACGATGTGCTCGCGCTCCGGAAGGTCTTCCAGGTTGATGAGCCCGGCGTGCAGCCAGTCGTCGTACGGATGCTCCACCGAGAGCGAAGCCTTGATCTCGTCGTCTTCGACGATGCGGCCGGAGCCGGTGTCGACCAGGAACATCCGACCCGGCTGGAGCCGGCCCTTGGCGACGACGGTGGCCGGGTCGAGGTCGAGCACACCCGCCTCGCTGCCCAGCACCACCAGGCCATCGCTGGTGCGCCACCACCGGCCGGGGCGCAGGCCGTTGCGGTCGAGCACCGCGCCGACGACCGTGCCGTCGGTGAACGCGACCGCCGCCGGACCGTCCCACGGCTCCATCAGGCTCGCGTGGAAGCGGTAGAAGGCACGCCGCTCCGGGTCCATGTCGGTGTCGTTCTCCCACGCCTCCGGGATCATCATCAGCATGGCGTGAGGGAGGCTGCGCCCGGCCAGGTGCAGCAGTTCGAGCACCTCGTCGACGTTTGCCGCGTCGGAGGCGTCGGGTGTGCAGATCGGAAACAGGCGCCGGATGTTGCCCGGGATGTTCTTCGAGGCCAGCAGGGCCTCGCGGGCGTTCATCCAGTTCTTGTTGCCGCGGATCGTGTTGATCTCACCGTTGTGGGCGATGAACCGGTACGGGTGCGCCAGCGGCCACGACGGGAACGTGTTGGTGGAGAAGCGGGAGTGCACCAGCGCGATGGCGCTCGCCACCCGCTCGTCGAGCAGGTCGGGGAAGAACGCCGGCACCTGCTCCGGCGTCAGCATCCCCTTGTAGACCATGGTGCGCGACGACAGCGACGGGAAGTACGCCGGCACGCCCCGCTCCGCGGTCTCGCGCTCGGTGCGCTTACGCACGCAGAACGCGACCCGGTCGAGGTCGATGCCGGTCAGCGGGGAGCCCGCCGGGCCGTTCGGGGAGTCGGTCAGCCGGTGCGCGGCGATGAACAGCTGCCGGATGTGCGGGCGCGCCGCCTCGGCCGTCTCGCCCAGGTCGGACGGGTCGACGGGCAGCTCACGCCAGCCGAGGATGTCGGCGCCCTCCACGAGCGCGTACTTCTCCAGCACCTGGAGCGCGCGTGCCTGCTCCGCCGGGTCATGCGGCAGGAACACCAGACCGGTCGCGTACTGCCCCGCGGGCGGCAGCTCGAAGTCGGCGACGGCACGGAAGAACTCGTCGGGGACCTGGACCATGATGCCGGCCCCATCACCGGTGTTCGGCTCCGCACCCCGGGCACCCCGGTGGTCCAGCCGGCACAGGGCCGAAAGCCCCTTCGCCACCACGTCGTGTGAGCGGCGACCGGAGAGATCCGCCACGAAGGCCACGCCGCAGGCGTCGTGCTCGTACGCCGGGTCGTACAGCCCTTCGGGAGATGGCTGAAGGTGCGGATGAACCACCGGGCCTCCTGTCGTCGCTCGTGCTGAATCAAAGATCGGGACGACGTCGGCCCTGCTGAGTCCTTCGAGTCTACGTTAGGGGTTACCGAACTCCACCAGCGGAGATTGATCACACGTGACTGAGCTGTTTGACCGTTTGGAACGCTTCTACGACGCCGTACCCCGTGACGGAGCCCACACCGAGGACTTCGGCGGGCTGGTGCTCTTCGTGCGCGACGGCGCGGGTTGGCCGTACTACGCGCGGCCCCGGCTGGGTGCTGCGGAGCCGCCGTCCGCAGCCGATGTTATCGCGGTTCGTGCCCGCCAGCGCGAGGTGGGAGCACCAGAAGCATTCGAGTGGGTCCATGAAACGAGCCCTGACATGCTCGCTGTGGCACGCTCGGCCGGACTGCGCGTACTCGAGGCGCCACTGCTCGTGCTGGAGCCCGGCGCACCGGTCACGCCGGATTCCATCCCGGTGACGATCCTCGATGCCGAGGCGCCGTCGTTCCCCGCGGACCTCGCGGCGCGGCGGGCCGTGGCGGCAGTCGGGTTCAGCGCGCCGGGCACCGCGTCCGGCAGCGCCGGTCCCACGGAGCGAGACGTCGCCACGGTGCCGCTCGCGGAGGACGAGGTCGAGAGCGAGCGGCGGGCGGCGCTCGCGGGCAAGCGGGCGTCCGCGCTGGTGCCATCGCCCGATGGGGTACTGGCCAGCGGCATGTACCAGCGGGTCGGCGACGTCGCCGAGATCGTCGGCGTGGCCACGCTGCCGTCGGGGCGCCGCCGCGGCCTCGGCGCCGCGATCACGGCCGCGCTTGCCCGTCACGCCATCGCGGCCGGCACCGACCTGGTCTTCCTGAGCGCAGGCAGCGAAGACATCGCCCGGGTCTACACGCGGGTGGGCTTTCGCCGCGTGGGCACCGCCTGCATCGCGGAGCCAGCGCACGTCCCACCCCCGGCGTGACCTGCTCTAGGAGGCCGCGATGAGCGGGCGGAGCGCGTCGTCCAGCGGGAGAGCGCGGGCCTCGGCGTAGAGCGTGTCGAACAGGGGGCCCACCGCGGCGCGGACGCCGGCCGTCGTCACCGCGAGGTCGGCTCGCTCGCAGGCGGGGACCGGGGCGCCGATCTCCGCCCGGATGCGGGCTGCCGCGCCCAGCAGGCGTGCCGCCCGGCGCGGGTCGTCCGTGCGGTGCACCTCGGCGAGGGCCTCCAGCACGCTCGCGGTGCGCCACCGGTCGCCCACCTCGCGGTGCGTCGCCAGGCTCAACGCCAAGTGCGCCTCGGCCCGGTCGATCCGGCCGATGCGCAACTCCACCAGGCCGCGAAGGTTGTGCGCCCAGCCGACGCCCTCCGGGAACCCGAGCGCCGCGTACCGCTCCAGGGCCGCGTCGAGCAGCGAGCCGGCCCGGTCGATGTCGCCCCGGTACAGGGCGACGGCGCCCAGGTTCATCAGGGCGGTCGCCGCCTGCTCCGGGTCGTCCAGCCGCTCGAACCAGCGCCGGCACGCCCGCAGCCGCGACTCGGCCCGCTCGAAGTCTCCGGCCAGCCACGCGGTGAAGCCGCGCAGCAGCACCGCCCGCGCCTCGCCCAACTCGTCGCCGCACTCCACGTAGGTGGCGGTCGCCGCGTCGAGGTGGGCGGCGGAGATCGCGTACTGGGCGCGCTCGCGGGCCACCGAACCGAGCGTCATCACCACGCGGGCCTCGGCGCGCCGGTTGCCGGTCGCCCGGTACGCCGAGCGGGCATCCTCGGCGTAGTCGGCGGCCGTGGCGTAGTCGCACAGCAGCATGGCGAGCATCGCCGCGTCGGCACCGGCGGCGGCACGCAGGGGAGCCGGCGCGTCCGGGTGTCGCACGAGGGCCGCCGACAGCCAGCCCAGCGCCTCCCGGTACTGGCCGCCGATCCGGCACGCCATCGCCAGGGCCGTGGAGAGCCGCAGGTCGCCGTAGGGCACGGCCGCCGCGCCCGACTCCGCCAGCCACGCCATCGCCGCCCGCAGGTTGGCCGCGTCGGCGCGCAGCCGGGCCAGCCCGAGCTCCTGCCCGGACCCCCGCAACTGGACGTCGGCCGACTCCGCCACCGCCAGGTAGTGGGCGGCGTGAGCGCGCCGCGCCGCAGACTCGCCGCCGTCGCGGGCGAGCCGGTCGAGAGCGTGCCTGCGGATCGGCACGAGCATCCGGTACCGGTCACCGGTGCGCTCCACGAGCGACGCCCCGGTGAGCGCGGCGAGCGCGTCGGCGCCGGGCGCCTCGGGCGCCATGGCCAGGCGGGCGGCCTCGGCGGCGGTGGCGTCGAACCCGGCGAACACGGCGAGCCGGTCGAAGTACGCCTGCGTGGCGGGGTCGAGCTGGCGAAGGCTGGACTCCACGGTGGCGGAGATGGTGCGGTGCCGGTCCGGCACGGTCGGGTCGGGGCTGCGCAGCAGTCGCAGGTCGCTGCGGAGGCGGGCGACGATCTCCGGGACGCTGAGCAGCGGCGTGCGCGCGGCGGCCAGCTCGATGGCCAGTGGCAGCCCGTCGAGCTCGGCGCACAGCTGTGCCACCGCACCGGCGCTGCCCTCGGCCACCGGACGGCCGGCGCGGGCCTGCGCGCGCTCCACGAAGAGGCGGGTCGCCGCCTCGGGCAGTAGCGGCGGCACCGGCACCACCAGCTCGTCTGGTATCCGGAGCGCGGCACGGCTGGTGGCGAGGATTCGCAGCCGGGAGCACTGGCGCAGCAGCCGGGTGACCAGCTCGGCACAGCCCGCGAGGACGTGCTCGCAGTTGTCGAGTACCAGCAGAAGGTCTTGGTGGCCGATCTCGTCGACGATGGCGGCGACCGCGTCACCGCTGGTCTCCTGCCGCAGGCCCAACGCCTCGGCGACCGCCCCCGCCACCCGTACCGGAGACTCCACCGAGCTCAGCTCGACGAACCACGGCACCGGCCCGCGGACCTGACGAGCCGCGGCGATGGCGAGCCGGGTCTTGCCGGCACCGCCCGGACCGACCAGCGTGACCAGCCGGCGGTCGCCTAGCCAGCCGGCGAGCGCGTCGAGCAGGGCGTCACGCCCGACCAGGCTCGTCAGCGGCACCGGCAGCGTCGCGCCGTGTGCGGCGCGCACCGGGCCCATTGTGGCCGGCCGCGGCACCTGGTCGGTCTCGGTAAGATCGCCCCGGGCGGCGGCCGCGGCGAGGGCGCGCAGCCGCTCGCCGGGCTCGACGCCGAGCTGGTCGAGGAACGTCTGGCTGGCCCGCTCATACACCGCGAGCGCCTCCCGGCGGCGTCCACCGAGGAACGTCGCGATGAGCAGCAACTCCCAGCGGCGCTCGCGCAGAGGGTGGGCGGCGACCGCCTCCTCCAGCGCGGGAATCGCGTCGGCGGCCTCGGCAGCCGCGGCGATGCCCGCCATCACCGCCTCACGGTCGGCCACCGGGGCGCCGCTCGCTCGCACCGCCGCGCGTGCCAGGCGCAGCGCGCACTCCCACCGGTCTTCCAGCGCCACCGTGCGGCTCTCGCGCAGCCGGCGCACCTCGGCGCCCGCCCAGCCGGACACCCGCGCCTCGGCCAGCGGCTCCGGGCCGCGCCACAGCATCAGCGCACGGTCGTAGAGGCGCACGGCGCCCGCCAGGTCACCACCGCGCCGGCACGCCTGCGCCCGGCGCACCGCGCTCTGGAACCGCCGCACGTCGACCTGCCGCGTCACCAGCCGGTACCCCGCCGGGCGCACTTCCAGCGAGCCGTGCAGGCCGCAGCGGGCGAGGGCACCGGAGAGGGCGGCGGCGTCGCGGTCGAGCGTGGAGGGCTCGCGACCCGCCTCGCGCAGTAGCGCACGGCTGACGGTTTCACCGGCGCGGAGGGCGAGCACACACAGCAGGTCTCGCGGACCGCCGGCCAGCGCGGTGGTGCCGTCCGGGCCCGTGAGCTCCACCGGGCCGAGCAAGCGAATCCGCCCCTCGACTCCACGCCGCCCGTTCGTCATCCCGCGTAGTGTGCACCTTGCGGAGCGCGACGGTCAGCCGGCCGTTCGGTTCATTCGGTCTGTCCCTTCCCCGTTCCCCGTGATCAAGGCGTCCTTCAAGTCGCTAGAACGACTTCAAGGACGCCTTGATC
>NZ_JAIBNX010000119.1:0-12360 GCF_026130045.1 Micromonospora sp. CPCC 205371
CGGGGACGCGAGCAGGAGGAGGTGGCGGGTGGACGCGGGCAGGTCGGCCACGTCCGCGGCGAAGATCGCCCCCAGGCGGGCGGTGAGTGGCAGTGCCTTGCCGCACGGACCGCCGGCCGCCCGCGCCAGCTCGACCAGGGCCAGCGGGTTGCCGGCGGCGTTGCTGAGCACGTCCAGCCGGGTCCGGCCGGACGGCGGGGCGGGCTGCAGGTCGAGGAGCCGGTTGGCCTCGTCGGGCCCGAGCGGTCCGAGGGTGACGGTAGGTACGCCGTTGTCGAGGCCGGGCGGTGCGGCTCGCCCTCTGGCGGCGGCGAGCAGGGCGACGGGTACGCCGTCGAGGCGGCGCGCGGCGAACGCCAGCGCGTCCAGCGAGCCACGGTCGATCCACTGTGCGTCGTCCACGACGACGAGCAGCGGCTGTTCCCGGTCGGACAGCAGGGTCAGCACCGCCATGCCGATCAACAACCGGTCCGGCGCGGCCGTCTCGTCTGCCAGGCCGAACGCGCCGAGCAGCGCCGAACGCTGGCGCGCGGGCAACCGGTCGGCGCCGCTGAGGGCCGGGTGCAGGAGCTGGTGCAGCGCGGCGAAGGCGAGGTCAGCCTCGCGTTCGCTGCCCTCGGCGCGCAGCACCTGCCAGCCTGATTCAACCGCCCGCTCGGCCGCCGCCGCGAGCAGGGTGCTCTTGCCCATGCCCGGCTCGCCGACCACGACCAGCGCTCGGCCGGGCGCCTCGACGAGGGCGAAAATCTCGGTCAGTTCCCGTTGCCGTCCGACAATCTCACGCATCAACGGGATACCTCGAATCTTTTTCACGAAGAAAGGCCCCCCGAGCTGCGCAAAGTGTAGTCAAGTGACTGACGAGCGCGCGATGAGAAAGATCGCACAATGCCACCAATGGACATGAATCGCTGGGGGGCAACCATGGATGACCGGCGCGCGCTCGCGACCGTCACGCTGCCGGAGGTCGACACCACTGGATACCTGCTGCTGGCGGCCGAAGTGGACGGGCACAGCGGCCCGCCGAGCGGGACCAAACAGGCGCTGATCGCCGAGCTCAAGGGCAGCGCGTCGCAGCTGCGCAGGGAGCTGTTCGCCAACCTATTGATCATGACCGCCGAACGGTTACGGCCGGGAACCGGCGAGCAGCCCCGGTACGACGTCGCCGTGGTCGTCCAGGCGCCCACCATCGAGTCCGCACACTGGCTCAAGGGCGACCCCGCCTTCGGCGGGCTCTTCAAGCGGGTGCACGAGGCCGCGCGGAAGACACACGTGGTCGTCACCTACAACGTCCGGAAAAACGCCTGCGAGTACGGGCCGCGGCTGCCCCGCGCATACATGCTGATGCGGTACTCGGCCGGTGACGCGCGCGAGGTGGTACCCGGCTGGGGCTGGACGTACCGCCGGCACCTGCTGACCGACGTGCTGTTCAGCCTCGCCGTGCACCGGTACCGTCGCCCCACCCCCACCAGCCGGGCGATCATGTACCGGCTGGCCTGAGCCGGGCGGTGGAGCTGGCCACGGATGCGACGGCTGCGAGCAGGGGGATCAACGCGGCCAGCGTCCAGGCGAGCCCGACCAGCTCCGCCGCCCACCCGATCACCGCCGGGGCGAGCAGCAAACCGGTGAACGTGATGGTGGAGAACCGCGCCACCATGACGGCTTCACCACCGCGCTCCCCACCGAGCTCCGCGCCGAGGTGGCCGACCAGCCCGAACAGCACCGGCAGCGGCGTGGCGAGGCCGGCGCCCAGTACCGCGAAGCCCACGATGCCCAGCGCCGGCCACGGGCTGAGCACCACGACCGCCAGTCCTGCGGCGGCGCTGAGCGTACCGAGCCGCAGCAGGCGAACCGCGGAACCGCGGGCCAGCAACCGGTCCCCCACCAGCCGGCCGGCGGTCTGGCAGCCGGCGAACGCGAGGTAGCCCAGCGCGGCCACACCGAGCGGCGCGCCCAGGTCCTCGTGCAGGTAAACGCCGCTCCAGTTGGCGACGGCCGCCTCGGCGGTCAGCACTGTCGCGCCCATCGCGCCGTAGACCAGTACTCGACGGGTCCAACCGATCCGCGCGTGCGCCGCCCCGCGGACCTCGCTCTGGTCGGCGGCCGCGGGCAGTAGGGCCCGGCCGACGACCAGGGCGACCGGCAGCAGCACCGCCGCGAGCAGGGCATAGTGCGCCCACCGCGCCATCCCCACCTGCGCCGCGCCGGATCCCAGTAGCGAGCCCGCCACGGCGCCGACGCTCCACGCCGCGTGGCAGCCGTTCATGATGTGCCGGCCCAGCGTCCGCTCCACGGCCACGGCGTGGGTGTTCATCGTGACGTCGAGCGTGCCCTGCGCGGCGCCGAACGCCAGCTGCAGCGCGATCAGCTGCCAGATGTTCGATGACAGGCCGATGCCGACGAGCGCGAGCGGCAACGCCAGCGTCACCGCCCGCACGACGGGGCGGCTGCCGGCGCGGGCCGCGATCCGGCCGGCGCTGCGCATGGCGATCACCGCCGCGACGCCGAACAACGCCGACACGAGCCCGAGCTTGCCCGCGGACAGGCCAAGGTCGATCTTGAGTGAGGGTGTGCGCACGACCAGGCTGGCGATGAGCAGGCCGTTGCAACCGAAGACCGCCGTTATCGCCCAACGCGCCCGCGCCGCCGTCGTACTCATCTCGTGCCCCTTCCTCGGTGGGAATGACGTTCACCCAACCGACGAACGGGAGCCGCTCAGATGGACACCGGTCTGCGCTGAACGCCAACGGGGAACACCGCGAATGGGTAACTTGGTACTTCGCGGTCAAATGCCACAGGGGGCGGTATGGGCGGTGAGCGGAAGGAGGTAACCGAGGCACAGGTGCTGGCCGAGCCATCGGTCGCGGTCGCCATCATCCCGATGCTCGTCCTCGCCGGCATGATCGCTGGCTCGTTGCTCCTGTTCGGCCTCGACGCGCTCGATGGTCCGATCCAGGTCGCGCTCATCGTCTGTGTGCTGATCGCCGCGCTCATCGGCATGCACAACGGGCACACCTGGGCAGACGTCGAGCGAGCCGCCCGCAACGCGTTCACGTCGATCACCAGCGCGGTGCTGATCCTGCTGGCGGTCGGCGCACTCATCGGGGTGTGGAACCTCTCCGGCACCATCCCGACCCTCGTCTACTACGGCATCCAGGTGCTCTCGCCGTCGTGGTACTACGCCGCGACCGCCCTGATCTGCGGTGTCATCGCGATGAGCATCGGCAGTTCATGGACGACAGCGGGGACGATCGGCGTCGGGCTCGTCGGCGTCGCCACGATGGTGGGCGTATCGCCGGCGATCACGGCCGGCGCGGTGATCTCGGGCGCGTACCTCGGCGACAAGCTCTCCCCGTTGTCGGAGACCACGGTGCTCACCGCCCAGATGGTGCAGGTAGAGGTGCACGAGCACATCAAACGCCAGGCCTGGACCTCGGTGCCGGCCTTCGCCATCGCGTTCGTGGTCCTTCTGATCCTCAGCCTGGTGGGGGCGCCCGACGTGCGCAACCCCGTCGGCGAGGAGGTCGAGCTGCGCAGCCTGGACGGCATCTACCGGATCACACCGTTGAACCTGCTGCCACTGGTACTGCTGGCCGTGCTCTCCATCCGCAAGGTGCCCGCGACGCTCGCTTTGATGGGTTCGGCCCTCTTCGCCGGCGTCCTCGGCGCCTTCCTGCAGCCCGCCGTGATGCGGGACTTCGTCGGCGGCGACGGGTACAACGTCGTCACCGGCACCATCAAGGGGATCTGGCTGTCGATGGCGAACGGGTTCTCGATCAGCACGGGAATCGGTGAGATCGACCGCCTGCTGTCCCGCGGCGGCATGGACAGCATGCTGCTGACCCTCTGGCTGATCATCGGCGCGGTGACCTTCGGAGCGATCATGGAGGAGTTCGGCCTGATCGCCCGGCTGGTGAACCCGCTGCTGCGGTCCGCGCGCAGCACCGGGCGGCTGTACCTCACGGTGTTCGGCTGCGGATTCGGGCTCAATCTGGTCGCGGGCGACCAGTACATCGCGCTGGTCCTACCGACCCGGGTGTTCCGGCTGGAGTTCGCCCGCCGCGGGCTGGCCCCAACGAACCTGTCCCGCCTGGCGGCCGACAGCGGCACGGTGACCTCCGCGCTGGTGCCGTGGAACTCCTGCGGAGCGTTCATGGCCGCCGTACTGGGTGTGCCGACGCTCTCCTACCTGCCGTACGCCGTCTTCAACTACGCAAGCCCCACACTGAGCGTCCTTTATGGAGTGACTGGGTTCAAGGTCGAGAAGGTGCGGACGTGACCAAGACCGAAAGCCAGCAGGTGTCGACGACGGCCAAGCTGACGTTCTGGACGATGACCGCGATGGTGGTCGGCTCGATGGTCGGTGCGGGCGTCTTCTCGCTGCCACGCCGCTTCGCCCAGGAGACCGGCGTGGTCGGCGCCCTCATCGCGTGGACCATCGCCGGTTCCGGCATGTTGATGCTGGCGTTCGTCTTCCAGACGCTCGCGATCCGCCGGCCCGACCTCGACGCTGGCGTGTACGCGTACGCCAAGGCCGGCTTCGGCGAGTATCCCGGCTTCTTCTCGGCATTCGGGTACTGGGCCAGCGCCTGCGTCGGCAACGTCACCTACTGGGTGCTGATCATGTCGACCATCGGCGCCGTCGCACCCGCGCTCGGCGACGGCGACACCGTGCTCGCCATCGTGCTGTCCACGGTCGGCCTGTGGGGCTTCTTCTTCCTCATCCGCAAGGGCGTCCGGAGCGCCACGGCGATCAACCGGGTCGTCACGGTCGCCAAGCTCGTGCCGATCCTGTTCTTCGTCGTGCTGGCCCTGTTCTACCTCGACCTGGGAGTCTTCGCCGACAACCTCGGCGGGGCCGATTACGCCGGCTCGCTGTTCGACCAGGTGCGCGGCACCATGCTCGTCACGGTCTTCGTCTTCCTCGGCGTCGAGGGCGCGAGCGTCTACTCTCGACACGCCAAGCGCCGTGAAGACGTGGGCCGCGCCACCATCCTCGGCTTCCTCAGCGTCTTCGCCGTCTTCGCCTCCGTCACGATCGTCTCGTACGGCATCCTGCCGATGGAACAGATCTCCGAGCTGCGCCAGCCGTCGATGGCGGGCGTACTGGAGGCCGCGGTCGGTGACTGGGGCGAGGTCTTCGTCAGCGTCGGCCTTATCGTCTCGGTGCTCGGCGCCTACCTGGCCTGGACCCTGATGGCGGCCGAGGTGCTGTTCGTCGCGGCCAAGGACGACGACATGCCGCGGTTCCTGGGCCGGTCCAACGCGGCGGACGTGCCCGTACCCGCGCTCGTCATGTCGACCGCGGCGTCCCAGATCTTCCTGATCGTCACGTACTTCTCCGAGGACGCGTTCAGCTTCGCCCTCGACCTGACCAGCGCGCTCACCCTGATCCCGTTCCTGCTCGCGGCCGCGTACGCGGTGAAGGTGGCCCTCGGTCGCACGCCCGCCGGCCCGCGGGGCCCGACTCGCGAGCTCGCTGTCGGCCTTCTCGCGACCATCTACGTCGCCTTCCTGCTGTTCGCGGCCGGGCTGAAGTTCGTGCTCGTGTCGTTCATCATCTACGCCCCGGCCACGGTCCTGTTCGTCATGGCCCGCCGCGAGCAGGGGCGGCGCCTGTTCTCGCCGGCCGAGTTCGTGCTGCTGCTCGTCTCGATCGCTGGCGCCGTCGTCGGCATCGTCGCCCTCGCGGCGGGGTGGATCAGCGTCTGATAGTCCTTTTTGGAGGAACGCGATGACCAACCACGACAAGCCCCCGTCGGCGGGCTACGGCGTCTACTCCGAGGTGGGCCGGCTGCGGAAGGTCCTGGTCTGCGCGCCCGGCCTGGCACACCGCCGGCTGACACCGACCAACTCCGACGCCCTGCTCTTCGACGACGTGATGTGGGTCGAGAACGCGCAGCGCGACCACGCGGACTTCGTCAACAAGCTGCGCCAGCGAGGCGTCGACGTGGTCGAGCTGCACGACCTGCTGGCGGAGACGATGGCGATTCCCGAGGCACGCACGTGGCTGCTGGAACGGAAGGTCACAACCAACGAGGCCGGCGTGGGCCTCGTCGACGACACCCGCGCATACCTGGAGACCTGCGAACCGCGCCGGCTCGCCGAATACCTCATCGGAGGCCTCGCCACGAGCGACCTGCCGGACGACTTCCGCCCGGATTACGTCGCGCTCGCCCGGGAGTCCACCGGCATCCGCGAATACCTCATGCCGCCGCTGCCCAACACCCTGTACACCCGCGACACCACCTGCTGGCTCTACGGCGGCCTGACGATGAACCCGTTGTACTGGCCCGCCCGGCATCACGAGACGCTGCTGATGAAGGCGATCTACGAGTTCCACCCGGACTTCGTCGGCTCGACGGTGTGGTGGGGCGACCCTGAGCAGGACTGGGGCCAGGCGACCTTCGAGGGTGGCGACATCATGCCGGTGGGCAACGGCGTCGTCCTGATGGGGATGAGCGAACGCACCTCCCGGCAAGCCATCACCCAGGTTACGGCGGCCCTCTTCGCGCGCGGCGCCGCCGACCACGTCGTCGTCGCCGGGATGCCCAAACTGCGCGCCGCCATGCACCTCGACACCGTCTTCACGTTCGCCGACCGCGACGTCGTGACCCTCTATCCGACCATTGTGGACGGCGTGCACGCGTTCTCGCTGCGGCCGAGCGACAAGGCACCCGGCCTGGACGTCGTCGACCACGGCAGCCGGCCCTTCGTCGATGTCGTGGCGGAGGCTCTCGGGCTCGACGGGCTCCGGGTCATCGCGACCGGCGGCGACGTGTACGCCTCCGAGCGGCAACAGTGGGACAGCGGGAACAACGCGGTCGCGCTCGAGCCGGGCGTGGTCTTCACGTACGACCGCAACACACAGACCAACACCCTGCTGCGCAAGGCCGGCATCGAGGTCATCACGATCACCGGCGCCGAACTCGGCCGGGGCCGGGGCGGCGGCCACTGCATGACCTGCCCCATCATCCGCGAACCCGTACCGTTCTAGCGGCGAGGGTGTTTGTCCCCTCGCTTCCTTGATCGGCGGCGCTCGCGGGGCGCGCCAAGCGCACCCCGCGGCGCGCGGGCACGTACCCGCCGCACGCTCGCGCCGGCGGGCAGTGCCGCGCCGGCTCAGCCGCCCAGGAGCAGGCCGATCACCTGACCCATGGTGCCCGCCGCGGCGAAGACCTGGTCGATCGGCACGTTCTCGCCGTTGACCACTTGGAGCAGGGTGTCGACGGCGCCGAGGACATCCTGGATACCAGGCACCTCGCCTTCCTGACCCTGGTCCTCGGCCTCCTCCTGCCCGGCCTGCTCTTCCTCAGCAGCGGCCTCGTCCTCGGCGGCGCCCTGCTCATCGGCGGCGCCCTGGTCCTCTGTGCCGGCCGCTTCCTCCGAGGAGCCGGCCGCCTCCTCCGAGGAGCCGGCCGCTTCCTCCGCGGGGGCGGCCAGAGCGGCGACGTCGCGCCGGACCAGTGGTGTGTCCGCGACCCTCGCCGCGCTCTCGTTCGCCGCGTCCGCACCGGACGGCGGCGGCAGGAAGTTCGGAGCGCCCCGCTCCAGAACGAAGAAATCGTTGCTCGTCGGACTGGTGACGCCGATGAGGCGCGGATCGCCAGCGGACACGACCATCTGGAGCTGATCCCGCCCCGCGGGTTCGCCGGCGACCTTCACGTTGATGGTGACGTAGTCGCCCGTGGTGTCTGCGTCGGCCTTGAGCGCCGCCACCTTCGGCCGCGCCGCTGCCGCCATCGTGTTCAGGGAGCCGGCGAACCGCGCCGTGTTGCCAGGGTCGACGAGCCAGCCGACCTGCTCCGTCACCCGTACGGCAGCCGAGTCGGCGCCCGCGTTGGTTTCGGACGTCGTCTGTCTGGCGAGCGACGTGCCGACCCCGACAGCGAGCACGATGCCCGCTGACAGGCCGATCAGGCCAGGTTTCCACATTCGCACCGGAAAGGTCTCCTCTCGATCCGTGAAGTGCCGCCACGCACCGAGAGGTACGGCGCGAGAAGCGCCGGAAAGCACGCACATCCTCCACAACTTCGCGGCGCGAACTCGCACTCAGGTGAGGGCCGGCCGGATCGGCGCGGCGGTAACGTGGAACGCGGCTCAACTCAGGTGTCGGAGGCCCGCGCGCGCTTGACTGATCCACCAGTCAAGATCGGCCCGGTGCCGCTCCCGGCGTCCGGGGTCGCTGTCGGTCGCAGCGTCGAGCGCCTTGTTCCAGCCGTACTCGACCAGCCCGCACAGTAGCGCGAGGCGTAGGGCCGGCTCGTCATGGGCGGCGCCGCACAGACCGCGAAACTCCTCGATGGCCTCCTCGCGCGAGATGGCGAGGTTTGCCGCGCCGGCCCCGGCGAGCAGCGACATCAGATCCAGCGCGGGCGGCGCCCACCCGGCGAGGTTCCAGTCGAGCAGGACAACGCCGTCGCCGGTGAACGCCGTGTTCACCGGCCACAGGTCGCCGTGGATCAGGGTGCAGTGCCGTGCGGCGAGGGCCTCGGCCAGCGGCGCCGGATCGTCGAGCAGCGCCAGGACGGGGCCGGCGACGTCGGTGTCGGCCAGCTCGGCGAAGTGGGTCCAGCCCTCCACCACGGCCGCGGCAAGCGGAAACTCCGCCGCGAGCGGCTCCACGCGGGCGGGGGCGAAGAAGGACACCCGGGTACGGATCGGGACGAGCAACTCGGGTGGCGCAGCGTGGTCGGCACGGTGCACCGCGATCGCGGCGGCGAGCAGCCGCGACACCTCCGCGTGCGTCAGGACCCGGTCCCACCCGACGACGGCCGAGCCGAGGTCGCGCATGACCACGACGGTCTCGTCGCCGTCGCGCCAGCCGTCGACGACCGCGTGGACCGGGCCGAGCCGGTCCAGGACGCCGTGCCGCCACAGGGCGTACTCCCGCCCTTCGGCGTCGCCGGTGAGGCGGCGGGTGAGATCCGCCGCGAAGGTGGTGCGCTTGACGACCAGCCGCCGGCCGTCGGCGAGCACGACCCGCTCCAGCGCGCCGCCGGATCGTCCGTCGTGTTCGCCCAGCGGCGTGCGGGAGACCGCGGTGTCCAGAATGGACATGGCCGCCACTCCTCGATCCGCGAAACCCACGTTTCGGGCCCCGACGAGATCATTGTGCCGCCTGGGTGGCCGGGGCGGGGCTGGTACGCGCAGACAGGTGCGGCGCCAGCTTCCTTTCGCGGCCGCCTCAGCGGTACGCGGGCGCGGCCGCGAACTGGGTGCCGAGCGGAGTTAGCGCACCCGACGAGTCCACCAAACCGTTGTTGGCGATCCATGGGTACCACGCGTGCCGCTCGACGCGCGGGTGGCGTGCCAGCATCGCCAGCGCACCCGCGTGGAACGCCTGCACCGTGGCGGCGTCGGGCTTGCTGTTGTGCAGGCAGCCGAACTCGGTGATCCATATTGGACGGTTGCCGGGCAGCGACTCTACCCAGCGCAGGTAGCTTTCGAACGCCGCGGCCTTGGCGTCACAGGAACCCGCGTTCCAGCCGTACCAGTGCACGGTCAGGAAGTCGACGCGCAGGCCGGCCGTGTCGGCCCGGGTGAGGAAGTCCCGGAACCACGCCTGCC
Organism: Micromonospora sp. CPCC 205371; assembly: GCF_026130045.1. Lineage (GTDB taxonomy): Bacteria > Actinomycetota > Actinomycetes > Mycobacteriales > Micromonosporaceae > Phytohabitans. The sequence continues at coordinate 9,568 of NZ_JAIBNX010000119.1, forward strand.
CGGCCGTGTCGGCCGAGGTCGACGGGCTGCCCACCCGCACCTCGGCACGCGCGGTCAGATGCGGCCACAGCGCCACGACCTGCGCCACGGTGAGGTTGGCCTGGTCGGTCTTGTTGGGCTCGTTGAAGCCGAGCACGGTGCGGTATCCGGCATTGGCGACCTGGTTGAGCGCCCGACTCACCGCCTCCGGCGTCTTCTCGCTCTTGCCGGCGATCATCGGCACGAAGCCCGGCGCGGAGCAACTGCCCGGACTCAGCATCCAGTTGTAGTACCAGGACACCGTGAGGCGGGTCAGGTCCGCGCAGGCGGAGTTCGCGACACCCTTGTACGGCTCGGCCGCCGCGTCGGCTCCGGTGGGCCGTACCACCCATCCAGCGAGCGCGATGGCGGCCAGCGATGCCGCCAACGGACCCCGCCACCGGCGTGGCACTGCCATGGACCTTCCCCCTTCGACGCTGCTCAAGGGGTGAGGAACATACCGGACCGTCTATCCCCAGCGCAAATATCGGCTGCTCTGGATTAGTTTTTCCTTAAGTACCTCATGCCAGCTTTGTCGGCGTCGCATCGATGGCTACCGTATCGCCCCGTGTCTGCACCTCACCCTTCGCCTTCCCAGCCCAGTCGACCCCACCAGCCCCGACGGCGCCGCGGGCGCCGTGTCGCCCTGGTGGCCGCCGTCCTGCTCGGCGCCGGCGTGCTCGCCGTGCCGTCCGCCCTCGGCAGCGCCTGGGCGCCCTGGAACGATCCCGTATCGACGTCCGGCTTCGGTCCCGGCGCCGACCCCATCGAGGACGTGCCGGCCGACGACCCGGCCGCCGGCCTGGTCTACCGCGGCCTGACCGCCGCCAAGAAAGGCTCGCCGTGCGCCGGCGGCTACGAGGTCGGCGACCGCAACACCTGCTCGCACGGCCCTGACGCCGCGCCGCCCGGCCTCAGCGTCGCCGGCAAAGTCGCGCCGATCGCCCCCGCGGCCCCCGCGCCGAAGCTGCCGCAGCGCGACAGCGCCGCGCCGAGCGAGAAAGACGTCGTACAGGACGAGGGCGGCTCCCTCGCAGGTGGCGTCGCGCTCGCCGCGGACGCGGCGCCGGCAGCCGCCGCCGAGGTCGGCCCGCACGGGGTGGTGTGCGTCGGAGACGGGCAGTCCGGCAACGGGGGACAGGGGCTGGACGGCTACGGCACCCGCACGGCGGGCCCGTTCGCCGAGTACCTGGCCTCGTTCCGGAAGTGGGCGGCCGGCGTCGACACCATCTACGACGCCAGCGCCCAGGAGACCGGCGGCTCCCGCCACATCCGGTACGTGACAACGGCTAACTGCGAGGTCGACGTGCGCGAGGTGGAGATCGCCGCCGCCTCGATGAACGACTTCAACGCCACCATCTCGGCGCTGAAGGGGCTCGGGTACAACCGCACCGACCGCAAGTACATGATTTTCGGCGAGTCGCGTGTCTACTGTGGAATCGGCTCGTTCGCGGGCGACGACAGGGCCGGCACGGGCAACCGCAGCAACGGCGGTCCTTCGTACGGGCGCAACGACTCGGGCTGCTGGAACGCCGGCGTCGCCGCGCACGAACTGGGGCACAACCTCGGCGCGGTCAACAACAGCGCGCCCAACTCCAGCAAGGCCGGGCACTGCGTCGACGAGTACGACGTCATGTGCTACAAGGACGCCGACGGCACCGTGCTGCGCACCGCGTGCACAGACCGGGCGCACGACCAGCGGCTGGACTGCAACCACGACGACTACTACCACTCCAGTCCGAGCCCGGGGAGCTACCTGGCGACCCACTGGAACGTGGCGGACAACCAGTTCCTGATCCGCGACAACGCCACGGCCACGCCAACGCCGGCACCCACCACCGTGCCGCCGACACCGACCCCGTCGCTGCCCACCCCATCGGTGCCGGTGCCCACCACTCCCGCGCAGCCCTCACCCACCACCCCGGCGCCGTCCTCCCCCGCGCCCTCCTCACCGGCTCCGCCGACCGCGTCGCCCACCGCTACGGGGAACCCGGCCCCGGCGCTGCGGATCAGCGACGTCACCGCGACGTCGGCGCGGCTGGCGTGGGACGCGGCGGCGGCCGGTACCCGGTACGGCGTGGCCCTGAACGGCCGCGTGCTCGGCTGGACCACCGCGACCGGCGTGCGCGTGACCGGCCTGCGAGCCGGCACCACGTACCAGGCGCAGATCGTGCTGCGCGGCACCGGCTCGGCCACCGTCCCGTACACCGCGCCGGCGACCATCACCACGCCCGCCGCGGCGCGACCGGCGGCCGGAGCCTGGTTCGTCCTCGGCAACGCGCTGACGGGTACGGCCGCCGAACTGTACGGCGCTCGCACCGCTGACGGCACGCCGCTGGTGTCGCAGCGCCGGGCCGGTACCGCCAGCCAGTTGTGGAAGCTGGAATCAGGCGGCGGCGACACGTTCCTGTTGCGGGCCAAGGCTTCCGGCAAGTGCGCGAGCGCTGCCCCGGTGGCTGGCACCCCGGTGGTCCAGCAGGACTGTGCGTCGGCTCAACGCTGGCGGCTCCGGCAGGCGGCCGACGGCACGGGGGGACTGACCACGGCCCCCCGCGGCCTGGTTCTGGGGCTCGGGGGGCAGCGGGACGCCGGTCAGCGCCCGCTGGTGCTCCAGAAGCCCGGCTCGGCCCGTTACCAGGCGTGGGTCACCATGCCGGGCGCATGAACAAGCTCAGCCGCGTTCTCGGGTTCGCGGCTGTGATGGGGGGGGGGGTGGGCTGGCCCCCCCCCCCCCCCCGGCCCGCCCCCCGCCGCCTGGGCGCCTCCACCCCCCCG
>NZ_JAIBNX010000119.1:12370-21056 GCF_026130045.1 Micromonospora sp. CPCC 205371
AGGCACGCCCCCCCCCTGGCGCGGGCGCGCGGGGGGGGGGGGGGGGGGGGGCGGGGCGCCCCCCTCCCTCCCCACCGCGCACGCCACGGTCGCGCTGACCATCAACACCGACGGGCGCGGCAGCGTCTCCGTCGATGTCGCCTGGTCCGACGGCCACCCCGTGACCGAGCCGATGGCCGCCACGATGATCGCGACGCCCACCACGGCGTCCGGGACGGCCGGCGTCGGGCCGGTCGCGCTCACCCGGCTGCCGGGCCGGCCCACGGTTGTCTACTCCGGCACGCTCACGGCCGGGGAGTGGCGGGTCACTGTGGACACCGCGCTTCCCGGCATCGGGCACTGCGAGGCGGTGGTCCGCGTCGATCCGGCGGGTGCTCCCGCCAGTACCCGATGCGGCGTCACGGCCTCGCCCTCCGCGCAGGCCGCCGCGCCGGACCGCTCCCCCACCCGATGGCTCGTGGCCGCCGGTGTGGCGGCGGTGGCCAGCGCGGGGGGCGTGCTGCTGGCCATCCGCCGCCGATCCCGGCGCCGTGCCTGACCTGCGGGTCAGCGGTCGGCGCAGGTCCAGCGGACCGGCTGGCCGCCGCTGACGCCGGCCGCGCGGGAGCCGTCGTCGCTCAGCACGTACAGGTAGGTCTTCAAGCCCGGCAGCGGCCGCGGATCACCGTCGACCTCCCGGATGAACGCCGGGCGGCCCTCCTGGTTGACGGCGACTTGGCCGGTGCGGCTGATAGCCTCGATCTGTCCACTTTCGACGGTGAAGCTCTGGCCGGTCGCCAGGTTCCAGACCGCCCCGGCGCTCCAGTCCACGGACTCGGGGCCGCCGACGATGACCTGGCCACGCGCGGGCGGGGTTCCGTTCGGGGTGAACCCGCCGCCGGGCGGGTCGCCGGCCTTGGACAGGCGGCCGTACACCCAGTCGCCGCGCACGCCGAGCGCGCTACCGCCCTCGGTGCCGGTCGGACTGGGCAGGTCGCGTCCCTCGCCGTCGACCCATACGTACGCGGAGCCACCGTCACGCTTGCCGCCGACCACGACACCCTCGTCGGAGATGCCGAACGCCATCGCACCGCCGGCGGGCGCCTTCAGCACGTCGACCCGCGCCGTGGCGGAGGGCTCCTGCCACACGACCGGGGCCACGTCGTCGCCCTTGAAAGCGACGCCGCTCACCTGTCCCCGCGCGTTGATCCCGGAGGCCTCCGCGCCCGTGTAGCCGTCCGGCAGCGGCAACTCGACCACCTCACCGCCAGCGAAGGCCCACGCGAACGAGCCACCGCTGCCCTCGCGGTCGCTCTCACCGACGACGACCCCGCTGTTGTTGACGCCCTGCGCTTCCCCGATGCCGTCGACCGGGATGGTGGTCGCCTTGGCACCGTCCCAGATCACGGGCGTGCCCGCGGACTTCTTGCTTGTCATGGCGCCGGCCAAATACCGGCCATCCGGCGAGCCCGCGTTGACGAAGGCATCGGTCGCGCCGGCTGGCACATCGATCGGCGCGGCCACGCAGATCATGGGATCCGAGGCCGCTGTCTCGGTGGCGGGCACCTGGGCCGGTGCCGTCCCGGCCGGCTGGTTCACGAGGCTGATCGCGCCCACCGCGACGGCGACGGTGGCAGCGCCGGCCGTGCTCGTCGCCAGCCAGCGCCGCCGTCGCCGGGTGCGGCGCCCCGCGTTCACCACGTCGGTTACGGTCATGCTGGCCGGTGGCGGTTCCACTGTGGCCAGTACCTCTCTAACCCTGCTTTCGCCATCCGGCGTCATCGCCCGCTCCTTGAGTCTGTCGTCACCGCTCGTGGTTGCCACTCCTCGCCGAGCAGGTCGCGAAGGGCCGCGAGGCCCCGGGCGGTCTGGCTCTTGACGGTGCCGGCCGAGCAACCCAGCGCTGTGGCCGTCTCCTGCACCGACATGTCGCAGAAGTAGCGCAGCACGAGGACCGCCCGTTGGCCCCGGGTCAGCGCGGCGAGGGCGTCACTCACCGCGTGCGTGTCTTCCACGCTGCGCCCGGCCGGGGCTGGCACCGACGTGTCCCGCCAAGCCAGCAAGACCTTCGCCCACGCGGTGCGACGCTCGTCGATGTACCGGCGCACCAGGATGCGGTGCACATACCCGTCGAGGTTCTCGACCTTCCGCACCCGCTTCCAGTGCAGGTACAGCGAGACCAGCGTGGCCTGGACGATGTCGTCGGCCCGGTGCCCGTCGCCGCACAGCAGGTAGGCCGTGCGCCTCAGCCGGTCGAACGCGGCCGAGACGTACTCGACGTACTCCCGGTCCTCCTCCGTCGACAACCCGATCGCTCCCTTCTCCGGCGTCACACCGTTATCGGGACCGGACCTGGGAAAGGTTGTCAGGAGCGGCGACTAATTGACAGAACGCCGTCGGCACGCCCGCCCGTTTTCGTCGATCAAGGATGGGATGCGCGCGGTTTGACCTCTTTCCGCATGCATTCGCCCTTGATCGATGTGAGTCCCCTTGATCGACAGCCGCTGGAAGCCCTGCACGATGCTGGCCGGAAAGCCATCCAGGTACGCGCCGATGGCCTGTCCGAAGTCGACTTGGCCGCGCTCGGCCAGTTGGGAGACCGCGATGGCGGTGAAAAGCTTGGCCACGGACGCGAGCGCGAAGGCCGTGTCGGGCCCGTTGCGCACCGACGTGCGGGCGTTCGCCATGCCGTACGCCCGTTCGAGCACCGTCTTACCCTTGTGCGCCAGCAACACGGTCCCCGACAGCTTGCCCTCGGCCGCGAGCTGGCTGAGCCGCTGGTCAAAGGCGCCGCCCGGCCGCAGGTCTCGCGGTATGCGGTCACGCCCAGTGCCGGCAACCTCCGCTTGAGCCGGCGTCGCACTCGCGAGCACCCCGCTGGCGACAACGGGCGCCGTACCCAACACGCCAAGCGCCGACCGGCGCGACAATCGAGATGTCATGGCCCCGATGCAACAGACCGCCAGGTGGCCGGCAGGTCGATAGCATCGACGTGCCGGCCACCGTGGAGCGGGCGGTTCAGAACTGGCCGTGCGTCATCGTGTACCAGGTCGGAACGATCGCCGTCAGCACCATCACCACGAGCACCGCGAGCGATGTGAGCAGGCGCCGGGTCGTGAGCGCCGCCGGCTCGATGGGTCTGTGGTTCGACCGTCCCGCCGCGATGAACGCGGCGACCGCTCCCAGGACGAGGTTCGCCGGCACCAGCGAGTACTCACCACGCACGATGTGGAAGCCGGCGGCTAGGAGCATGGTCAGCGCCAAGGCGGCGGCGGCCAGCGGCGCCAGCTTCGGCTTGACCCTGGTGATGGCGGGCAGGATCAGGCCGACCCCGCCGAGCACCTCACAGACCCCGATAAAGACGATGAGGGGTTGCGGCACCGCGGCATACCAGGCCACCGCCCGAGGCGCTTCCGCATACAGGGCTGCGTCGTAGAGCAACACCTTGCCGAACCCGCTGCCGGCGAAGAAGAAGCCCCACAGGATCTGCAGCGCCCAGAGTACGCCGTTGAGGGTCAACCGCAGTTCCCGCCGCTGGTTCTTGACGCCGACCTGGTTCTCGATGACGTGCGCGTTCATGGCTTGTCTCCCGTTCGATTCGCTGAGGAGTTCAGCGTCCCGTCCGGCAGTACGGAGCCGCATCCGTGGTCACCACGGAACCGGCCACCGAATCGCCGCGCCACCGGCGGTGGTCACCCCTCACCACGCCGCCTGCTGTGGCTCGGCCGCCGACCACAGCCAACGACGTAGGCGCGCACTGGCCGGGAGCCGCCCGCGTCGCGGACGGCCCCCGATCACCGGCTCAGCTTGTGACGCGGTACGTCGCGTCGCCGCGTGCCTGTGCGGTCGTGGCGGGTTCGAGCTTGAGCAGGTAGTTGTAGTGCCGGATGTAGCGGTCTGGGTAGTTGTACGACTGGAACGACGACCAGGAACTGTCGGCCAACCCCGCCACTCGTCTGAAGGTGGCGTCGGCGGCGAACGTCGTGGTGCCGTCGTTGGGTGCCAGCACGAAGTCGAACCCGTAGTGACGCAGGTAGTACCCCGGGTAGTTGACCGACTGGAACGACACGTAGCCGGAGTTGTTCGCCAGGCCCGGCACCAGGCGGAACTGGGCGTCCGCCGCGGGGCTGACGTTCGGGTCGATGCGTACGTCGAGGTTGGCGTGGCGCACGTAGCGGTCCTGGAAGTTGTACGACTGGAGGCGGTTGATGGGCGCGTTGAGGTTCCACTTGGCCAGTACGCGGCTCTGCTCGGCCGCGGTCAGGTTCAGGATCGAGCCGTGGCGCTTGCGGTTGGTGCCCATGCTGTAGTCGGTGCGGGTGCGGAAGTTCTGCGTACTGCCCAGGTTGGACGAGGTGATGGGCATGTAGCCGCGCCCGGTGGCGTACTGGTCGAGCCACAGGTTCCACTCGTTGCGCCCGTTGAACTGTGCCCACATCGGACCCTCGACGACGTTGCCGCCGCCGGTGCCGTTGGAGATGCCCATGTGCGACAGGTTGCCGATGGTGCTCCACGAGCCGAGGATCGCGTTGCTGCCCTCGATGGTGATGTGGCCGTCGGCCGAGGCGCGGTAGTAGCGGTACCCGCCGACGCTGTTCGCGACCTCGACGATCTGGGTGTCGATGATGCCCTGGCCGGCTCCCCGGTCGATGTACAGCTGCGGCGATGTGAACGTGCGGAAGTTGCTGGTGCGCACGTACCAGATGCGATGCTTGGTGACGCCGTTCATCGCCGAGTTCGTCGCCCAGTACAGGACGTAGTCACCGGTCGACGGGTTGTAGATGGCCTCGGGCGCCCAGGCGTTGCCCGCGCCGGAGATGCCGCCCGCGACGTTGATGAGCCACGGCGCGGACCAGTTCACCAGGTCGGTCGACTCCCACACGACCAGTGACTTGCTGCCGTTGTTCGCGGCGTCGCTCCACGACGTGCCGCTGGCGATGCGCAGGTCGGTGGCGATGATCCAGTACCGGTCGCCGGCCGGGGACCGGACGAGCGCGGGGTCACGGACACCGCGCGTGCCGAGCGTGGAGTACAGGACCGGGCCGCCGTAGTTCAGGTCGGTCCAGTTGAGACCGTTGGTGCTGTAGGCGAGGTAAATCTGCTCACCGGCGGCGGTCTCGCCGGTGAAGTGTGCCATCAGATAGCCGGTGAACGGATCGAGCGCGGCCGCCTCCCGCCGCGTCGTCACCGCCCATGACGCCAGTATCAGGACGACGGCGGTGAGCATCGCGCCCATCCGTGTAGCGACTCTCGACATGCGACTCTCCACTTCAGAGGGTAGGCACGATCGGCTGAATGGTGCCGTCGGCGTTGAACGACATCCGGTCGATGGCGGTCTCCCGGTTGGTGCCGTTGCCGGCCGGCACGGCGAACCGGTGGTACGCCACGTACCAGGTGTCCGCGCCGGGTGCGCGGACTACGGAGTGGTGGCCTGGCCCGCGGATACCCGCGTCCAGTCGCTTCTGGAGCACGACGCCGCGGTTGGTCCACGGTCCAAGCGGCGAGGTGCCGGTGGCGTAGGCGACCCGGTAGTCCTCGCTGCGGGTGTCGTTCTCCGACCACATGAGGTAGTAGGTGCCGTTGCGCTTGAACACGAACGGCGCCTCGTTGTAGCCGGATGGCGTGATGGTGCGCACCTGGCTGGCATTGAACGAGATCATGTCGGCGTTGAGCGGCACCACGCGCGCGACGCCCTGTCCCCAGTACAGATAGGACTGTCCGTTGTCGTCGGTGAACACCATCGGGTCGATGGCCTGGCCGCCGGAGAACTGTCCACTTGTCACCAGGGGGCGGCCGAGCGCGTCGCGGAACGGCCCGGTGGGCGAGCTCGACACCGCGACACCCAGTTGCTTCGCGGTGTTGCCGCTGGCCAAACCTCCGCTGAAGTACAGGTAGTACTGGCCGTTCTTCGCGGCGACGGCGGGCGCCCACGCGGAGTTGTCCGCCCAGGAGACGTCGGGCCCGTGATCGAGGATGACGCCGTGGTCGGTCCAGTTGACGAGGTCGGTGGAGGAGAACGCCTTGTAGTACGTGCCGCCCCAACTCGCGTACCCGTCGGTCGTCGGGTACAGGTAGTAGCGCCCGCCGAAGTTCGCGATGTGCGGGTCGGCGAACAGGCCGGGGATCACCGGGTTCACGGCCGTCTTGGGTGCCCACGGTGCGGCGAGCCGGAACGAGCTGTCCGCGCGGAAGGTGGCCGTGTCCTGGTACGTGTCCAGCCAGAGCGCGAAGTCGCGGTGCCGGATGCGGCGGGCGGGGTAGTTGTGCGAGACCAAAGAGACCGACCCGGTGACCGACCCGTCGACGGCGCAGAACGTGGCATCGCCGCGGAACGTCGCGTCGCCGGTGTTGGCGTCCACCCGCAGCCGGAAGTCGCGGTGCCGCAGGAACAGCCCGCCCTTGGTCTGGAACGAGTAGCAGGACGGCGACGCCAGCCCGTTCACGACCGTGAACGTCGCGTCCAGCTTGACCTGTGCGGCGCTGGCCGCGGCGACCGCCTCCAGCTGGCCTAGCGAGTTGACGTGCCGGGCGTAGCGCCCGGGATAGTTCACCGACTCCAGCGACGCCGCACCGGGGGGCAGCGTAGCCGCCTGTGCCGGTGCGGCCGTCACGATCACCACGAAGCCGGGCGCCCGCGCCGGCCGCGCCCGCCCCGCCGGGGCACGCCACGCAGCCCTCCCGTGGGATGTTAGCGTTCACACGCTTGCTACAACGGCCCCGTGGTGGTGTTTCGAGATTGTGTCGAAGTGTTGACGGTCATCGTTCCGTTGTCAAGATGCCTGAGGCAAGCGTTTACCCGCCCGGTATCGTCACGGAGTGCGACTACAGCGCCTCACCGCCGAACACCGGGACGCGATCCTGGCCTTCGAGACCGCCAACCGCGAGTACTTCGCGGCGTCGGTGCCCGACCGCGGCGACGAGTTCTTCGCCGACTACCCGGCGCGCCACGCGGCGCTGCTGGCGATGCAGGACGCCGGCACCGACCATTTCCACGTCCTGACCACCGAGGACGGCACGATCGCGGGCCGGGTCAACCTGGTCTGCGTCGAAGACGGCGAGGCCGAGCTCGGATACCGGATCGGCCGTGCCTTCGCGGGCCGCGGCATCGCGACGGACGCCGTCCGCCAGGTCTGCGGCCTGGCCTTCACTGAATATGGTCTGACGCGGCTGCGGGCGGCCACCACAGTGGACAACCACGGCTCGCGCGCCGTCTTGCTGCGCAATGGCTTCACCGTCGTCGGCGATACCACATTGGACGATCGACCCACGCTCCTGTTCGCTCGCCCACTGCCCTGAACAACCGCGCTACTACCGAGTTGCCGGGTCGTCGTAGCCTTCGTCGGCGCGCTCGCTTCGCAGGTGCTCCTCCGCCCGCCGGGCGAGCGCGCCGCGCTCGGCCGCCAGGCCCGCGTACATGGGCTTGATCTTCTCGTACTCCTGCAGCGGCGGCAGCAGTGGCACAGCCGGATCGACGACCGCGTCGATCAGCACCGGCCGGTCGGCGGCCAGCGCGGTGTCCCATGCCGGTTCCACCTCCGCCGGCGACGTGACCCGGATGCCGCGCAGGCCCAGCGACTCGGCCCAATCCGCGTACGGCACCCACGGCAGGCGCTGCGACGTGTCGAACCGCGGCTCGCCCTCCGTCTCGCGCTGTTCCCAGCTCACCTCGGCCAGGTCGCCGTTGTCGAGCACGCACACCACGAACCGCGGGTCGGCCCAGTCCCGCCACCGCGCCGCCACGGTGATCAGCTCGGCGAGGCCGCTCATCTGCATGGCGCCGTCGCCCGCGAGCGCGATCAGCGGCCGGTCCGGCGCGGCCAGCTTGGCGGCCAGCCCGTACGGCAGCGCCGATCCCATCGACGCGAGCGTGCTGGACAGGTGGGCGGGCACCCCGCGCGGCAGCCGCAAGTGCCGGGCGTACCAGTAGGTGACCGAGCCGACGTCGACGGACACCCGCGCGTCGGCCGGCATCCGCTCGGACAGTGAACGGATCACCCACTGCGGGTTGACCGGGTCGGCCGGCCGGGCGGCGCGCTCCTCGGCGATCTCGTGCCACCTGCGTACCCACGACTCCACCCGCTCCCGCCAGCCGTGATTGTCGCGGGGCTTCACCACACCCAGCAGCGCCCGCAACGTCTCGCGGGCGTCGCCGAGCAGCATCGCCTCGATCGGGTACCGCACGCCGAGCCGCCGCCCGTCGATGTCGATCTGCACCGCCCGCGCCTGCCCCGGCGCCGGGTAGAACTCCGTCCACGGGTCGTTGCTGCCGACGATGAGCAGCGTGTCGCAGCCGCGCATCAGCTCCGCGCTGGCCGTCGTGCCCAGGTGCCCCATCACCCCGGTGTGGAACGGCAGGCCCTCGTGGAGCACCGGCTTTCCCAGCAGCGAGGCCGCGACGCCCGCGCCGAGGCGGCCGGCGAGTTCGACGATCTCCTCGGCGGCGCCGTACGCGCCCTGCCCGACCAGGATCGCGACCCGCTCCCCAGCGGAGAGCACGTCGGCCGCCGCCCGGATGTCCTCCTCGTACGGCACGACCCGCGCGGGCCGCAGGCCGGGACTGGTCGTCATCACACCGTGTGCGTGGGCTTGTGGGTCTGGCGCCGGCGCCGTCTGCACGTCGTGCGGCAGCACCACGCAGGTCGGGCTCGCGGCCCCGGGGCGGGGGGCGCCGGCGGGCCAGCCGCCGGCCCCGTGCGCCGCCGCGTCG
>NZ_JAIBNX010000119.1:21066-25382 GCF_026130045.1 Micromonospora sp. CPCC 205371
CGCCCGGCCCCCCCCGGCACGTGGCGCGCCACCCCCACGCGGGCCGGGCCCCGCGCGGCGAGGGGGCCGCGGAAAGCCTTGTCCAGCAGCATCGGTACCTGTTGCGCCGTGTACGCGGTCTGCGTGAACTGCGCGCACACGTCGCCGAACAGCCGCACCAGGTCGATCTCCTGCTGGTAGGCGCTACCGAGCACTGTGGACACCTGCTGCCCCACGATCGCCACCACGGGCTTGCTGTCGAGCTTCGCGTCGTACAACCCGGTGAGCAGGTGGGTCGCGCCCGGCCCCTGAGTCGACAGGCAGACACCGACACCGCCGGTGTACTTGGCGTGCCCGACCGCCATGAACGCGGCCATCTCCTCGTGCCGCGCCTGTATGAACCGCGGCTCACCGGCCCGCCGCAGCGCGCCCATCACGCCGTCGATGCCGTCTCCCGAGTACCCGAACACCCGCTCGACACCCCACGCCGCCAGCCGCTCGACCACCAGGTCCGAAACCGTCTTCGTCACCGCCGTCTCCCTCCCGCGACGCTGCCTAATCCCGGGGGTACCCCGACGGACTCCCTCAAACCCCGGGCGCTGGCGTTTCGACGGTCGCCGGGTCGGGCATTTCGGTCCTGGCGATGGAGGGGGCCAATGTCATGAGGTGGGACGTGGAAGCCGGCGCCACCTGGCACGCCGTGATCGTGGACCTCCTGGCCCGAGTGAACTTCGCGCTCGGTGACGAACTTCCCGACGAGATCAACAAGGCCACCGCGCCAATCGGTCTCGATGTCACCGTGTACCTGGTCGACCACGAACAGCGGCGGTTGTGGCCGCTGCCCCGGCAGGGCAAGCCGCCCCCACCACCGATGTCCGTAGACGGCTCGCTGGCCGGTCGGGCGTTCGCCTCCGTCCACACCCAGGTGCCCGACCGCGACGCCGTCCCGTACCGGATGTGGTTGCCCCTGATCGACGGCGCCGAACGGCTCGGCGTGGTCGAGGTGCTCGTCGATCCGCCACCGGCCGATCCCGCCCGGTTCCAGCGATGGTGTGAATCGCTGGTGGGGCTGCTGGGGCACCTGGTGACGGTGAAGATGCCGTACGGCGACACCCTGCACCGGACCCGGCGCACCCGCGCGATGTCGGCCGCCGGCGAGTTGCTCACACAGCTGCTGCCGCCGCTGACGTTCAGCGCGCACCGGCTGTCGATAAGCGCGGTGCTCGAACCCTGCTACGACGTCGGCGGCGACGCGTTCGACTACGCCGTGGACGGACCGGTCGCCCGGATGATGGTGCTCGACGCGATGGGCCGCGGCCTGGGGGCAAGCCTCACCTGCGCGACGGCGCTGGGTGCGCTGCGCGCCGCCCGGCGTGACGACCACGGCCTCTACGCCATGGCCCGCGCCGCGGACGCCGCCCTTATCGAGCAGTTTCCCGACCTGCGATTCGTCACCGGCGTACTGACCGAACTCAACATGGACAGCGGGCTGCTGCGGTACATCAACGCGGGGCACCCGGCGCCGCTGCTGATGCGGGGCGCGAAAGCGGTGCGGGACCTGCCCGGTGGGCGCCGGCTGCCCCTGGGTATCGAGGACAGCCGGATCGTGGTGGGCGAGGAGATCCTCGAACCCGGTGACAGGCTGCTGCTCTACACCGACGGGGTCGTCGAGGCGTACGACCAGAGCGGTGACCGATTCGGCGTGGAGCGCCTGGTCGACCTGGCCGAACGGTGCGCCGCCGCCGGTATGCCCGGCCCCGAGACGCTGCGTCGGCTGGCACACACCGTGCTGGCCCACCAGGACGGCCCGCCGACCGACGACGCGACGTTGCTGCTCCTGGAATGGTCACCGCAGGCGGCAGAACGGACGCAGCTATGAACGAGCAGATTCCTGTCCCCGGCCGGCGTCGCGAACCTGCCAGCGGCCCCCACGGCGAGCTTGGTGTCGCCGTCGACGTCGACGAACGCGAGGACCACGTGCTGGTCAAGGTCCACGGCGTCATCGACTTCTGGAGCGCCGGCCCGCTCCAGGAACAGGTCAACTGGGCACTACAGGGGCGCCGGCCGCACCTGGTGTTCGACCTGCAAGAGGTCACGTTCGTCGACTCCACCGGCCTGGGCCTGCTGGTGTCGGTGCACCGGCGGGCCGAGACCGGCGGCGGCTGGCTGCACCTCGCCCGTCCCAGCCCGCAGTTGCGCCGCGTGCTCGAGGCCACCAACCTGGACCGGTTCTTCCACCTGTACGCCGACGTCGGGTCCGCTACCGGCGACGCGTGAGGTACACCTTGGGGATGGAGTTCGGAGTCGGCTACTTCCCCACGTACGACGGCATGCGACCCGGCGAGGTCGCCAGACTGGCCGAGGAACGCGGCCACAGCGCCATCTACTTCGCCGAGCACACTCACATCCCGGCCACGGAGACGGACCGGGCCCCCGGCAAGCCGCTGCCCGCCAAGTACTGGCGCACCTACGACCTCTTCGTCGCCCTCACCGCGGCCGCCGCCGCGACCAACCACCTGCGCGTGGCCAGCGGCATCTGCCTCGTCATCGAGCGTGACCCCATCATCACCGCCAAGGAGGTCGCCAGCGTCGACCACCTGTCCGGCGGACGGCTGGAGTTCGGCGTGGGCGCCGGGTGGAACCGCACCGAGATGCGCAACCACGGCACCGACCCGCGGGTGCGCATGGCCGTCCTGCGCGAGCGGGTCGAGGCGATGAAGGAGATCTGGACGCACGACGAGGCCAGCTACTCCGGAAGGTACGTCTCCTTCGACCGGATCTGGTCGTGGCCAAAACCCGCACAGCGTCCGCACCCGCCGGTGCTCGTCGGCGGCGCCGGGCCCACGGTGCTCGACCGCGTGCTCGCCTTCGGCGACGCTTGGTTTCCCAACTACCACCCCGAGATCTACGACCGCGTCGCGGAGCTGCGGGCCCGCGCGGGTCGGCACATCGAGGTACAGGTGATGAGCGTGCCCGCGGACCCGAAGGTGTTCGAACGCCTGCGCGCGGCGGGCGTCAGGCGGGTCTCGCAGTGGCTGCCGTCCGGGCCGCGCTGGCGCGTGGAGCGCGCCATGGACACCTGGGAAGCCGCCATCACCGACTACAACCCGGAATGACGCGACTGCGCAGCGCTTTCCCTTGCGGCGCACGGCATCCGGGCGGGTCACCCATCGCGGATCAACGCCGCTAAACTCCCCCGAATGTCGTCAGGCTTCGAGCTCGCGGTGGACTTCGGCACGTCGAACACGGCCGCGGTCCTGCGGGGCCCCGACGGCCGCATCCGTTCCATGCTGCACGACGGGTCGCCCGTGCTGCCGTCCGCCGTCTGCCTGGAGCCGTCGGGCCGGCTGCTCGTGGGCAAGGACGCGCTCGCCGCCGCCCGGATGTACCCGGGCGCGGCCGAGCCGCACCCCAAACGCTGCGTCGACGACGGCGTGATCCTGCTCGGCGGCCACAGCGTGCCCGTCGACGCCGCCATCGGGGCGGTCCTCCGCCACGTCGCCGCGCAGACCCGGCGCACCGCGGAGCTCTCGCGCCTGGTGCTGACGTACCCGGCGGCATGGGGTCCACGCCGCAAGGCGGTACTGGCCGCCGCCGCGGCCCGAGCCGGCCTGCCCACCCCCGTCCTCGTACCGGAACCGCTCGCCGCCGCCGCGCGCTTTGTCCACTCTGGAGCGAGCCAGCTCCCCGTCGGCGCCTGCCTCCTGGTGTACGACTTCGGTGCCGGAACGTTCGACGCCTCGGTGGTACGCCGTACCGCCGACGGTTTCGACGTGCTCGGCTCGGCGGGCCTGCCGGACGCGGGCGGGCTCGACGTCGACGCGGCGGTGGTGGCCAACCTCGGTGCCACGTACGCCAACCGCGACCCGGGGCTGTGGCAGCGCCTCGCCGCACCAAGCGACCCCGCCGACCAGCGCGCCCGACGGCAGCTGTGGGACGACGTACGCCTCGCAAAGGAGGCGCTGTCGCGCGCCAGCTCGGCGGTGGTGCACGTGCCGGGCATCGAGGTCGACGCGCCGATCGGGCGCGAGCAACTGGACCGCCTCGCGATGCCGGTACTCGAACGCACGATGACGTCGGCGCGCGCCACCATGCTCGACGCCGGCCTGACAGCCGGACAACTCGGCGGGGTCCTCCTGGTCGGCGGTTCGAGCCGAATCCCGCTGGTGGCGACGCTGCTGCACCGGGCGTTCGGCGTCCCGCCGATGGTGTTCGAGCAGCCGGAACTGGTGGTGGCGGAGGGCGCGCTGGCCGCCGCCGACGCGGGCCGCGAGCCCGCTGACGTGCCGACGGGGGGGGCCCCGCCTTGGGGCACGGCCGGCGGACCGCGTGGCGCC
>NZ_JAIBNX010000012.1:0-20934 GCF_026130045.1 Micromonospora sp. CPCC 205371
ACCGGCCGGCGCCGGATACCGACGAGCCCGAGCTGGCTTTGGAGGATGCCGCGCGGCTGCATCTCGGTTCGCGGCCGGCCCCGCCGCCGGCTCCCCGCCTCGTCCCGGCCCAGGACGGCCGCGCCGCCGTGCCGGTGCGGTGGGCCGGCGGCGATCGTGTCGCGCGGCTGCTGACCTGGATGCCCGGCCGGCCCTGGGCCGACGTGGCGCCGACACCGGCGCGCCTGTGCGAGCTGGGCCGCCACGTCGCCGCGGTGGACCAGGCGCTGAGCGACTTCACTCATCCCGCCATGCGGCGCGACCTGGTGTGGAACTTGACGTCGGCGCCGCAGGTCGCCGCTCTGCTTCCGGCCGTCGCCGAGGACCTGCGGCCGCTGGCCGCCGAGGTCTTCGCCCGGTACAGCAGACACGTCGAGCCGCGGCTGGGTGCGCTGCCGCACCAGGTCATCCACAACGACGCCAACGAGTACAACATTCTGGTGGACGACGACGGCGCCGTGGCCGGTCTGATCGACTTCGGTGACGTGGTGTGGAGCGCGCGGGTCTGCGGCCTGGCCGTGGCCTGCGCCTACGCGGCGGCCGGCCACGACGAGCCGCTGGCCGCGGCCCTGTCCGTCGTCGCGGGGTACGACGAGGTCGCGCCGCTGCGCCCACAGGAGCTGGCGGTGCTGTTCGACCTGATCCGCACCAGGCTGGCGATGAGCGTGTGCCTGGCTGCCCACCAGCACGCGCGGGACCCGGCCAACGACTACCTGCTGGTGAGTCAGAGCGGGGTGCGCGCGGCGCTGCGGCGGCTGGCGGACGTGCACCCGGATCTGGCCCACTTCCGGCTCCGCGACGCGGTGGGCCTTGAGGCCAACCCGTCGGCGCGGACGGTCCGGCAGCACTTCGAGTCCGGCGCGGTCCGGCCGGGTCGGGTGCTCGGTCAGGACGCCGACACGCCGGTGCCGGGCCGGTACGGCGCGGCACGCTCCGCCGATGGATCGGGTGTGCACATCGGGACGGATCTGTTCGCCGTCGCCGGCACCGCGGTGTTGTGCCCGTTGCCGGCGGCGGTCGAGGCGGTGGCGACCGGCCAGGGCGAGGACGGCACCGTGTTGCTCGGCCACCGGACGCAGGACGGCACGCCGTACTGGACGCTCTACCGTCACCTCGACCGGGCCTCCACGGCGCGTCTCGCCGCTGGCGATGTGTTGGCCGTCGGCGAGCCGCTCGGCTGTCTGGGGACGGCGCAGCACCTGCACGTGCAACTGCTGACTCATTTGGTCGGCCGGGGTATCGACGTGCCGGGCAGCGTGCCGGCGGACGAGGTGGACCTGTGGGCGAGCCTCAGCCCGGACCCCAACCTGATTCTGGGCCGGCCCGGCGGCGCCGCCACGCGTCCGGCGCGGAGCACGCCGGCCATCCTGCGGCGGCGCCGTACCAACCTCACCCGGGCGCTGAGCCTGTCCTACCGCGAGCCGCTACACATCGTGCGCGGCGAGGGCGCCTACCTGTTCGACACCGCCGGACGCCGGTGGCTGGACATGGTCAACAACGTCTGCCACGTCGGGCACAGCCATCCCCGGGTGGTGGAGGCCGCGCGGCGGCAGGCCGCGCGGCTGAACACCAACACGCGGTACCTGCACGAGTCCGTCGTGGAGTACGCCCGCCGGCTGGTCGAGACCTTGCCGGATCCGCTGCGCGTGTGCTTCTTCGTCAACTCCGGCTCGGAGGCAAACGACCTCGCGCTGCGGCTGGCCAGGCAGCACACCGGCGCGGTCGACACGTTGGTGCTCGACCACGCCTACCACGGGCATCTGGTCTCGCAGGTAGCGTTGAGCCCGTACAAGTTCAACCGCCGCGGCGGTCGGGGCCGACCGGACACCACCCACGTGTGCGAGCTGCCCGACCCGTACCGCGGCGCGCTGCGGGCCGGGCAGGACCCGGACCTCGGCCCGCGGTACGCGGCGTTCGTCGCCGAACGGCTGGCCGAGCTGAGCGCCGCCGGCCGCCGGCCCGCGGCGTTCTTCGCGGAGTCCCTGCAAAGCTGCGGCGGTCAAATCGTCTTCCCCGACGGGTACCTGCGCGAGGCATTCGCCCACGTGCGGACCGCTGGTGGGGTGTGCGTCGCCGACGAGGTACAGGTCGGCCTCGGCCGGGTGGGCCGGCACGCGTGGGGGTTCGAGCTGCAGGGCGTGGTGCCGGACATCGTCACCATGGGCAAGCCGCTCGGCAACGGCCATCCGGTCGCGGCGGTGGTCACCACCCCCGAGGTGGCGCGGTCGTTCCTGACCGGGATGGAGTACTTCAACACCTTCGGAGGCAATCCGGTCTCGGCGGAGGTCGGGCTCGCGGTGCTCGACGTGATGCGGGACGAACGTTTGCAGTCCCGGGCGCGGGAGCTCGGCGATTACCTGCTGGCTGGGCTGCGCCGCCTGTGGCATGAGCACCCGCTGATCGGAGACGTCCGCGGCGAAGGGCTGTTTCTGGGCGTCGAGCTCAGCGGCGAGAACCGCCGGCCGGCCACCGCGTCCGCCCGCGCGGTCAAGGAGGCGGTGAAGACCCGCGGGATCTTGATCTCCACCGACGGACCGGACGACAACGTCCTGAAGATCAAGCCCCCGCTGGCGATTTCGGCGGCCGACTGCGACATGTTCCTCGACGCCCTCGACGGTGCCCTCACCGAGGTCGCTGACCTCGCATAACGTAGGTCGATCACGGAGTCGACGGGATGGACAAGACCTTGACATGTGAAGTTATTTGAGCGATCGTTCGAGATATTAAGCCTGCCGTGAGACGCGGGTGGCGACACGACGGCGATAGGGGTGAGATGCAGCCCGTACGAAGAATGAACGCCATGGCGGCCGTGGTTGCCCTGATACTGACCACGGCTGGCTGCTACCGCAGCGACGACGACCGCACGAACACGTCGGGACCGGCAGTGTCCACACAGGAACTTGTCACCACCACACCGGCCGGCACCACCGAGGTGGACCGGATCACCTGGGCGTTGTACCGCGGGACCACCTCGATCGACCCGATCACGATCGGTGACTACCCCGAGATCACCGTCACCAGCCTCATGTGCGAGTCGCTGTTTCGGCAGGCCCCGGACGGCACGGTGGAGCCGGGCCTGGCGACCGCGCTGGACTACCCGGACCCGACCACCGCGACGATCACGGTCCGCGATGGCGTGACGTTCTGGGACGGCTCACCGCTGACCGCCGAGGACGTCGCCTACAGCATCGAGCGCAACCGAAACCCGAAGCTCGGCGGCTACTGGGGCGCCCTGCTCGCGCGGGTGAGCTCGGTACAGGTCACGGGCCCGGCGCAGGTCACGCTGAAGCTCAGCAAGCCGGACTACTGGCTGCGTAATGTCCTGTCGTTCATGCCGGGGATGGTGGTGTCCAAGCGGTACGTCGAGGCCAAGGGCAAGGACTACGGCACGGTCGCGGGCGGCGCAATGTGCACCGGTTCGTACCAGCTCGGCCAGTGGCGGCCGGGCGAGACGCTCTCCGTGGTCCGCTACGACGGGTACTGGAACGCCGGCCAGCGGCCGAAGGTCCGGCAAATCGACTTCAAGGGCGTGCCCGACGAGGCGGCCCTCACGTCGGCCCTGGTGACCGGCGACGTCACCGGCGCCTACCTCGAGCTGCCGCTGAGCACCATCGAGCAGGTCCGCGCCAGCGGCACCGTCAAGGTGTACCGCGGCCCGTCGTACCTCATCGACGCGCTCATCGTCGCGGACATGAACCGGGGCCCGCTGGCCGACGCGCGGGTACGCCGCGCGCTGTCGCTCGCGTTCGACCGCAAGGCGTACATCAACACCCTCTACAAAGGCACCGCCCAGCCAGCCCGCGCGCTGGGGAGCCCGGGCACCTGGGGCTACGAGCAGGCCACCTTCCAGCGAGCGTGGACGGACATCCCCGAGCCGCAGGTCGACCTCGCGGCGGCGAAGAAGCTGGTCGAGGAGGCCGGGGCGACCGGCAAAACCGTTACGTTCGGAATGACCAACGAGCTGAACAAGGTCGCGACCGAGGCCAACGCCCTCAAGGCCGCGGCCGAGAGCATCGGCCTCAAGGCCGAGCTGAAGGGGGTCTCGGCCGACGCGTACAGCGGGTTCTTCCTGGATCCGAAGGTGCGCGCCCAGGTCGACGCCTTCGTCACGACCAACTATCCGAACTGGGCGGATCCGGCGGCGCTGTACGCGACCCTGGCCGTGCCCGGCGGTCCGCAGGACTACGGCCTCTACCGCAGCCCACAGGCGGCCGACCTGCTGGAACGGGCCAGAGGGGCGAGCGACCCCAAGGAACGGGCAGCGCTGACGGTCGAGGCACAGAAAATTATCAACACCGATCTGCCGTGGATTCCGATCGTGGCCCCGGACACCGTCCTGGTGCTCAACGCCAAGCTGACCGGCGCCACGGTCTCCTCCCAGCATCTGTTTGCGCCGTGGGCGGCCGCGCTCGGTGGGGTCGGGTAGGCCGTGGCCGGCTATCTCGCCCGGCGCGCGGCGATGCTGCTGGTCACCCTGCTGGTATCGAGCTTCCTGGTCTTCACCGGGGTGACACTCGCGCCGGGCGACCCGCTGGCGACGCTGTCCGGCAACCGGTCCCTGCCGCCGGAGACCGTGGCCGTGCTCCGCGAGCGCTACCACCTCGACGACCCGTTCCTGGTGCGGTACGTCGCCTGGCTCGGCGACGCGGTACGCGGCGACCTGGGCGTGTCGATCGCGCAGCGGCAGGACGTGTCCGACCTGATCGCCAGCCGGGCTGGCACGACGGCGGCGCTCGTGCTTTACGCCAGCGCCATCGTCGTGGCCGCCGGTGTCGGGTTCGGGCTGCTGGCCGCGCTGCGCCCTGGGATCGTGGACTCGATGGTGGTGGCCGGCACCGCTGCGGCAGTCGCCGTGCCACCGTTCATCGCCGCGATCGTGCTCATCGCGGTGTTCGCGGTGGCCCTGGACTGGTTTCCGGCGTTCGGCACGGGATCGGGGTTGCTGGGCCAGATCCGGCACCTGACGCTCCCGGCGTTCGCGCTGGCGGCGGCGAGCACCGCCGCTGTCGCCCGGGTCACCCGGACCGCAGTACGGGAAGAGTTGGGCCGCGAACACGTCCAGACCGCGGTCAGCCGCGGCATCTCCTATCCGGCCGTCGTACGCCGGCACGCACTGCGCAACGCCGCGGTGCCGATCGCCACGCTGGCCGGGATGAGCACCGCGTCCATGATCGCGCTGGCGGCGGTCGTGGAACGGGTCTTCGGCCTCAACGGCTTGGGCGCCTACCTGGTCAACGCCGCGCTGTCGAAGGACATCGCGGTGGTCCAGGGCATCTGCCTGGTCCTGGTCACCGCCTTCGTGCTGGTGAACACCCTCGGCGATGTCGTCGCGGCGGCGCTGGACCCCCGCATCACGCTGGGCAGGCGGGCATGAGCGCCATCGGGACGGCCGTCCGGCCCGGCGCTGGCCCTGGAACGCGTTGGCGCGGCCGTCTCGGGCCGCTCGGGGTGGTCGCGGCCGCCATCGTGGTCGCCGCCATCGTGCTGGCCATCCTCGGACCCACGCTGACCCCGCACGACCCCAACGCCAGCGACCTGAGCCGGGCGTTCGCGCCGCCGGAGGCCGGACATCCGCTCGGGTACGACGGGCAGGGGCGGGACCTGCTGTCCCGGCTGCTGGCCGGCGCCCGCACATCGCTGATCGGCCCGCTCGCGGTGGTCGCCCTTGCGGTCACCGCGGGTACCGCCGTGGCGGTCGCCGCCGTCTGGGCAGGCGGCTGGGTCGACTCGCTGGTGTCGGCGGTCCTGGAAGTCGTCTTCGCCTTTCCCGGCGTGCTGCTGGCGATGCTCGTCGCCGCGCTGTTCGGCGCCGGACTACAGGCCGCGGTGCTCGCACTCTCCGTCGCCTACCTGCCCTACACCGCCCGGTTGTTGCGCAGCGCGGCCTTGACCGAACGGGAGAAGCCGTACATCCGGGCGTTGGAGGTGCAAGGCGCCAGCGGCATGACGATCTGCCTGCGGCACCTGGTGCCCAACCTCGCGCCGCTGATCGCCGTGCAGGCCACGCTCTTCTTCGGGTACGCGATGGTCGACCTCGCCATCATCTCCTTCTTCGGCCTCGGCGTGCGCCCGCCCAGCCCGGACTGGGGCGTGATGATCGCCGGCGGCCAGTCCGGCGTGCTGCAGGGCTATCCGGCCGAGTCGCTGCTGGCCGGCGCCTGCATCGTCGTGCTCGTCGTCGCCGTCAACATCCTCGGCGAGCGGCTCGGCGGCACCGGCGCGACCGGTGGCCGCGGCGGGCGGCTGCGCTGGCCGCGCCGATGGGGGGCACGGTCATGAGCCCGCTGCTGGAGGTCTCTGGGCTGACCGTGCGGCTGCCGGTCGGCCACCAACCCAAGCCAGTCCTCAGCGACGTGTCGCTGACCATCGCCGCCGGCGAGGCGCTCGGCCTGGTCGGCGAGTCGGGGTCCGGCAAGTCGATGACCGCCCGCGCCGTCGCCCGGCTGTTGCCACCGGGCGCCCAGGTCGAGGGCGACATCCGGTACGCCGGTACCGACCTGCGGGCACTGCGCGGCCAGCAGCTGCGCGAGCTGCGGACCCGCGTCGCGGTCGTCTTCCAGGACCCGCGCGCACACGTCAACCCGGTACGCCGGATCGGCGACTTCCTCACCGAGGCCCTACGTCTGACCGGACGGGTGAGCCGGCGCGAGGCCACGGACCGTGCGGTCCGGGCGCTGGACGAGGTGGCGGTGGCCGACGGGCGCCGGCTGCTGGACCGATACCCGCACCAGCTCTCCGGCGGCATGCTCCAACGGGTGATGATCGCCGCGGCGCTGCTGACCGAGCCGCGCCTGCTGCTGGCCGACGAACCGACCACCGCGCTGGACGTCACTACCCAAGCCGAGGTCATGGCCATCATCGACGGGCTGCGCCGGCAGCGCGGGCTGTCCCTGCTGTTCATCACCCACGACCTGGACCTTGCGGCGGCGGTGTGCGACCGGACAGCGGTGATGTATGCCGGCCGGATCGTGGAAACGCGACCGTCCGCGCTGCTGCACGGGCATCCGCTCCACCCGTACACGGCGGCGCTCGGCGCGGCCCGGCCCTCGGTGACGACGCGCGTCGACCGGCTCGCCACGATCCCGGGGCGGCCGCTGTCGGCGTTCGAGGTACCGGACGGCTGTGCGTTCGCGGCACGCTGCGTGTACGCCCAGGACCCCTGCCGCACGCACCGGCCCGAATTGGCGTCTGTGGACGAGGGCGAGGTCGCCTGCCTGCGCGCCGAAGACCTGCGGGAAACGCTGGCGGTGACCCATGGATGAGCCAGTCCTGCAGGTCGAGCACGTCCGCAAGGTCTTCGGCGACCTCGTCGCGGTACAGGACGTGAGCCTGTCGCTGCCTGGGGGCGGGTCGACCGCGATCGTCGGCGAGTCCGGGTCGGGCAAGACCACGCTCGCCCACATCGTCGTCGGACTGGTACGCCCGACCGCCGGCCGCGTCATGGCCTGCGGCCGAGACCGCACCCACCGGCCGTCCTCGCGGCGCGAACGGCGCGAACGCGGCCGCGAGGTGCAGATGGTCTTCCAGGACCCGTACGCCAGCCTCGACCCGCGGCAGACGCCGGCCGCCGCACTCGACGAGGTACTGCGGTTGCACTTCCGGCTCGGCGCCGCCCAGCGCCGGACGCGGGTCTCCGAGCTGGCCGGGCTCGTCGGCCTCGACGACCGGCAGATGGGCGCCGCGCCGGCCAGCCTGTCCGGTGGGCAACGGCAGCGGGTCGCGATCGCCCGTGCGCTCGCCTCCGAGCCACGCGTGCTCATCCTCGACGAGTCGGTCGCCGCGCTGGACGTGTCCGTGCAGGCCCAGGTGCTCAACGTGCTCGCCGACGTCCGCGCACGGACCGCGGTGGCCTACCTGTTCATCAGCCACGACCTCGCGGTCGTCCGGCAGGTCGCCGACGAGATCCTGGTCATGCGGCACGGCACGGTCGTCGAGCAGGGACCCGCGCGGGACGTCCTGGACCGGCCCCAGCATCCATACACCCAACTGTTGCGCGACTGCGTGCCCCGCCCCGGCTGGCGCCCGCAACGCCGACGTGTCCCCGCAGGCAAGGAGGCACAATGACCGGCAGCCACCCATCGATCGATCTCGTGGAGCCGCCCGGCACCACGGCGCGGATGTGGCCGAGCGCTACCGAGCTGGCCGGGCGGATCCGGGCCGGCGAGTTCAGCTCCCGCGAGGTCGTCGACGGCTACCTGGCGCGCATCGAGGCGATCAACCCGGCGTTGAACGCCTTCTGTCAGGTCGCGCGGGACGAGGCGCGGGCGGCCGCTGACGCCGCCGACGCCCAGCTGGCCGGAGCAGGACAGCTGCCGCCGTTCCTCGGGGTGCCGATCGCCATCAAGGACTTGCACCCGGTGCGCGGCTGGCCGCTGTGCAGCGCCTCGAACGCCGTGGAACACGTCGTCACGCCGGCCGATGCCCCGGCTGTCGACGTGCTGCGCCGGGCCGGTTTCGTCTTCGTCGGCGCCACCACCTCGCCGGAGTTCGGCACCGTGTCGGTCACCGAGAGCGCCCGCCACGGGATCACCCGCAGCCCATGGGATCTCGACCGCAGCCCCGGCGGGTCCAGCGGGGGTGCCGCCGCCGCGGTGGCGGCCGGGCTGCTGCCGGTGGCGCACGGCTCGGACGGCGCCGGCTCCATCCGCGAACCGGCCAGCTTCTGCGGGCTGGTCGGCATGAAGCCCAGCCGCGGCCGTGTGCCCTGCGACGCCCACTACCTGGAGGGCTTCACCACCGAAGGGGTGCTGACCCGCACCGTCGAGGACACCGCGGCGATCCTCGACCTGTTCGCCACGGCACCGCCCACTGGGTGGTACGGCGCGCCGCCACCGTCCGAGCCGTACCGCCAGCAGGCTCTGCGCGACCCACGCCGGCTGCGGATCGGTCTCAACATCCAGCCTGCGTTTCCCGCCGCGGTCGACCCCACCGCGGTGGCCGTCGCCCGGCGGGCCGCTGACCTGCTCGCCGACCTGGGCCACGACGTCGTCGAGCAGCAGATCCCCGGGCTCGACCCGGAGTGGTTCAAGGCCCGGTTCGACGTGCTCTACGCGACCGGCTCCGCCGACTGCACGGTCGTCGACGAGGACGCCGTCGAGCCGCTCAACCGCACGCTTCGCCAGGCGGCCCGGGCCACCGACTCGCTGACCTACGTCACCACCGTGCTGGAACTCCAGTGGCGCTCGGCCCAGCTGTACACCGCCTGGGACGCCGTCGACGTCCTGCTGACCCCGACGAACCCGGTACTGGCGCCGCCGGAAGGAGCACTGTGGGCCGGGCAGGGCGAGGATCCCTGGCTGCCGTTGCGGCGGGCAGAGGAGACGGCATCGCTGACCGTGCTGGCCAACATGCTGGGCCTGCCGGCGATCTCCATACCGCTGGTCGAACAGCCGGCCGGCCTGCCGCTCGGCGTACAGCTCATCGGCGGCCGGTGGGAGGACGGCACGGTGCTCACCCTCGCCGCCGAACTGGAACGAGCCCACCCGTGGCGGCACCGGCGGCCGGCAGGGCTGCCGCTGTGACGCCGCAAGACAAGGAGACAACCATGACCGGGTCCGACACGCCCATCGCGGCGGTAATCGACTTCCGGGTCCGCGTGCCCAGCGCGGCCCGTCCACCGATCGCCGCCGGCGGCGAGGTCTACACCCAGTACGAGGCGGGGCTGGACATCGGCCAGGGCTGGCACAAGGACCACGACGGGCTGATGGCCGGGATGGGCGCCGCAGGGGGGGCCCATGCCGTCCTGCACGCCGAGTACGAGCACGGCGACCTGGCCGACGCGCTCAACGAAGAAGTGGCCGGGCAGGTCGCCCAGCACCCGAACCGGTTCTCCGGCTTCGGCACCGTGACGCTGGAACCGATCCGGCTCATGGCCGCGGTCCGCCAGCTGGAACGGGTGGCGGCGATGGGGCTGCGCGGGGTCAACGTGCAGCCGTCGTTCTTCGGCCACGACATCGACAGCCGCCAGATGTACCCGATCTATGCCAAGGCCACCGAGCTGGGCCTGCCGATCGCGATCCACACCGGCGTCAACTACTCGCGCCGC
Source organism: Micromonospora sp. CPCC 205371 (assembly GCF_026130045.1). Lineage (GTDB taxonomy): Bacteria > Actinomycetota > Actinomycetes > Mycobacteriales > Micromonosporaceae > Phytohabitans. Next base: position 10,085 of record NZ_JAIBNX010000012.1, read on the forward strand.
CACCCCATCGACGCGGAACGGCCGGTACGGCTCGACCAGGTAGCCTGCGACTTCCCGGAGGCCACGCTGATCGCCTGCCACGCGGCCTGGCCGTGGGTGCCGGAGCTAGTAGCGGTCGCGCGGCGCCACCCGAACGTCCTGATCGACTTCGGCGGCCTAGCCCCGAAGTACCTCGGCGTCCCCGGCTCGGGCTGGGAGGTGATGCTGCGGTTCATGGACCGGGTGCTGCGCCACCAGGTGCTCTTCGCCACCGACTGGCCGGTCTTCCCGCAGCACCGAGCCCTGGACGAATGGCGCGGCCTGGGACTACGACCGCAAACCATGCAGGCGCTGATGGCCGACAACGCCCGGCGAGTGCTTTCGAGCCAACGCGAGGTGGTGCTGGCATGAGCCTTACGCACCTGGAGCGGATCACCGACTACGTCGACCACTGGGCGCAGCGCTACCCCGACCGGGAGGCGCTCGTCCTGGACGACGACCGGTGGAGCTACGCCCGACTGCGTGCGCACGTGCACAGCTGCTCCGCCGCGCTGCTGGCCGCCGGCGTCCGCCGCGGCGACCGAGTGGCGCTGCTGGGACACCAGCGGCCGGAGTGCTACGCCGTCTTCCTCGCCACCGCCGCCATCGGCGCCATCTGGGTCGGGCTCAATCCGCGGTACACCTCAGCAGAGCTCGCGCACGTCGTCGCCGACAGCCAGCCCCGGGTGCTGTTCGGCATGCTCGACGCCGACGACCAGGCCCAGCTGCGAACCCTGCGGGAGCTGGCGGCGCTCGGCGTGGCGCGGGTGGTGACCAAGGACCGGGCCGTGCCCGGCCTTTCAGAGTCGCACGACGAGTTCCTGCGCGGCGGCAGCGACCTACCGGCGGAGCAACTCGCTTCCGTCCGGGCCGCCGTCCGGCCGGCCGACCCGGCCGCGATGATCTACACCTCGGGCACCACCGGCCGCCCGAAGGGCGCGCTCGTACCGCACGGCGGTCTCGCCTACTGCGGTGTCGTCCAGAGTGGACGGTGGTACGGCGGCGCGCCGCGGAAGCTGTGCGACCTACCGCTCAACCACATAGGCGGCCTCGGCGACATCTGCACGTCGATGCTGACCGCCGGTGGGACGGTCGTCTTCATAGAGCGGTTCGACGCCGCCGGGGCGGTACGCACGGTCGAACGGGAACGCCTTACCCACCTGTACTGGATCCCGACGCAGCTGCTCGCGGCCGTGCAAACTCCAGAGTGGACGCAGACCGACCTGAGTTCGCTGGAGTGGATCCTCTGGGGCGGCGCGGCCGCACCGCTGAGCCTGCTGAACACGCTGCACGCCGTCGGCGCCCGGCTCGGCACGAGCTACAGCCTGACCGAGTCGACCGGCTCGGTGACGTACACCGACCCGGACGACCCGCTGGACGTACTGGCCTGGAGCGTCGGCCGGGTCGACCCGCACTACGAGGTCTCGCTACGCCGCGCGGACGGGAGCCCGGCCGCGCCCGGACAGAGCGGCGAGATCGTGATCCGCGGCGACCACATCACCCGCGGCTACTTCCGCAACCCGGACGCGACCCGCGCCGCGATCGACGCGGACGGCTGGCTGCACACCGGAGACCTCGCCCAGCAGGAGCCGGGCGGCCACATCCGCCTCGTCGGCCGGCTCAAGGAGATGTACAAGTCCGGCGGATACAACGTCTACCCGCGGGAGGTCGAGGCCGCGATCGAAGACCACCCGGCGGTCTCGCTCGTCGCGGTCATCGGTGTGCCGGACCCGCGATGGGGCGAGGTCGGGCATGCGTTCGTGGTCTTGCGCGCCCCCGCCACCGCCGCCGAGCTCGAACGGTTCGCGCGGTCCAGGCTGGCCAACTACAAGGTGCCGAAGGTCTTCTGGCTGGAAACCGACCTGCCCAAGCTGCCGGTCGGCAAGGTCGACAAAACCGAGCTGCGGCGCCGCGCCGGCGCGGACCGGGCATGAGCGTTCGGAGGTACACAGTGGACAACACCCCGCTGCTGCGGAACTTCGTAGGCGGCGCGTTCGTCGACGCGTTGGAGGGTGAGCCGGCGCCCGTACTCGACCCGGCCACCGGCCAGACGATCGCCTACGCCCCGCAATCCGGCGGCAAGGACGTCGACCGGGCGGTGGCGGCGGCCACCGCGGCGTTCGACGGCTGGGCCGGCACCCCGCCGGGGCAGCGCGCACACGCGCTACTCAAGCTCGCCGACGCCATCGAGGAGCACGGCACTGAGCTCGCCGCCCTGGAGTCGGCCAACGCCGGCAAGCCCTTGCGCGCCGTCCTCGACGACGAGATCGGCACCATGGCTGACAACCTGCGGTTCTTCGCCGGCGCCGCCCGGGGCATGGAGGGCAAGGCGGCCGGCGAGTACCTGGCCGGCTACACATCGATGCTACGCCGCGAGCCGGTGGGCGTCGTCGGGCAGATCACGCCGTGGAACTACCCCATGATGATGGCGGTGTGGAAGATCGGCCCGGCGCTCGCCGCGGGCTGCACGACCGTGCTCAAGCCCGCGCCGACGACGCCGGTGACCACGGTCAAGCTCGCCGAGCTGGCCGCCGACATCCTGCCCGAGGGCGTGCTCAACGTGGTCGTCGGCGGCAACGAACCGGGCGCCGCGCTGGTCGACCATCCCGGCGTCGACCTCATCTCGCTCACCGGATCGGTCGATACCGGCAAGCTCATCGCCGAGCGCGCGGCGCGGACACTCAAGCGGGTACACCTGGAACTGGGCGGCAAAGCCCCGGTGGTGGTCTTCGACGACGCCGACCTGTCCACCGTGGTGCAGACCGTCGCGGCCACCGGCTACTACAACGCCGGCCAGGACTGTACCGCCGCCACCCGGGTGCTCGCCTCGGCCGGGACGTACGACGCCGTCGTCGCCGGGCTGGCCGAGCGGGCCGGCGGGTTCGTGATGGGCGACATGCGGGCGCCGGACACGACGCTCGGCCCGCTCAACAGCCAGCACCAGCGCGAGCGGGTCGACGGCTTCCTGACCCGCCGCCCCGACCACGCGGAGGTGGTCACCGGCGGCCGTACCGCCGACCGGCCGGGGTTCTTCTACGAGCCCACGGTCGTCGCCGGCCTGCGGCAGCAGGACGAGATGATCCAGAGGGAGATCTTCGGTCCGGTCATCACCGTCCAGCGCTTCGGTGACGAGGACGAGGCGATCGCGTGGGCCAACGGCACGCCGTACGGCCTAGCGTCCTCGGTCTGGACCCGCGACATCGGGCGGGCGTTGCGCGTGGCCAAGGCGCTGCGCTTCGGTTGCGTGTGGATCAACGACCACTTCCCGCTCGCCTCCGAGATGCCGCATGGCGGCTACAAGCAGTCCGGGTACGGCAAGGATTTGTCCGCCTACGCACTCGAGGACTACACGCACATCAAGCACGTCATGGCCAGCCTGAGCTGACCCCGGCCCGGCCGGCGGTCCCTGTGGCCGCCGGCCGGCACGCATCCCTATGCCGGTGTGCGCCGCTCGATCCACGGCGGGCCGTACAAGCGGCGCATCACGTCCTTGACCATCCGGACGACCTGCGCCGGGGCCTTGGCGACGGAGCCGGTGTCGTGTGGCGGTGTCGGGTCGTACTCGATCGCGAGCTGCACTGCCTGCGCGTACTCCGGACCCGCCAGCCGGTCGCAGAGCACCAGCGCCATGTCGATGCCGGAGGAGACACCGGCCGCCGTGATGACCTTCCCGTCCTCGACGACGCGCTCGGCTACCGGCTCGGCACCGAAACAGCGCAGGCTCTCCAACTCGTACCAGAAGCTCGTAGCCCGCCGCCCGTCAAGCAGACCCGCGGCGCCGAGCAGCAGCGACCCAGTGCAGACCGACGCGGTCCACGTACTCGTCTCGTGGACCGCGCGCACCCAGTCGAGCAGCGCAGGATCGGCCAGTAGCTCATGAGTCGTGCTGCCGCCGGCCACGACCAGGACGTCCGGCCTGGCCATGCTCTCCAACGGCTCCGCCACCAGCCCGAAGCCGGGGCTGTCAGCCGCGCACATGCCCGGCGTGGCGGCAACGAACCGCACCTTCGCATCGGGCAGCCGGCTGAGCACCTCGAACGGGCCGGTGGCGTCCAAAGACGTGAAACCCGGGTAGATCAGGATGGCGACATCCACGTCGCGACCTCTCGTTTCCTTGCACGGACAGAGACCTTGAGTTTATCGACCGTTCGACTAAACTCAAGGCCGTGCGAACCGACGTGGCGGTGCTGGGCGGCGGGACCGCGGGGGCGGTCGTCGCCGCCCGCCTGATCGAGCTGACCCCGTGGTCCGTGACGGTGATCGAGGCGGGCCCGGACTACGGGGCGTTCGCCGCCGGGGGCTGGCCCGCGGACCTGCTCGACGCCTTGACGCTGCCGGACACGCACGACTGGGGCTACCGCGGTGCCGGCGTCCCCGGTGGCGCTGAGCTGACCTTCGAGCGGGCCCGGGTCATCGGCGGCTGCTCGGCGCACAACGGCTGCTCGCAGACCACCGGATACGGGCCGGACTACCACCGGTGGGGCCTGTCGTGGGACGACAAGCAGGTCGCCCAGGCGATGCGCGACGCCGCCGCCGCGTTGCGTGTGCGGGCCTACAGCGACGACGAGCTCACCCCGTTTCAGGCCGCGGCGATGGAGGCGATGGTCGCCTGCGGGATTCCGCGCACCGACGACCTCGACGACCTCGACGGGGGCGTGGGCTGCGGCCCGTCGCCGGTCAACAACCCCGACGGCGTCCGGTGGAACACCGCGTTCGGCTTCCTCGATCCGGTGCGCGCCGAGCCGCGACTGCGGGTGCTCGACCACGCGGTGGTCGACCACGTCGAGCTGGACGGCCCGACAGCGCGCCGGGCACACATCCGGCGGCACGACCGGGGTGTCACCGTGGAGGCGGAGCGCTTCATCCTCTGCGGCGGCGCCTATGGCAGTGCCGAAATGTTGCTGCGCAGCGGGATCGGCCCGGCAAGCGAGCTCGCCGCCGTCGGCATCCGACCACGTCTGGACCTGCCCGGAGTCGGCCAGAACCTGCACGACCACCCCACCGTCGAGCTGCGGTTCACCGCCAGCGAGGAGCTCACACGGCGGCTGGCCGAGTACGGCGGCACCCGGCCCGTGCCGGACGAGCAGGTGATCGGCAAGGCTCGCGCCGCCACCGATCCGTACGACCTGCACCTGTTTCCTTGGACCGAGCGGGATCGTGATGGCGGCTGGATCTGCGTGCTGCCCGTAGCCTGCCTCACGCCGCACTCCCGCGGCGCCCTGCGGCTCGCGTCCACCGATCCGACCGCCAAACCGTTCATCGACCATCGATACCTCACGGACGCCGAAGGCGCCGACCTAGCGGCTTTGCGCGACGGGGTCGACCTGTGCCGCCGCCTGGTGGCGTCGAAACCACTGGCGCCACTGCTCGCCCGCCCACTCAACGCGGTGAGCGCCGATCGGAGCCCGGATGACAAGGCGCTGCGGGCGGCGTTCGGCCACTACTGGCATCCGGTCGGCACCTGCGCGATCGGCGACGACCCCGCGTCCGGCGCCGTCGTCGACACCACCGGGCGGGTCCACGGCACCGACAACCTTTGGGTCATCGACGCCTCGATCGTCCCGACGATCCCGCGCGCGACCACCAACCTGCCCGTGGTCGCCGTCGCGGACCACCTCGCCCGAGCGATGGCCACACCACCCCCGCAACCCGACCCCCTGGAGAACCGAGCATGCGCCTGACCCTCATCCGCCATGCGTCCCTGCTGATCGAGTTGGGCCGACAGACGTTTCTGGTCGACCCGCTGATGGCACCGGTGTCGGGTTTCGTGTTCGACGGCGAGGAGCAGCGGGTCTACGTGGCCGGTGACACCGTCTGGTGTGCCGATGTCGGCGACGCCCTCGACGACCACGCCCCCACCGTCGTCGTGGTCAACGCCGGCGAGGCGCGCATGACCGAAGGCGACCCGATCACCATGACCGCCCAGGACGTCCTCGCGGTCGCCCGCCACACCCCGGCGACGGTCGTCGCCGTACACATGGAAGCGCTCAACCATTGCGTCCTGACCAGAAAGGACCTCGCCGCCAAGCTCGCTGACGCCAACCTCGATGTGCTCATCCCGGCCGACGGCGAAACGCTCATGCTGGCGGGCGCGTGAACCTCGACGGTGGCGAACTGCTGCTCGACCTGACCGCCTCGCACGGCTCGACCCTGGTCGACGCCCGCACCGGCCATGAGTACCTGGACCTGTTCACCTTCTACGCCTCGTCGGCGCTCGGCATGAACCACCCGAAGCTGCGCGACAACGACGTGTTCCGGACCGAGCTGCTGGAAGCGGCCATCAACAAACCCAGCAACTCCAACGTCGCCACCGAGGCGATGGCCCGCTTCATGCGAACGTTCACGCGTGTCCTGGGCGACCCCGCGCTGCCGCACCTGTTCCTCATCGAAGGCGGCGCCGCGGCGGTGGAGAACTCGCTGAAGGTGGCCTTCGACTGGAAGAGCCGCTGGAACGAAAGCCACAGCATCGACCCGACGCTCGGCACCAAGGTGCTGCACCTGCGGCACGCGTTTCACGGCCGCAGCGGATACACCATGTCGCTGACCAACACCGACCCGAACAAGGTCGCCCGCTTCCCGACGTTCGACTGGCCGCGCATCCCGGCCCCGTACCTGACGGCCGCGGGCGACGTGCACGAGAGGGAAGAAGCCGCCCTCACCGCCGCGCGATCGGCCTTCCACACCCATCGCCACGACATCGCCTGCTTCATCATGGAACCGATCCAGGGCGAGGGCGGCGACCACCACTTCCGGCCCGAGTTCCTCCAGGCGATGCAGGCGCTGTGCGTCGAGTACAACGCGCTCTTCGTGCTCGACGAGGTACAGACCGGGGTCGGGCTCACCGGCACCGCCTGGGCGTTCCAACAACTCGGGGTGACACCGGACGTCGTCGCGTTCGGCAAGAAGACCCAGGTCTGCGGCGTGATGGCCGGCGGGCGGGTGGACGAGGTCGACGGCAATGTGTTCCAGACCGCATCGCGGATCAACTCCACCTGGGGCGGCAACCTCACCGACATGGTCCGGGCCCGCCGGATCCTTGAGGTGATCGAAGAAGACCAGCTGATCGGGCGGGCCGCCACCCTCGGCGCAGAACTCCTCGACCTGCTCCACGCACTCGCCGCCGAACATCCGGTCGTCAGCGACGTACGCGGTCGGGGCCTGATGTGCGCGCTGTCGCTGCCCGATCGCGACCTGCGGGACCAGGTGCGTCACACGTTGCGGATGGACGAACGGGTGCTGCTGCTCGGCTGCGGCGAGCGCAGCCTACGGTTCCGGCCCGCGCTCACCGTCACCCCGGATGCGCTGGCGGCCGGCGTAGCCAGCCTGCGACGCGTGCTGACTCGACTCACCAGCCACGAGAAAGGATGAGCACGGTGCTTCCCTGGCAGGCACGGGCCGCCTTCGCCCGCCGACTCAGCGACGTGTACGGGCGCGAGGTGCCGGCGTACAACACCCTCGTCGCGGTCGCCGCCGAGATCAACGCCGAGCTCCTGGCACAGGACCCCAAGGCCGCCGAGCGGCTGGGCAGCTTCGAGCGCGTCACCGCCGAGCGGCACGGGGCCATCCGGATCGGCACCGCCACCGAGCTTCGCCAGGTCGCGCAGATCTTCGCCGCGATGGGAATGCACCCGGTGGGCTTCTACGACCTGCGCGACGCGACACCGAGGCCGATCCCGGTGATCAGCACCGCCTTCCGGCCGGTCGACGACGAGGAACTGGCCCGCAACCCGTTCCGGGTCTTCACCTCGCTGCTCGTCGTGGACGACCGAAGATTCTTCGACGCCAACCTGCAGGAGCGGCTCGAAGCGTTCCTGGCCAGTCGTAGCCTCTTCCCGCCTGAACTGCTCGACCTGGCCGAGAAGGCGGAGTCCGCCGGCGGGTTCGGCGCGGCCGAGGCCGAGCGGTTCCTCGACCTGGCGACCGCCGCGTTCGAGTTGTCGAGCGAACCGGTCGACCGCGCCTGGTACCGGCGGCTGGAGGCGATATCCGAGGTCGCGGCGGACATCGGCGGGGTCCGCTCCACCCACATCAACCACCTCACCCCACGCGTTCTGGACATCGACGAGCTCTACCGGCGGATGCAGCATCGGGGCATCACGATGATCGACGAGATTCAGGGCCCGCCGCGGTGGGACGGGCCAGACCTCCTCCTACGGCAGACCTCGTTCCGCGCCCTGGCCGAGCACAGGACGTTCCGCACGCCCGACGGCCGGGTCGAGCCGGGCGAGCTCAGGATCCGGTTCGGCGAGGTCGAGGCCCGCGGCATCGCGCTGACCGAGACCGGCCGAGACTGGTACGACCAACTGGTCGCCGAGACCGACCACCGGCTCGCCAGCCAACAGGCCGCCGGGTCGGAGGCGCGACGCGCCGACGTGGCGCGGACGGTTTGGGCCGAGCGGGTTCCACGCACCGAGGCAGAGCTGGCTCGACACGACCTGGCCGCGTTCACGTACCAGGTAACACCGAACCGTCCACGCGACGGACACCAGCCGCCGGCAGACCTGGCCGGGCTGCTGGATGGCGGCTGGGTCACCGCGGCTCCGATCGTCTACGAGGACTTCCTGCCGCGGTCGGCGGCGGGTATCTTCTCGTCCAACCTGGCCGACCGGACCGCCCAGGAGACGAACGGCCGCGTCACCGGCACGGCGCGCGACGCGGCATGGCTGGCCACGGCACTCGACCGGCCAGTGCTCGATCCCACCGAGCATTACACCCGACAGCGACGCCGAAGCCTGCAAACGGTCGCCGACCAGCTTGGCCTCAGCGCGATCACCGAGCGACCCGTCGCTACACCGATCGGAGAACAGAGACCATGATCACGAGCACCGTCGACCTGCGCGACCGTGCCCGCGAGGCACTTTCGCGCTGCGGCGTCGCGTCCGACTCGATCTGGGCACCCGGCTCCGGCCCGGCCGGCGCCGCGACCGCCCGGACCCCGATCAGCGGCGGCGACCTGTTCGACGTCGCGGTCGCCGGCCGGGCCGGTGTTGAAGCCGCCATCGCCGCCGCGCACGAGGCGGTCGGCGTATGGCGGGCCGTACCGGCGCCGGCCCGCGGTGCGCTGGTCCGCCGGCTCGGCGAGCTGCTCCGCGAGCACCGCGAGGACCTGGCTGACCTCGTGACGCTGGAGGCCGGCAAGATCCGGACGGAGGCGCTCGGCGAGGTGCAGGAGATGGTCGACGTCTGCGAGTTCGCGGTCGGATTGTCCCGCCAGCTGTACGGGCGCACCATGCCGTCCGAGCGTCCCGGCCACCGGATGATGGAGACCTGGCACCCGCTCGGCGTCGTCGGGCTGATCACCGCGTTCAACTTCCCGGTCGCCGTCTGGGCGTGGAACGCGGCGGTCGCGCTGGTCTGCGGCGACACCGTGGTGTGGAAGCCGTCCGAGCTGACCCCACTCACCGCGCTGGCCTGCACCGCCCTGCTGGAACGGGCGGCGGCCGACAGCGGCGCGCCGCGTGACGTACACCGGCTGCTGCTGGGCGATCGCGGCGCGGGCGAGCTCCTCGTCGACGCCCCGGCGGTGGCCTTGGTCAGTGCCACCGGCTCGACCCGGATGGGCAGGGCGGTGGGTCCGCGGGTGGCGGCCCGGTTCGGCCGTAGCATCCTGGAGCTCGGCGGCAACAACGCGGCCGTCGTCACAAGCTCCGCCGACCTCGACCTCGCCACCCGGTCGATCGTCTTCGCCGCCGCCGGCACCGCCGGCCAGCGCTGCACGACACTACGCCGGCTGATCGTCCACGAGGACGTCGCGGACACACTGGTCGAGAAGCTGTGCACCGTCTACCGCGCGCTGCCCATCGGCGACCCATTCGCCGCGGACACGCTGGTCGGCCCGCTGATCAACGCCAGCTCGTACGAACGCCAACGCGAAGCCCTGGACCAGGCCCGCAAGGACGGCGGCGAGCTGCTCGTCGGCGGCGAACGCAGACTCGCCGACGCGGCCGCCGACGCCTACTACGTCGAGCCCGCCGTGGTACGCATGCCGGAACAGACCGACCTGGTACGGACCGAGACCTTCGCACCGATCCTGTACGTGCTGACCTACCGCGAGCTCGACGACGCGATCCGCACGCACAACGCGGTACCGCAGGGCCTGTCCTCGTCGATCTTCACCCGCGACCAGGCCGAAGCCGAACGCTTCCTGGCCACCGACGGCTCCGACTGCGGCATCGCCAACGTCAACATAGGCACCTCCGGCGCCGAGATCGGCGGCGCGTTCGGCGGCGAGAAGGAAACCGGCGGCGGCCGCGAGTCCGGCTCCGACGCGTGGCGCGCCTACATGCGCCGCGCCACCAACACCATCAACTACTCCAGCGAGCTCCGCCTAGCCCAGGACGTCCACTTCCCCAGCTGAGCGCCGCCGACGCGCACGTTGATACCACGGGGCTGCGACACACGGTAGCCGAGTTGAGAGCTTGCCGAAGGTGTTCCCGCGTGGGGCTTACCTCTTGATACATCAGATCGGCGAGTGCCGGGTCGGCGAACGAACGTCCGGCCTGCGCCACGTCCGATCACCGTAACCGAAACCAAGGTGCGTGACGTCCACGATCGCTCGAGGCCATCAGCACTCCTTCCCGCGCGCAACGCCAACTCGCGGGCGCGCGGTCTCTGAGTCACGACCGGCGCGGCTCGAAGGCGCGGTGCACGTAGGCGGGCGGCAGGTTGGCCCACACCATCCCGCTACGCTCCACAGTGGAGAACCGCGCGGCGAGCTCGGCCGCGAACCGTTTGGCCGCGAGACGCCGGCGGGGTAACGGCAAGGAGCCGGCACAGCCGGACGGCGGACGCGGGCGGGGGGGGTCCCTGCGCGGGGGGGGGGCGGGCGGGGG
>NZ_JAIBNX010000012.1:20944-61638 GCF_026130045.1 Micromonospora sp. CPCC 205371
GTTCCCCGTGCAAGGGGAACGGCCGGCCTGGTCGCTAGGGCGCCTCGGCCAACATGCGCAGGGGCAACGGCCGGGCGAGTATCCGGTCAAGGACCCGCTGGGCGTGACGCAGGTGCGGGGTGGTGAAGTGCTCGTCGAAGGCCTGCCGGTTCGCCCAGTGTTCCACGATGCGGACGGTGGTAGGCGTCAACCGGAGATGGTCCCTAGGAAATCCAGTACGCGTTGCCAGGTCAGGGTTGCCGCTTGGACCTGGTGATCGGGCAGGCCGGGTTCGGTGTAGAAGCGACCCGCGTGCTGGTAGGTGAACACATGCGGGGCGGCGAGGAGGGTGTAGAGCATGGAGCCCAGCGCGTAGATGTCGGACGCGCGCGTCGGTGGTTCACGGGCGAGAATCTCAGGCGCGGCGTGCGCCGGGGTCGGTCCTGCGGCTGCGGGGCCGGTCACCGGGTCGCTCGTCGAGCCGCTCGGCCTGTGGTCTTCTGAATGGTCCGCGCCTCAGCGTCGATGCCGGCCACCCCGAAGCCGGTAGGACCGGTTGGCCGGGCGCGTCGAGCAGGATCTTGCCGGGCTTGATGTCCCCGTGGAGTACGCCGGCGTGGTGGGCAGCGGCGAGCGTCTGGGCGAGCTGGATCGCCGATCTGCGCCACGTCACACCGGGGCATGGCGGCCTTGTCACACCGCAGTTGGATGATCTAGGATTCTAATAACGACCTAGTCGTTCAATTATAGAACCAGCCGAGATCGCTTCAGTACAGAGCAAGGGTGGTCGACCTGCTACTCGGAGGTGGCCAAAACGTGGACCATCAAGAACTCACAATCCGACGCTTCCCTCCTGCTTCGACCCCGCGCCGAGCGAGGCACACACGTCCCAGCGACCAGGCCCGGGCCCCCGTCACTTCGCTGCCCACATTGCTAAGGCTGATCTGCGGGTGACTTCGCCGCATGAGTCAGGGAGTACGGGCCTGCTGGAGCCGCTCGAGGACGTCGGAGCTGGGGTGTGTGCGCAGCCATGTGGTCGGCGTATGGACGTAGATCGCTTCCTGCGACGCATGCATGCACGGTGCGACCACGGCATGGGCCAAATCGACGAGGCCGCCGCGGATTGGCGCGCTGGCAGGACCATCATCCGAGGAGTCATCATCCATGAGCGCTGACCTTCGCACCATCATCACGGCTATCGGCAACGGCGATGACGTCCCGGATCGCGCGAGTGCTACTGCAGCAGGTGTTCCCCAAACTCGTTTGCACATCGATGGCGCTTGGGTCAATGCTCAGGACGGCGGACTGCTGCCCGTGATCGACCCCGCCACCGGCGCGGACATCGTCGAGGTCTCCGAGGCGCGCGCGAGCGACGTCGATCGAGCCGTCACAGCCGCCCGACGCGCCTTTGACGATGGACCGTGGTCCGAGCTGACCCCCGTCGAACGAAGTCGCGTGCTGTGGCGGATCGCCGAGCTGATCGACGCACGACGCGACGAGTTCGCCCGGCTCGTCACGCTCGAGCACGGCAAGCCCTACAAGCAGGCACTAGCGGCGGACGTCGCTGGTGCGATCGCGATGTTCGAGTACTTCGCGGGCATGGCGACACAGCTGAACGGCCGAAAGGTCTCGCTGACGTTCAGCAACGACTTTCACGCCTACACCGAGATGGTGCCTCATGGTGTGTGCGGCCTGATCGTGCCTTGGAACTACCCGCTGTCCGCCCCGGCGTGGAAGCTTGCGCCAGCGTTGGCCGCGGGCAACACCGTGGTCCTCAAGCCCGCCGAGGCGACGCCTTTGACGGCGCTTCTGCTGGCGGAGGTCTGCATCGAGGCGGGTCTTCCGGCAGGCGTTCTGAACGTGGTCCCCGGCTATGGCCCCACGGCAGGCGCGGCCCTCGCCGGTCACCCCGGCGTCGACAAGGTGTCATTTACTGGTTCGACGACCACGGGGCGGGCTATCGCCGCCGCAGCTCTCGAGAACTTCCAACGCCTCACGCTCGAGCTCGGCGGGAAGAGTCCGAACATCATCCTCGACGACGCCGACCTGGACGAGGCTGTGATCGGTGCGGCCCTCGGTGTGTTCTCGAATATGGGAGAGCAGTGTGTGGCTGGGACTCGGCTCTACGTGCATGAGCCGGTGTACGAGGAGGTTCTCGAGCGGTTCGCCGGCCTCGCGGCTCAGCTTCCCGTGGGCGACGGATTCGCTCCTGATACGGTCATCGGCCCTCTGGTCAGCGCCGAGCACCGAGCCCGCGTCGCTGGATACGTCGACGCTGGCATCTCGGATGGCGCAAGGGTCATGTCCGGAGGCCAACCGATCGATGGCGAGGGGAACTACTTCCAGCCGACCGTGTTCGCCGACGCGACATCGCAGATGAGCATTCTCCGCGAAGAGATCTTTGGCCCGGTTGTCGTCGTGACCCCCTTCTCCGACCTCGACCAAGTCGCTGGCATGGCGAACGACTCTCCGTACGGCCTCGCGGCGGGTATCTGGACTCAGTCGCTCTCGACCGCGCACCTTCTCGGACGTCGGCTTCGCGCTGGCATCGTCTGGGTCAACTGCTACGGCGTCTTCGACCCAGGTCTTCCCTTCGGCGGATTCAAGCGGTCCGGGTGGGGCCGTGAGATGGGCACCGAGGTCATTCAGGAGTACACCGAGACAAGGAGCACCGCAATCCGGTTGCGTTGAGGCGATCGCGGTGTGTTGAGCCGCGGGTAGGAGCGATGGGAGGCAAGGATGCGCGACGAGATCTACTGGACCATCACGTGCACCGTGAAGCCGGGACGATTCGAGGAACTCGAGCACGTCGTCGGACAGCTGGTCGCAGCAACCAGGGAAGAGACCGGGTCGATCGCGTACGACTACAGCGCAGACCCGAGTCGTACAACGGTGCGGGTCTTCGAAGCGTATGCGAGCTCGCGCGACGCGGAACTTCACATGACGCAAACCTTCTCGAGGTTCGCAGACGACTTCTCAGCATGTGCCGACCTGGTGGACTTCGTGGTTTACGGCGAACCTGAGCCTGCCCTGAAGTCGATGCTCGACCAGCAGAACTGCGTCTACTTCGCGCCCTTCGAAGGCTTTCTCCGGAAGAGTTGAACGCGGAAGATCGTGCATACCGGCATCACCTCCTGACATGACCCCATGCCATGCGCGAACGATGGGGGTGTCAGCTCGGCGTCCTGGTGTGTCCGCAGCCAGTCGATACTTCCCATAGGCTGCCATTACCGGTCGACGAGGGTCGACCGGTGAGGCGCGGCAAAGGGTAGTTACCGTGCGGTGCACCGGTGGATCACCGCGACGGGGTTCGCCGGTGGGGAACGGACCACGCGGCCGGCGGTCGCGGAGGTCAAGGCCCGGTTCGCGGCCGGGCAGCGGCGGGTGTTCCGCCCGTCGATCCCCGAGCCGGAGCTGTGGCCGCAAATTCGATTGGGGCGAGGGCCCACGCATCGGTGGACGCCGCACGTCGTTGTGGTGCGCGTGGCTGGCCTGGTCGAGGTTTCGGGTGGTGATACCGACGTTCGACAGACGCCGCCGACATTGTCCTACTTGGACGCCCCGCTGCGCAGGTTGGGCGGGTTGCCGGCGTATGCGTTAACTGACAACGAAAAGACCGTCACCGTCGAGCACATCGCCGACATCGCGGTCCGCAATCCGCAACTAGCCCCTGTTTCATAAGGGGGTGGCGCTCCGCGTTAGAGGGCTCAGGCTAGGTTCAGGAGTTGGCGCAACGCGGCCGGGAATTGGACGCCCGAAACCGGAGGCCTGCCGTCGATGACGAGTGACGGAACGCCAGTGACGCCGTGTTCGGCAGCGCCGCGCCATTCGGCCCGGACCCGCTCGGCGTAGTCGCCGCCGGAGAGGAGACTGCCTACCTCAGCGGCGGGCAGCCCGACCTCGCCGCCCAGGCGTTGCAGCACTCGCGGGTCCGCCACGTTCAGCAGCGCGCGCAGCGCCGGCCCCACAGCACCGCCGCCCGCCGACACAGCTCGCTCGACTGCTGGGGCAGTGGCTGTCCGGCCTCGGAGGGATCTCCTGGCGTACTCCGCGCGACCTCACGCGCATGATCAAGATTGGTAAGGCTCGCCGTCAGCCGCGGGGGGACGGACCCGGCCCACGGATCCGGCGACCGCGATCACCGTGATGAGGTAGGGCGACGCACGTAGCAGCTCGCCGGGGATCTTGTCGAGGAAGGCCAGCTGCGCCTGCAGTGTGAAGCAGAAGCCGAACAGCAGCGAGGCCAGGGTAGCGCCGACGGGGTTCCAGCGCCCCATGATTACCGCGGCCAGCGCGATGAAGCCGTTGCCCGCGGACGCATTGGAGTCGAAGGTGCCTGTGGAGCCGACCGTGAAGTAGGCGCCGCCGAGGCCGGCGAAGGCACCGCCGAGCAGCACCGCCTGCCACCGGATCCGGTTAACCTTGATACCGACGGTGTCCGCCGCCTTCGGGTGCTCGCCCACCGAGCGGGCTCGCAGTCCCCAGGTCGTCTGGAACAGCAGCAGCGTCACGAACACGACCGAGGCGTACATGATGTAGACGAGGATGGTCTGGTTGAACAGCGCCGGACCGATGACCGGGATGTTAACGAGGCCGGAGATCGGGACCCGCTCGAGGATCAGCGGCTCGTTGAGGTACTTCTTGATGTCCGGGTCGTCGGGGACCTGGCTGAGCAGGAAGTCCGTCAGACCGGTAGCCAGCGCGATCAGCACCACGCCGAGCACCACCTGGTTGACCTGGTAGCGCAGCGCGAAGACGCCGAGCAGGACGGCGATGGCGACGCCGGCCAGGATGCCGCCGACCAGGCCCATCTCCGCGCTGTATGCCATCGACGACGCCACCGCGGCGAAGAACGCGCCCATGAGGAACTGGCCCTCGATCGCGATGTTGATGACGCCGGCCCGCTCGCACAGGCAACCCGCGATGGCGCCGAAGATCAGCGGAGTCGCCAGGCGGATGGTGCCGGGGAACGGGTTGATGATCGCGACCGAGAACGCGCCGGACTGGTCGGCGTAGCACCAGATGATGAAGCCGCTGAAGAACGCGACACCCACCAGGAGGTAGCCGAGCGCCCCCAACGCGCCCTTGGGCACCCGGTTGACCGCGGCCAGGAGCAGGGCGAGCGCGGCCACCACGATCCCGACGATCATGATTGGCTGGGCGTTGATCTCCTTAGCCGGGTCGTCCTTGATGACCCGCTCGCCGAGGGTGTAGACGATGTGGAAGTCGTCGATGCGGCTGTAGAAGGCGATGAGCGCCAGCAGCACGAGGCCGAAGATCGAGACCAGCTTGGCCTGACGGCGAATGTCCGTCCGGTCACGGACGTCGACGATGCCCTCGTCGGAGATCGCGTTAGCGACAGCCATCAGGACCCCCAACCCTTCGCCATGACGGTGGCTCCGCCGCCGGACTCCTTAATCCGCAACATGCCCTTCACCAAGGCCGGAGCCGCCACGAACAGCACGATGAGCGCCTGGAGGACGTCGGT
Organism: Micromonospora sp. CPCC 205371; assembly: GCF_026130045.1. Classification (GTDB taxonomy): domain Bacteria; phylum Actinomycetota; class Actinomycetes; order Mycobacteriales; family Micromonosporaceae; genus Phytohabitans. The sequence continues at coordinate 26,412 of NZ_JAIBNX010000012.1, forward strand.
GAGCTCCTTCGGCGTCCCGGCACCGGCCTGCATCGCGACACCGCCGACGCTCATCGCGCCGAACAGCAGACCGGCCAGCACCGTGCCGAGCGGACTGGCCCGGCCCAGCAGGGCCACGGTGATCGCGTCGAAGCCGATCGAGCCGGGCAGGGTCGCGCTCAGCGAATTCTGGTTGCCGAGGACCTGCATGGTCGCGGCCAGGCCGGCCAGCATGCCGGCGAGAAGCATGGCGAGCGTGTAGACCTTGGCCACGCTCATGCCGGCGGTGCGCGAGGCGTGCGCGTTGGCGCCGACCGCGCGCAGCTCGAAGCCCCAGGTGCTGCGCTCGAGCAACCACCAGGCCGCCGCGCCCGCCAGCAATGCGATCAGCACACCGAGGTGCGCGTCGAAGCCGCCGATGCTCAGCCGCGGAAACGCCGCCGAGTCGTCGACCTTCGGCGAGAGGGCATTGTCGCTGCCGGGCCGCTGGAAGGTGTCGTGGCTCAGGGCGTAGATCAGAACCGAGGCCGCCAGGTAGTTGAACATGATCGTCGTGATGACCTCGTGAGCCCCGGTCCGGGCCTTGAGGAAGCCGGGGATGGCGCCCCAGAGCGCACCACTGGCAAGGCCGGCCACCAACGCCACGACCAGGTGGACGAACGGCGGCAGGTTCCAGGTGAACCCGACGTAGCCCGCGCACAGCGCGCCGATGATGAGCTGGCCCTGGGCGCCGATGTTGAACAGGCCGGCCCGGAAGGCCAGCGTCACGCCGAGGCCGGCGCAGATCAGCGGCGCCGAGCGGTCCAGCGTCGAGGCGATCGCGTTGCTGGACCCGACCGCGCCCTTGACGAGCGCCGAGTACGACGACCAGATGGCGTCCCACGAGCGCGTGAAGGAGTCCCACGGGTAGGTGCCGAAGTACTTCAGCGACTCGATCACGTCGTCGTCGCTCAGCGCGATGACGACCGCGCCGATGACCAGGGCGGTCAGGAAGGCTCCGGCGGTCACCTTGACGGTGGGCAGCCAGGAGGCTGGATGCCGCAGTTCGGCCTTGGCCGCCCGCTCGACCGACTCCGGCTCCGCACCCGGTGTCGGGACGGGTGCCTGCAGCGTCATACCGTGACCTCCTCGGGCTTGTCAGGGGTGGCGCCGGCCATGAGGAGACCGATGTCCTCGCGGCGGATGTCGGGGCTCACGGTGTCGACGATCCGGCCGTCGTACATCACCGCGATCCGGTCAGAGAGCGCGAAGATCTCGTCGAGCTCGGTGGACACGATGATTACCGCAGTCCCCTTGTCGCGCTCGGAGATGATCCGCTTGTGGATGAACTCGATGGAGCCGACATCCACACCCCGGGTGGGCTGTGAGGCGACCAGCACCTTGAGCGGCCGGGAGAACTCCCGGGCCACGACCACCTTCTGCTGGTTGCCGCCCGAGAGCGAGGACACCGGCGTCGAGGCCGACTCGGTGCGGATGTCGAACTCCACGATGCGGTGGTCGGCGTTCGCCGCGATGTCGTCAAGCCTGAGGGCTGGGCCCCGCGAGAACCTATCGGTGCGGTAGAGGTCGAGGATGAGGTTCTCGCGCACGCTGAACGCTCCGATGTAGCCATCGTGCGAGCGGTCCTCGGGGATGTAGCCGATGCCGTCGTCGAGGCTCTCGCGCGGGCCGTGCCTGCTGATGTCCTCACCGTCGAGACGGATGACGCCCGCATCGGGCCGAACGAGCCCGAGCAGCGCCTTGATCAGCTCGGTCTGGCCGTTGCCCTGGACGCCCGCAATGCCCAGCACCTCGCCCGCGCGGGCCTCGAACGAGACGTCTTTGACAACCTGATGGCCACGCGGGTCCACGACCGTGCAGCCCTCGACCGAGAGCACGACCTCACCGGTCTTGGGCGGAGCCTTGTCGACCTTGAGCTTGACCTCGCGGCCGACCATCATCTCGGCCAGCTCGGCCTCGGTCGCCGTGGGTGGCGCGGTACCGACGACCTTGCCGCGCCGGATCACGGAGATCCGGTCACCGACCGCCCTCACCTCGCGGAGCTTGTGGGTGATGAAGATGATCGAGGTGCCCAGTTCCTTGAGCGAACGCATGATGTCCATGAGCTCGTCAATCTCCTGCGGGGTGAGCACTGCGGTCGGCTCGTCGAGGATGAGCACCTTGGCCTCGTTGGACAGCGCCTTGAGGATCTCGACGCGCTGTTGCGCCCCGACCGGGAGCGACTCCACCAGTGCACTGGGATCGACCTGGAGCCCGTAGCGCTCGGACAGCTGGTGGACGAACTCGGATGCCTTCGTGCGCGAAAGGACCCCCGGGGCCGAGGTCTGCTCACGGCCGAGCATGACGTTCTCGGCGACGGTGAACACCGGAACCAGCATGAAGTGCTGGTGGACCATGCCGATGCCCACCGCGATCGCGTCGCTTGGCGAGTGGAAGGTCACCGGCTCGCCGTCGACAAGGATCTCGCCCTCGGTGGGGTCGAGCAGGCCGTACAACATGTTCATCAGCGTGGACTTGCCGGCGCCGTTCTCACCGAGCAGGCAGTGGATCTCGCCGGGCTCAATGGTCAGGTCGATGTGGTCGTTGGCCGTGAACGACCCGAACTTCTTGGTGAGACCCTTGATCTCCAACTTCACTGGCATTCCGTCAGCCCGCCCGCGGGGTGACGGTGATCGAGCCGTCGATAATCCCCTGCTTGAGTTCCTCAAGCTTGTCCGTGAGCTGCCGCGGGATCGCCCCCTCGAGGACGTGGAACGGTGCCAGGGACGCCCCGCCGTTGGCCAGCGTCCCTCGGTAGAGCGCGTTGCTAAAGGACCCGTTGACCGACGCCTTGATGGCCGCGGCGACCGATACGTCGAGGCCCTTGACCACCGAGGTCAGCAAGATCTCGCCGTACTCGGTGGACTCGTAGCCGTCGGTGTCGACCCAGATGCCCTTGGCTCCAGCCTCCTTGGCAGCCTGCAGACCGCCCAGTCCGGCGGTGCCGGCGACGGGGAACAGGATGTCGGCTCCCTGGGAGACCATCTCCTCTCCAATGGACTGTCCCTTGGTCTTGTCATCGAAGTTCTCGGTGAAGGACCCGTCCTTGCCGTCCCAGCCGAGTAGCCGAACGTCCGCGTCGTTGTCGTCGTTGTACTTCGCGACGCCCTGCCGGAAACCCTCCATGTAGGTCGTGACCGGTGGGATGTTCATGCCGCCAAACGTGCCCACCACGCCGCTCTTGCTCATGCCGGCGGCGAGGTACCCGGCGAGGTAGGCGGGCTGCTCAGTCGCGTAAACAAGGCCCTTGGCGTTCGGGGGCGAGATGTCTTTGCCCTTGTCGTCGAGGAACGCGTAGTCGACGATCGCGAAGTCGATGTCGGGGTTGGCCTTTGCGGCGGCCAGCGTGGCGTCGCCGAGCTGGAAGCCGACGGTGGTGATCTCGTCGCAGCCCTGACGGACGAGCTGGTCGATGTTGTCGGCGTACTGCTCGTTGCCGGTCGACTCCACCTGGGCGGTCTGGACGCCGAGTTCTTCAGCGGCGTCAGTCTGCCCCTTGAGCGAGGTCTGGTTGAACGATTTGTCGTCGAAGCCCGTCGAGTCCGAAACCATGCATGCCTTGAAGTCGGGGTTCGCCGCAGCGGCTGTCGGGTTGGAACTCGCGCTCGACTCGCCGGCGTCGCTGGACTCCGGTCGCTCACCGCAAGCAGCCAGCGCCAGGCTGAGGCACCCCGTCACCAGTGCGATTGCTGTCGTCTTTTTCAAGCCGTCCTCCTGGGTTGCGTTTCTGTCCCGAGGTTCTGTTCTCCCCGATCCGTGCGGCTGCGTCCTCGCCAGCGGAGTTCCTGGATGTTGTGGCACTGCCACACACGTAGGCGAACCGTAGCAGTACTGCTTCAATCCTGATAGGTTTGTTGTGGCAGTACTGCAGAACTGAAGACAACAGGGGGCAGGCTCGATGGTTGGTCGTAGGGAGTCGCAGAGCAGCCCGGCCTCCGGTGGCGCACTCAGTCGCCTCGAGGCGGCGCGCCAGTCACTGTCGGCAACGGAGCGCCGCGTCGCCGATCGGATCATTCGTCATCCGGAAGAGGTTCTCGAGAGCTCGATGCTTCAAGTGGCTCGGCAGTGCGGAGTTAGTGATACGACCGTGCTCCGAACTTGCCGGGCAGCAGGACTGGCGGGGTTCACCGAGCTCAAGCTTCGGTTGGCCTGGGACCTGGCGTCGCCGACGCAGCTGATCCACAATGACGTCAACCCCGGCGATCCAGCCGCCGTTGTCGCTGAAAAGGTGTTCGGAGCCGCGTTCCAGTCGCTCCACGACACGCTGGAGCTCCTTGATGCCGATGCGTTCGAGCGGGCGGTCGAACTCCTCGAGCAAGCGTCCGCAATCCTTGTCGGCGGCGTCGGAGCCTCAGGTGTGGTCGCTCAGGCGTTCTACCAGCGCTGCCGCAGGCTCGGTCTCAATTGCGACGCGCCGACCGACAGCCAGCTCCAGATCGTGCACGCCTCGCTCATGCGCCCTGGCGACCTCGCCGTTGCGATCTCGTTCTCCGGCACGACGAAACTGGTCGTCCAGATGCTCGAGCAGGCCAAGTCCTGCGGCGCTACGACCATCGCCATCACCGGCAACCTCGACTCGCCCCTGGCCGCGCTCGGTGACGTCGTGCTCAGGACGGTCTCGCGGGAGACGCGCAGTGAGCACCTTGCCGCCCGGGTGTGTCAGATAACGCTTCTCGACGCCCTATACGTCGCCTACAGCTTGCGTCACGTCGACGAAGTTCTCGAACGAGAGTCCCGAATCATCGACGCCGTCGGACGGCGCCTGTACTAGTCGCCTCCGTGCGGCGCCAACAGAAAGAAGGAGCGATTGTTCACCCAGATCTACACCGCCCAGTCGCCTGAAGAGGCGACCCGACTCGCCGACCTCGGAGTCGACCACGTCGGTCTCACGCCGAGCTCGATCGGACTTCCTGGCGAGATCGACCACGCCACCGCGGCACGTTGCGTCGAGGCCTTGCGTGGCCGCGCTGTTTCGGTCGCTCTCTCGGCCTCGTCGGAGGTTGGGGAAATCCTCGCGATGGTCCAGGAGGTGCAGCCCGACATCGTCCAGCTGTGCGCAGACCCTGGCGCCGTGACTCCCGCTGCTGTCGCGCAGCTCCGTCCGCATCTCGGTGGCGCGAAGATCATGCAGGCAATCGCCATGACAGGCCCCGAAGCCATCGAGGCTGCTCGACAGTACGCGCAGGTGGCCGACTATCTGATCCTCGACTCGGTCACGACCGAAGTCCCCGGGGTCGGCGCCGCGGGCACGACCCACGACTGGACGATCAGCGCCCAGATCGTGCAAGAGGTCGAGATCCCGGTCGTGCTCGCTGGCGGGTTGTCCCCCGACAATGTCGCAGAAGCCATCCGGGTCGTGCGCCCAGCCGGCGTCGACTCGCTCACCTGCACCAACCGCTTCCTGCCTACCGGCGGGTTCGAGAAGGATCTCGACCTGGTCGCGGCATTCGTCCGGGCGTCGAACAAGTCCTCGGAACTGACCGGCTGACACCAGGGCTTTCAGGCAGGACCCCGGACATGGGCCTGGTCCGTGCTTTGGCCACGGGCCGAGGCCCATGTCTTACCTATTCACCTAACCCTCGGCCCGGCGCTCCCACGGCCGGTCAGGACGTTAAGCGCTTGACGGGCGAAAGCCCGATCCGTACCGTTCACTCATGCTGGTGGTGATCGGAGATCTCGTCGAAGACGTGATGGCATGCCGGAGCGGCTCTGGCCCGCTCGATCGAGCGACTGATAATCCCGCGCACATCGTCCGCAAGCGAGGCGGCAGCGCTGCCAATGTGGCTGCTGCCGCTGCGAGGCTGGTGCCAACCCGGTTCGTCGGACGAGTGGGGCGAGACCCCATCGCGTTGCGGCTCACGTCGAGTCTCGAGTCGGCGGGAGTGGATGTGAGAGTGCAGATCGCCGGCAGGACGGGAACTGTGATCATCCTGGTTGACGACGATGGCGAGCGGACCATGATCCCCGACCGCGCCGCCGCTTCGCAGCTGGGTGATGTGGACCCGGCATGGCTGGTCGATGCCCGCTGGCTGCACATGACCCTCTACGGGTTCCTCCTCCCCTCCTCACGACGGGCTTGCATCGCGGCGGCGCACGAGGTTCACCGACTCGGAGGGCTTGTCAGCGTGGATCTGTCGTCGGTCTGGGCGATCCGCGAGATGGGTGCAGAACTCGGCGTCGTGCTCAAAGAGGTGAGTCCCGAGGTCGTCATCGCGAACGCGGATGAGGCGACAGAAGCAGCACGAGCGGACCTACGCGATGCTGCCGGCGTCTTGGTGATCAAGGATGGCGCGGCCCCGGTAAGGATCGTCGGTGCGGACGGGATGACAAGCGTCCCGGTCCCGCCCGTGGATGGTGTGCGAGACACGACTGGTGCGGGTGACGCATTTGCCGCCGGCTTCGCCGCAGCGCGCCTCTTGGGCTCGTCGGATGTCGAGGCGGCCACCGCAGGCGTCGCGCTGGCAGCGCGGACGCTACGCAACATCGGCGCGTCGGTGGACTAGCGGAAATTCAGGAGACTGGCGCCGCTCCCGTGCTTTCGCGCACGTGGAGCGAGATGGGGACGAGGGTCGGCTGGCCGGATTCGACGCCATCGATACGCTCAGCGAGCGTCGCGCCGGCCCGTTGACCGAGTTCGAAGGCATCGAACCGAACGCTGGTCAGCGCGGGCTCCACCAGGGCCGCGTAGGCAGTGTCGTCGAACCCGGCGATGCTCATCTGTGCCGGCACAGCAAGACCTGCCGCACGGGCTCCCTGGAGGGCGCCGAACGTGAGACGCTCCTCCGCGCACACGACTGCGGTGACGCCTGCGGCGGCCCACGTCGCCTGGTTCGCGAGGAACGCTTCGCAGGCCGACGCGAAATCCTGCTCCGCGGTGACCTCACCCACGACGACGATCGCGCCGCGGTCCTTGGCGGCTGCGACGAAGCTGTCACGACGCCGTTGATAGCTCGTCTTGTCCTGCGTGCTGTCGAGGTACCCGATGACTCGGTGGCCCAGCCCACAGAGGTGCTCGGCGAGGACTTCCCCCGCGGCTGCCAGATCGAGGTCTATAGACGGGAAGATCGATCCGGGGTCGGAGGCGTCGACCAACACCAGGGGAAGCGTCGCCTGACCAAGTTCGGCGACGACAGTTCTTGAGGGAGACGCGAGGATCAGGCCCGCGACCTCGCCGTTCTGGGCGAAACGCACGGTGTGGCTGTCGTAGTCGTGCCCGTCCCGCTCGACCACGATCTCGACGTCGAACCGCTCCCCGACACCAGCCAGTGCCCCGTGGTACATGTCGGCAAAGAACGCGTTGCGCAAGTCGGGACAGACCAGCGCCACCCTGCGGGACGAACCGGTCGCGAGGGCGCGGGCGCCGGGGTGAGTCCGGTAGCCGAGCTCGTCAACGGCTCGAAGGATGTCGGCGCGGAGCCTCGGACTCACCCGGCCGGCATGGCGGCCGTTGACGACCAGTGACACGGCGGCGGTCGAGCATCCCGCCCGGTCGGCGACATCCTGGGCGGTGACACGGGGCACGTTTACATGTTAGTCGGGTGGACTTCTCATCCTTCCCGGTCACGTGCGGCCAGCGAGCACCCGACTCGTACTGCCCTGACGGGACCTGGTCGACCTAGGGGCGCATCCTGGCTTTGATGGCTGCGGCCGCGAGCATCAGTCGTTCGCCGATCCGCTCTTGGGACCAATCGCTCTGCACGTAGACGACGGCGAGCGCCGCTGGACCGTGACCCGCGACATCCAACGGGACGGCAACAGCAGAGATCCCCGGAACCACCTCCCCGTGACTGCTGGCGTACCCGCGTTGTCGCGCCTCCCTCACCTTTTGCTGTCGCGCAGCCTCCTGTTCGAGGCGCGAGAGCTGGTCGTCGTCGAGCTGAAACTGAATCGCCATCCCATCAGCTCCTGCCGTGATGGGATGGCGTGCCCCCGGCTTGTAGGCGATCGTCGCGTGCTCGTTGATCGGCTCGATGCTCATCAGCGTGATGCAGTCCAGGCCATCCAAGATGGCCACGTACGCAGTCATCGACAGCTCGTTCGCGATGGCCGAGAGCTCGTGCAGCGACGCGCCCCGGAGATCCCGTGCAACACCTCGTGCCAGCTCCGCCACGCCGGGTCCGAGCTCGACCCCCCTCTCCGTCCGGGTAACCAGACGGAAGTCCTCGAGGGTCCGAACGATCCGGTAGGCGATCGAACGGTGAACGTCGAGAGAGCTGGCCAGTTCAGCGATTGACTGCGGGGTTCCCGCCTCTAGGAGCAGCTCCAGCATTCGGAGCCCGCGGGCGAGGGTCTGGGAGTGCGCAGGCGTTGAGTTCATGGTGGCCCTTGTCATGGCGCGATCGCGTGGCTTAGTGTTTCTAATAACGAGTCCTGCGTTCGATTATAGAACACGCTGCCATGGGCGTCAACATACCAAGCTGCGAACCGGCGGTGGCCGAGGTTCTCGTGTGCGTGGTCGTCCCGGGACTGAACCTGCATCAGGCGCGACTCGAGCGCTATGGAAAGGAACGGAGTGGTTATGGCCACCCTGGAAAGACCCCCAGCCATTTGGGACGACGCTGTAGACCCAGCTGATGTCGCCCAATACGCCAAGATCGGCTTCGGCGCGGGAGGCGGTCTCGGATCGCGTCCGGCGATCGTGGTCATCGACGTGCAAGAACGCACGGTCAATGAGCGCTATCCCACAAGTTGTGGCGAGGCGGGTCGAACCGCGGTACCCAAGATCGCGGCTCTCCTGCACACTGCTCGTTCGAACGGAGTTCCTGTCTTCTTTGTCTACGTCGCACCCAAGGACGCCAACGATTCCACCCGTTTCGCTGCGAAGATGCCGACCCTCCACGGCGTGGATCAGGCCGGGTACGACTTCCTCGACGAGGTCTCACCTCAGCCCGGCGACGTCCTCATCCCCAAGCGCCACCCAAGCGCGTTCTTCGGAACCCCGCTCGTTTCCTACCTGGTGGACAGGGGGGTCGACTCGCTGATCGTGACCGGAGCGACAACGAGCGGATGCGTCCGGGCCACCGCGATCGACGCCTTCTCGTACGGCTACAAGGTGGCCGTACCCCAAGACGCCGTGTTCGACCGAGTTCGCACCAGCCACCTGGTGAACCTCTTCGACATCCAGCACAAGTACGGGGACGTTCTTGAGACGGCAGAGCTTCAGCGCCTCTTGAACGACGGAAACTCTGGAGAGGGCTGACCTGACGTGGAACTCGACCTGGCGGTACAGAACGCCGTCATCACGATTGCGGGCATGGGGACATTCGAGGGTTCGTTGGGAGTCAAGGACGGCAAGGTCGCCGCTCTGACCGCCGGTAGCTCGGCCGGCGCGGCGAAGGAAGTAGTCGACGCCCGTGGCATGCACCTGCTCCCGGGCGTCTTTGACGCGCACTCGCACTACGGCCTTGGCGGTGACGACGACTTCTCGACCGAGACACGGGCGGCGGCCCGTGCTGGGATCACGAGTACGTTGTCCTACCTCCTCAAGCTGGACACGGACTACGAGTCGCCCTACCTCGAGATGCGACGTGAGGGCGAGGCGAAGTCACTCATCGACTTCGGATTTCACTTCGGCGTCTCCTCGATCGAGCAGGCGAAGCGCCTGACCTGGGCCGCCGATCAGTTCGGAGTCGTTAGCCACAAGTACTTCATGAGCTTCAAGCGGCCAGGAGAAGGTGACTATCTCGGCGTCCATGCAGTACACGACGGAATCCTCTACCAGGTCATGAGGGAGGTCGCGAAGGATCCGCGCGTGATCCTCGTCGTCCACTCCGAAAACATCGAGGTCGTGTGGAGCCTTGCCGATGAGCTGCGTTCAAGCGGCGCGGATGGGCTCGCCGCGTGGAATGACTCGAGGCCCGACTTCACGGAAGCCCACGACATCGGGACCGTGGGCATGTTCTCAGAGCTAACCGGCGCGAAAGTGTTCATCCCGCACGTGTCGTCCGCGATGGCTCTGGAAGCAGCGAAACGCTTCGCGAGCAACCGGCCCATCCTGGAAACGTGCCCACACTTCCTGACCCACACATGTGATGACGAGTACCTCGGGTCGCTAGGAAAGGTCAATCCGCCACTGCGACCCAAGCGCGACGTCGAGGCGTTGTGGGAAGCCGTGTTCGACGGAACGATCGATCTAATTGCGTCTGACCACAACTCGCGGAAACGCGCGAACAAGTCTGGTGACATCTGGAGCTCGTCCGCCGGCTTCCCAGGACAAGGAACCATGCTCCCGGCCATCCTGACCGAAGGAGTAGTGCGGCGAGGGTTGGCCCTTGAGCGAGCCGTCGAATTGTTGTGCGCATCCCCGGCTCGGATCTTCGGTCACTACCCACGCAAGGGCACCCTCCTGCCAGGGTCAGACGCCGACTTTGTAGTTGTTGACTTGGAGACTTGGGCCGCGCCGGATACCGAATCGTGGGGATCATTCAGCGACTACTCGCTTCACGAGCGAGAGGAACTAGCCGGTTGGCCCGTTGCAACCTACCTGCGGGGCCGACGCATCTGGTCCACAGATGATGGCTGGACCACCGATCCGGCAGGCGAATTTCTGCCGGCCACTCCAGTGGAAGGCTGAGGGATCAGCATGGAACGGCTCACGCCGGAACAGCGCTATGCCACGCTACCTACTGAGCCCGAGAGACCGCTACATGAACGTATGCCCCGTGCCGCCGCGAGAAGGATCGGCAACCTTCTCTACAGCTCTGGTCGCACGGCGAGGGACGCGTCCGGGGAATTGATCGCAGTGGGACAGCTTGGTGCAGAGCTAGAAATTGAGGATGGCTGGCGCTGCGCCTGGCAATGCGCTTCGAACGTTGTAACTGCGGTTCGGGGGGAAGTCGGAAGCCTCGATGCAATCGCCTCTGTCGTGCGGGTGACCGTATTCATCGCCAGTGCGCCGGGGTTCTTCGAACAATCCGTCGTCGCTGACGGGGCAACGCAGTACTTCCATGCGATCTTTGGGCCGCAAGCCGGTCACCATGCCCGTTCGGCCATCGGCGTAATGCGCCTTCCGGGCGACAGCCCGGTAGAAGTTGAGGCAATCTTCGAATTACGTGATTGACCGATCCTTCCACCCGTCGCCATTGGCGCCACGCACCACGATCGCCTTCGCGCAGACGCGCGAGGCGTCTGCTTCCTACGGGGTCAGGCCCGATCGAGACGCTGCCCAGCCGGTCCAGATCGATGCTCGCACGATCGTGATGTCGGAAGGCAGGTCCGGCTCTGGCTGAGAGGGGTTCAGCACGTGTGGGTCGGAGCAGGTGTCGCAGACGGTTCAGCTGGCGGCCGGGGAGCGGTCGGGATGCCGCCAGCGGCTGGCGTCGCCCTGCTGTTCCACATACCGCCGCCCCCCGCGCCGGTGCTGTGCCAGGTATCGCAGGTAGTCGCGGCGGTCGCCGCCGAGCCGGCGTTTCGGGGTTCTTGTGGCGGTCGCCGGTATCGGGTACGCCGCCCTGGGCGGCCTGCTCGCCACGCATGCCGGGGGCGCGGCGGTCGGGCCGTCCGGTCCGGGCATCCTCGCCGGGCGGCCGCGGCCGCGACGGCCACGCTGGTGGCCGCGGTCGCGGTCGGCAGCGCCGGGCCGTTCTTCGCCGCGGTCACGGCGGCGGTGCTGCGCGCGGCCGGTGGGGGGGCGGGCGCGGCGGGCGCCGGCCTTACCCCCGGGCCGGGCGCCGCGGGGCCCGCCGGCGCGGGCCACGTGGTGGTACCGGTAGTGCCGCTGCTCGCCTTCCGGCTGGCCGGGTTGCGGCTGACCCCGCTGCTGACCCTGCCGGAGCACCTGCAGGAAGAGGTTGCCCCGGAACCGAGCAGACCGCTGCTGGACGCGGCGGCGGCCACCGATCGGTACATGACCGGCCTGTACGCGGGGATCGCCGCTCCCGCCGCGGTCGCGATGGTGCTGCTGTCCCGACACCCCGGATGGGCCGCGCTGACCCTGATCCTGCTGGCCAGCGGCGGGTGGCTGCTCGCCGCGCGCCCGATGACTAGCGCCTGGCACCGCCTGGCGCAAGGGGTCCCCGTGGTGACCGGTCTGATCGCCGCCGCGATCGCCGGTGCCACCAACGCTGTCTCTGGCGGGGCGTGTTCGGCGCCTGACCGATCAGGGTCCTGGTCATCGCCGAGCAGGGCCAACCCACCCTCGCACTGGTGACCACCGACTTGACCACCCCGGTCAACGAATCGTCGAACGCTACGCCGCCCGCTGGTCGGCTGGCATGCGGCCGTCGGCCACCAACTGGTCGACCAGTGCGGAGTGGTCCTCGACGACGGTGCCGAAGACCTGCGCCCAGACGGCGCGGCCTGGGCGTGCGGGTCGCCGCAGTCGAACGTTACCTGGTTCTCATGGCCAGGATCTTGCCGAAGATAACGACAGATACGGTCCGCAATGAGTCTCGCGCCGGACGGATCTCGAACGCGGTCTGACGAACGTTCCGCTGAGCAACGCCCCCGAGCCATGCCATCACGGCCGCCAACCGGCGAGATGAATCCGCGACTCATGCCTGCGGCGTGAGGTGCCACCAGTCGCCGTCCTCGGCGATGCTGCGGTCGCCGTCGAAGATGCCACGCGAGCGCTGCAGGAACAGGTTGCGAGCGACCATGTTCGGCGGGTCCGGGATGATGTGCGTGTACACCAACTCAGCGACATCCGCTTCGGCCGCGACCTCTGTCGCGTCCGCGAAACTGGAGTGGTACTCCAGCGTGGACTCGAACTGGTCCGCACGCTCATGCACCCCGAGGTCGCGGAGGGCGGCGACGCCGTCACGGACCGACTGCTTGTCCATCGCCTCGTGTACCAGGAGATCGGCCTTGCGGGAATGGCGGGCCAGATTGGCACTCTTGGCCGTGTCACCGGACACCACGACGCTGCGGCCGGCGTAGCTCAGGCGGTAGCCGACTGCAGGTCTGACCGGACCATGATCGACGAGGAAGGCGTCGACAATGACGCCGTCGCCCTCGTAGACCCGGACCGCGTCCGGGCCTTGGACGCCAAACGGCCGCGCCCGTAACAGCCCGGCCTCCGGGTCGGCGAGCCGGTCCGGTTGGTTAGCCGTACGCATCTCGCGGTCGGCGAGCATGCTCTGGTTGAAGCCCGCGACGACCTCGCCGACGGCGTGACGCGACCCGATCGGCCCGTGTACGACCAGCGGCGAGGTCGCCCTGCCGGTGACCCAGCGCTGCACGGACAACTCCGGCAAGCCGTTGAGATGGTCTGAGTGGTAGTGGGTCAGAAAGACATCGCTCACGCTGGTAAGCGGGACGCCCGCCGCCAGCATCCGCGCCGGGGAGCCGGGCCCGGAGTCGAAGACGAACGTGCGCCCGGCCACCAGGACCGCGACGCACGCACCCGCACGGGTACTGCCTGGCTCAGGGGACCCGGTCCCGGCGAGCAGGACGTGCAGGTCACCGTCCTGGAGATAGTCCTCCCGCGTGGCGTCCGCCATCCGGCGCACCTGGCGCCGCACAACCTCGCTCACGATCGGAGCCGGCAGGGACAGGGGCGACTCCCCGGAGCAGCTCACCAATACCGCCGGTGCGGCAGCGACCGCCCCCAGGCCAGCCAGGCCCGTGATGGCTGTGCGGCGGCTCACAGGGCGTCGCGACGGGAAACGCATCGAATGTCCTCCTCGGAGTGCCCATCGGTGGTTGAGGGCGGCCACGCTGCGCGCCTCGCGCTCGAAGCGTGCCGGCTGACCGAGTCCCCGTCATGCGCGAGGTCGGCACACATCATCTTCATCGCCACGTCCCGCCCGAGCCTGCGGTCGCGGGCGCGGGCGCCGTACACGGTAGCCATGTCACCGCGACCGAGTACTTCACCGATCTCGTGCCGGCCGCCGATGACGCGGATCTGCGCCGTTGCGGCGGAATCGACCCAGCGCGCCACGGTCAGCCGTTCCACGCCGTCGTGAGCGCATACGCGGCCGCGACACCGGCGACGGACAGGGCCGGGACGACGCGGGCGGGTCCGTCGCGGTGGGCGACGTGAGCGACTGCGGCGCCGAGCATCAACAAGGTCAGGCCGCATCCGGCGGCGATTGCGATCGGCGGTACGGCGAGGCCGGCAGCGACGCCGGTGGCGCCGGCCACCTCCAGCGCGCCGATGGTGCGGTAGTGCGCGACGGAGAACCCGAGATGGTGAGCTGCCATGCGCATGGCGGGGACGGCGGCGAGCTTGGCGACACCGAGGACGCCGAACAAGGCGATCAGGACTGTGGCGAGCGCCGTGTTCATCGTTTGGCCTCCGCGTAGATGGATTCGATGAGGTCGGCGTAGTTTCTGGCGATGGCCGCGCGTTTGACCTTGAGGCTGGGCGTGATCTCGCCGGCCTCGACGCTGAGTTCGCGGGGCAGAATGCGGAACTGCTTGATGGTCTCCCACCGGTTGAGTCCGCCGTTGACGTCGGCGACGGCCCGCGCGACTTCGGCGTGGATGGTGTCGGCCGGCATCGCGGTCGTGGCGTCGGGGTCGAGCGTGACCAGCAGGCTGGCGAAGTTGCGGCCGTCGGCGATGACGATGGCTGTGCTGACCAGCGGGCACGCTGCCTTGATCGCGGACTCGATGGCGGTCGGTGCGATGTACTTGCCGCCGCTGGTCTTGACGAGGTCTTTCTTGCGGTCGGTGATGCGCAGGTACCCGTCGGGGTCGAGTTCGCCGATGTCGCCGGTGGCGAACCAGCCGTCGGGGTCCAGGACGTCGGCGGTGGCGTCGGGTAGTCGGTGGTAGCCGCGCATGACGCCGGGGCCACGGAGCTGGATCTCGCCGTCGTCGGCGATGCGGACCTCGGTGCCGGCCAGGGCCTGCCCGACCGTGCCGATGCGAAGCCGGCCGGGCCGGTTGACGAAGGAGACTCCCGTGGCCTCGGTCAAGCCGTAGCCTTCGAGGATCGGCAGTCCGGCGGCGGCGAACCACTCGGCGATCGCGGGGGCCAGCGCGGCGCTGCCGGAGGCGAGGATCTCCAGCCGGCCACCGAGCCGATTGCGGATCTTGGAGAAGACGAGCCGGTCGGCGACGGCGAGTTGCAGGTGCCGCCAGGGCGGCACCGTCTTGCCGTGCCGGCGGCGGCGCAGGGTGTCGATGCCGATGTCGAAGGCCCACCGCAACAGCGCCGCGCGAATGCCGCCCTGAGCGGTGGCGGTCGTGACGATGCGGCTGTAGACCTTCTCGAAGATGCGGGGCGCGGCGGCCATCATGGTGGGCCGGACGACGGCGAGGTTGTCGACGATGCGGTCGGCGCGTCCGTCGATCGCGGTGACGAAGCCGATCTCGTACTGGGCGGCCAGCAGCAGCTTGCCGAACACGTGCGACAGCGGCAGCCACAGCAGTTGCACGTGGTCGCGCCGGATGAGGTCCTCGGAGGCGGCCGCGACGCCGAGGTAGAGCCAGTTGGCATGGGTCAGCTCGACGCCCTTGGGCGCTCCGGTAGTGCCGGAGGTGTAGACGATGGTGGCCAGATGCTCGGGACCCACCGCGTTGAGGGCGTCGCTGACCGCGTGCGGGTTCGCCCGCAGTTGTTCGCGGCCTAGTTTGGCGAGGTCGTCAAGGCTGAGCGTCGCCGGGTCGTCGACCGGGTCGAAGGTCACGACGTGTTGCACTCCGGCGACCCATCCGCCGTCCGATCGCAGCTTGGCGACCTGGGCGGTGTCCTCGGCGAAGACGGCGACCGCCGCGCTGTCGTCGAGGATGTAAGTGACGTCGTCGGCGTTGGTGTTCGGGTACACGGTGGTGGTGGCCGTGCCGGCGAGCGTGACGGCGAGGTCGGCGAGCACCCACTCGATCCGGGTCGAGGCGGCGATGGCGACACGCTGTCCGGGCCTGATGCCGAGCGCGAGCAGGCCGGCGGCCAACTCGGTGGCGCGTGTGGCCAGGTCACGCCAGGTGATCGAGGCCCAGCCCCCGTCCATGGTCGGGTGGCGAAACGCCTCGGCGTCGGCGAAGCGCTCGCAGCCGGCCAGGAATCGGGCGCCTACCGAGGTGGTGGCCGAAGCGGTCGGGAGGGTCGTCATGGTGGCTGCCTTTCACGCGGCGGTAATGCCGGCGGATTCGAGCAGGTGGCGCCAGCGGCGTAGGCCGGCCCGGCGAGCGCTGGCGGCGATCACCCGGTCCGGGCGTAGCAGCAGAGCGTCGGCGCCGGTCCGGTCGAGTAATGCGGTGAGCGTGCCGTCAAGGTCGGTGGCACCGCCCGCGCCGAGATCGCCGAGGTGGAGTACGGATGTGCCGAGGGCATCGAAGAAGTCGCGGGTCGGCGGGTCGAACGCGCTGACGCCGCCGCGGCTGCGGCTGATGATCGCGAACCTGTCACCGAGGGCCTGGTCCAGCAGCACGTCGCCGCCGGCTGCGCGCAGGCGTGGTTGCGGGCAGATCCGGCCGGCGGCGCGGTCGGCTCGGGCGGTGAGCGGTCCGGCGGGGAACGCGGGCCACGCTTTGTGGAGGACCAGCTGTTCGACTCCCGGCAGGCGGGTCAAGGTGCGCAGGGCGGCCTTGCGGAACCGGGCGGTGCGGGCGGTGCCACCGGTCATGAGCCAGCCGACGAGAATCGCCATCCGGACCATCCGGCGGGCGTACGGGCGTCGTTCCGTCTCGTAGGTGGCCAGCAGCCGGTCATCGGCCTGGCCGGTGAGGAGGAAGGCGAGTTTCCAGGTGAGGTTGGCAGCGTCGCGGATACCGGCGCACATGCCCTGGCCGATGAACGGCGGCGTGAGGTGCGCGGCGTCGCCGAGCAGGAATACGCGCCGGTCGTACCAGCGGTCAGCGACGGCACCGCGGAAGGTGTACCAGGTGCGGCGCACAAGCGTGAGCTTGTCCGGGTCGACTGTGCCCAGCCACGGTCGGATCAACGCGAAAATCTGCGCCTGGTCCAGGTCCTCGGGTTGCTCGCCGGCGCGCAGCCGGAACTCCCACCGGTACCGGCCTGGCGTCACCATCATGAAGGTGGCGGCGCGGTCGTGGTCGCAGACCTGCTGCACGCCGTCGTACACGTCCAGCGGCTGCGGGCTGTGCACGTCGACTACCAGCCACTGCTGCTGGAAACCGAGATCCTCCATCGCCGCCCCGATGCAGGTACGGGTGATGCTGTTCGCGCCGTCGCAGCCAAGGACCGCGTCCGCCCACACCTGCGATTCGGCGCCGGAGGAAAGGTCGCGGTAGCGCACCCGTACCGGTGCCGGACCACCGGGAACCTGCTCGATGGCGAACACCTCCACGTCACCGCGCAGCTGCGCCGACGGCAGCTCGGCGAGCCGGTCACGCAGCACGCGTTCCAGTTCCGGCTGGTCGAACATGTTGGCCTGCGGGTAGCCGTGGGTCCGTCCGGAAAGGTCGCGGGTGAACTCGGCCAGCACCCGCAGCCGGGTGTCGACCAACTGCATACCCGCGGCCGGGCGCGAGATCGCCCCGACCTTCTCGGTGATGCCGAGGTCGGCGAAGATGCGGAACACCTCGTCGTCGAAGTGCACCGCTCGCGGCAGCGGGTACACCTCAAGCCAGCGGTCCAGCACCAGACACTCGATGCCGCGCTGCGCGAGCATGATCGCGGCGCTGGCACCGGTCGGCCCGGCTCCGATGATCACCACGGGGACGTGGCCGTCCGATGGCTTGGCGTCAGTAGTCGGCATGGCGTTACCGGACCGTGTTGTGCTGGGCGCCGAGGTCCAGCGTGCCGTCGGCGGTGCGGATCGCGGCGACCACCTGGTCGCCGGGCTTGAGGTAGGCGCTGCTGCGGGCCTGCCCCTTCACGAACAGCTCCCACCGCTTCGCCTCCGGCAGCAGCCCGGCGATGCGCTGCACGAGCGCGCCCGGCGGTTGCAACGCGACACCACCCGGCGTACCGGTCAGCAGCAGGTCGCCTACCTCGAGGCGCTCCAGCCCGGACAGCTCGGTAAGGGTCGCGGCCGGTCCGAAGACCATGTCTCCGGCGAGGCTGTCCTGCCGGATCGTGCCGTTCACCGACAGCGTCAGGCGGAGTTCGCGCCACCGGGCGACCTCGTGCGGCTCGGGGACGCACAGGTACGGCCCGACCGGGCAGAACGACGGATAGCTCTTGCCCTTGTACCACTGGCCCTGCGGCAGCTGCACGTCCCGGGCGCTTACGTCGTTGGCCAACACGAACCCGCCGACGTGCTCCGACAGGTCGTCGTCGGTGACGGTGACCGGGCCGGTGATCGCCTTGCCGAGCACGATGCCCAGTTCCACCTCGTAGTCGAGCAGCCGAACGTGCGCGGGCCGGACGATGTGGTCGTCCGGGTCGGCCAGCGAGGCCGTCGACTTGGTGAACAGCATGTTGAACGCCCGGTCGGGGTCCATCCCGGACTCGATCATGTGGGACCGATAGTTGGCGCCCTGGCAGACGATCCGGGCGCCGGGGACAGGGTGCAACACCCGCAGCCCGGCCAGCGGCAGGCGGTCCGCGCCGGGCGCATGGATAAGCCTCCGCGCGAGTTCGACGCCCTCGCCGAGCACGTTGGCGGTGCTGATGTACTGGGCCCGCAGCGGCAGGACGGCGTCGTCGTGCACGACGCCCCAGGCGGCGCCGGCGCCAGCGGCATAACGAACCAGGTTCACGCTCATGACGTAGCCACCTTCAGTAGTCCGATCAGTCGTCGGATGTCGAACTCGTTGTCTTGTTTGCCCAGCGCTACGACAAGGTCACGGATCATGTGCGCGGATGGCTTGGCGCCGATGAAGTCTCTGGTGGCGGACGGGCCCCATTGCGCCAGCCCGCTGGCCGACATCTGGGCCCAGCCGACCTCGACGGTGTTGTCGAACATGTCCCCGTCGGCGAAGTGCTCCACCAGCACGCTGTCCGGGTCACGCCAGTAGTCGAAGATCTGACTGCCCTGGATGTGCCGGCCGATGCCCCAGGAGCGCTTGTAGCCGCGCTCTTTGAGGAACTCGCCGCCCGCGGCCACCGCATCGAGGTCGGCTACCTGGTAGGCCGAGTGGACGTAGCGGCGGCTCGGCCCCAGGTGCATGGCGAGCGTGTGGTGGTCGGCCGGCGTCGCTCCGCGGTCGCAGCGGATGAACGCCATAGTCGGGCCGCGATCCCGCTGTCCCGGGAAGTGCAGGAAGTCGCTGACGATGAGCCCCAGGTTTTCCAGGTACCAGTCCAGCGCCCGCCCGAACCGCGGCGTCTCCAGCACAACATGGCCGAGCCGCTCGATCCGTGCGGGTTCCCGTGGCGGCCGCTGCGTCGCGTTGACCCGGCGCACCTGCCCGAAGTTCAGCAGGAGCGGGGCCTGCCCCGGCAGTTCCGGCAGCTGCTCCACGTCAGCCACGATCCGGACCGGCATGCCGGACGGATCCTCCAGCGCCACCACAGCGCCACCGCCCAGGCCGCGCCGGTCAACCACGCTTATACCGTTTGCGCGCGCCAGCCGTTCCAGGTCCGCGCGCGTCGACGCGCGAAACACCGGGCCGACGAAACGCGAGGTCCGGCCCTTACGGATGATCACGCACTGTGATCCGGGCAGCGTGCCACGCAGATGCAGCTCGACGTCGTTCCGATAGGCCGTGGCGAAGCCGAAATCATGGGCGAACTGCTCCGCCGCATCCAGGTCCGGCTTCTCGAACTCCAGCCAGGCCAGATCCTCGACCTTGATCACCGGGTTCCTCGCCCGAGCCTGCCGGTCCCCGCGCACCGCTCCCTGCTCACTGTGAAGGTCCTCGTGTGCCGTCTTCACCATCGCACCCACCGTCTGATCATTTCCGCATAATTGATAAAAGTGTCAGTTTGCTAGGTGGGGTCTGTCAACACTCCGCTCAGAACTGATGTCTCCATCACTTTGCACGCAGGCGATCAGCCTGAACTGAGGGTGGCAAAGGCGATTCGCCTGTGGTCTTCGATCGGCCGCCGGTGCTCTCGATCGGCACGCCCGCCTCACGGCCAGAGGCCGGCGCGTTGCCGTGGAGGGTGCGGCGAGAGCCGCTCGGGATGGTCGGCGTGCGAGAGTTGATCAGGGAGTGGGCGGCAACGGCCGGCCGGCCACTTCACGCGCGTCGCTCTCAGCGAGCCCGAACATCCGCAGCAGATTCACAGCCAGCCCGTCCGCCGCGCGGTCGATGGCGGACGGATCCCGCTGAAGCAGGCTCAGATGCAGCACACCCAGCAGGGCTCCTCCGGCGCACGCGATGGCCACGGCCGGATCGTCGAACGTAAGCCGGTCGGCATCCTTGGCGTGCTGCAGATCCCGCAGCGCCCGTGGTGCCAGCCCCGACGGTGAGGTAAGGTAGCGCGGCCCGACACGGTCGATGATCTTCGCTAGTTCAGGCCGGGTCTTCGGGAATCGCGCCGTGATCCGTACCGCCACCGCGAAAACTTCCGCCGGGTCCTCGATATCGGCCGTGACCTCGTCGAGCATCGCGCCGTGCTCCTCGATTACCGCATCGACGGCCACCTCGAAGAGTTCCTGCTTGGACGTGAAGTGGTTGTAGAAGGACCCGAAGCCCACGTCCGCAGCATCGGTGATCTCCTGAATGCTGACCTCACCCGGATCACGGGAGGTCAGCAGCGCCCTGGCAGCCGACACCAGCGCAGCCCGCGTGCGCGCCTTCCGCCGGTCCAAACGGTTCCCGGCTGCCACCTGCGTCATGATGAAATCGTAGACGACATCAGGGATGACGCCCCCATCACAAATGAGATGCTGCCCTCACTAGAGAGGCCGACCCTGCACCTCACTGGCCGGGCACCCGACCTGTTCCCTGTACCAGACGTCCACGATCCGGCCCAAGGTCCAGCAGAGCCGTCGACTGAGCTCACGACCCGCGCGCTAGACGGTTCCCACATAGAACAAGGGCTGGCGGGACCGCCCCCGCCGACCGGCGGAATCCCCCTCCCAGGAAGGCGGCCCCACTATTTGCCCGGCCATCGAACGAGCCGAGTGCACTCCCATCGTGTCGCGCCACCGGAAATCGCCCAAAGTCGGTCCATGATCAGCACGATCCTGCCCGCCGGGTCAGCCGCTTGCGGAGCCCCGCAGCCCGGCAATACGGATCGCCTGACCGCCGACCTACACGCCATCGAAGCGATCGTGCGCAGGACGACCCGCGCGCTGCTCGACATCGAACGCTGGTGCGATCCCCACGTGTTTTTACCACCGCATTCGCCCCTTCCTCACCGGCTGGCCCGAGCCCGGCCTCGTTTACGAACGTGTTGACGAAACCCCACGGCTGCTCACCGGCGGCAGCGCCGCGCAGAGCTCGTTGATCCAGGCGTTCGACGCCGGCCTGCGCATCCCGCACCAGCACGAGGTGACCGGAGCGTTCCTGCGCGCCATGCGGGCGTACATGCCGCTATCGCATCGGCGATTCCTGGCAGACCTGGAAGCCGGCCCATCGATCTTCGACTACGTCACCGCCCGGCGCGGCGAACACCCCCGGCTCGTCGACGCCTACAACGCATGCGTACGCGCTGTCGGCGATCTGCGGGCCCAGCATCTCGGACTCACCGGGCGATACATCAGCCGTTTCGAACGCAACGGAGACCGAGCGAAGGCACGGGCGGGACCAATTTCACAAAGATGCTGGTCGAGTCTCGCGAAGAAGCCCTGGCACGAGAACTGGGACAAGCGCCACCAACCAACCGCAGGCCACGACGCTCCGTTCGGGCCGGGTCCCGCGGCGAGCGTGGTGACTGGTCCGCGCCCGGCGAGAACGATGTCGTCACGTGGAGGGCCTATTCAGAACATGCGGCGGTCCACTGTGGCCGATGACGCGAATGTCGCTACATCTGACGGCGGCTGCCCGGCAGTGGATCACATGGGCTACGTCGACCCACAGGTGACGGTCGACGGATTCCTGTGCCCGACAGGCAAACCGGTCGGCATGCCGGATCCGCTCTGCGGCAGCGCCATGCCAGCGGGTTGGACGTCCAGGCCGTGTCTGACCTGGGCGGTCCCGTACGGTCACGGCACCCGACGAACTCGACTCCAGGTCTACTTGTTACCAACCGTGACCTGCCTGAGCTTGTCACTGGTTGTCGATTACTCGCATTGACCTGCACAAACAACTTCCTACACTGATCGTCTCTTGTCACTGATTGTGGCCAGTACGGAGGAGTTTTCGGGGAGTAAACGGGGGGCGAAGGCGGACCTTCTGGCCCGCTACAGCGCCTCGGCGTCCGCCCTTCGGCCGCTGTCACGCCTGATAGCCAGCAGGAGCCCACGCGCGATGCGTGGGGGTTCATGTCGGTGACCGAGACAAACCGATACCCAACCAGAACTACGCCTGTTCGGCACGATCGCCCTAGTCTAATAAGGACACTACCCGAGCCAAGCCGATCGCAACGATCGCTGCCTCGATGCTCGCCCGTGCGCGGCGGGAGTTGGCGGTGCGTCCGCTGCGCATGTTCGGGTGGACCATCACCTACCTGACGTTGCTGTGCGGCGCGCTGACGCTGGACGCGCTGTTGCCGTGAGACCCGTCTGGTGCGTGGTACCTCGCCTTGACTGACAACGAAGAAAGGGAACTCGTGATGCCCAATCCAACGGCCTGAGATGCGCCGGAGCGGCGAGACCCGCCTGGTCCAGCAGACGGACGGCCCCCCGGAGGGCCGCAGCGGCGGTTCCCAGAAGGAGCACCGTGCCGTGCCGCCGGATCAGGTCTCGCCGTACGGCCCGGCGCCGGACAAGACGGCAGCCGCCGACGAGCCGCGCGGCCGCCCAGCCGAAGGTGACTGACGATAGGAAGGCAGGACGCTCCGTTATGCCCAGGCCGGCAGCGCCGGCCGCTCTGCTGTGCGCCGTGCTGACCGTGGCGGTCGCCTGCGGGAGCGGCGACCATGTCGCCGCTCCCCGCCCGACCGGCACTCCTACCGGCGCCCGGCCCGAGCAGGCGGTACTCAACGACCACCGCACGATCGTACGGATCGACCGGCCTCGCGCGAAGCGGGTAACGCGGGAAGGCGTCGTCGCCTCCCCGCGTTACCCGTCGCTCAGAGCCCTGGCACGACGCCGTCGGCGGTCCCGTAGCTGATCTCGCCGGGCGTGCCCCCGAACGGGTTGGACAGCTTGTAGTTCTCGTGCCAACTGAAGTAGTAGCCCGAGTTCGACTCGCCCCGTCCGGCGAACGCGCCGTATCCGATCCCGACGCCCGGGCCGGCGGCGATACCGCCGGCGACTGATCCGTCGTCGCTGACCCCTAGCTCGGCGCCGGCATCGATCGGCCCCAGCCGGACGTCGCCGCCGTACGAGGTCTCGCCGCCCCCGAGCCCTTCGATGTCGGTGTTGGCGCCCTTCAGGCCGATGGTTCCGCTGAAGCCGGCGCCGGGGCCGTAGTAGTACTTCTTACCTGCGGTCCAGCCGAAGCCCCGCGAGTCGATGGCGGTGCAGCTCTCGGTGGCGATACCGGTCAGGAGCTGGAAGCTCGTGCCGAGGCAGAACGAGATCGACCAGCCACCCCGCTTCTCCTCCGGCGGCGGCGCGCACGTCCCGATCTTCACCCGGTTCAGCGCCGGGTGCGAACTCTTCGCCGGGGCACAGGTGCGGGCGTTGTCGGGGCACTGGCCGCGGTACATGCCGAAGGTGCTGCTGGCCTTGCTCGGCGCCGCGGGCTGGGCCGGGGCGGTGCTGGTGTCCTTCTTTTTCTTCAGGTAGCTGCAATCGCCGTCGGGGCAACTCGTCCAGGGCAGGAGGCCGGACGGGTCGCTG
This sequence comes from Micromonospora sp. CPCC 205371, assembly GCF_026130045.1. GTDB lineage: Bacteria > Actinomycetota > Actinomycetes > Mycobacteriales > Micromonosporaceae > Phytohabitans. Next base: position 50,063 of record NZ_JAIBNX010000012.1, read on the forward strand.
TAGGTGACCGGGTTGTTGTTCGCGTACCCGTAGGCGTTGATCTGCTGCGGGGAGTCGGGTACCAGCAGCGGGTCGACCGAGACGAACCGGCCCAGCGCCGGGTCGTACTCGCGGGCGCCCAGGTGGGTAAGGCCGGTGGACTCGTCCCGAGTACCGCCGAGGAAGCCCAGGTCGGACGGGAACGGGTCCTGCGGCCCGCGCGGCGCGCCGAACGGGTCGAAGCGGCGCCGGGAGACCTCCAGGCTGCCCGCGTCGATCGCCAGTTGCGGGGTGTGCTGCCGGTCGGCGACGAGCCAGGTGAGCCGGCCACCGGCCCGCACCGCGATGGTCCTCCCGCCGTGCCGGTAGTACCGGGTTCCGGTGCGCGATCCGGTCGCGGCGTCCAGCCGCAGCTCCTGTCTGGGCAGGTACAGCGTCGACCCGGTCGGGTCGTGGCGCAGCAGGCGGGTGCCGTCTGCGGCGTAGGCGAAGCTGGTGCCACCGCCCGCCTTGGTGAGGCGGCCGACCGGATCCCAGTCGAGGGTCTGCCCCGCCCGGTCGACCGTGTTTCCGGCGGCGTCGTACCCGAACGTGTCCGTCGTGGCGCCGGCGGTCACGCTGGCGAGCCGGTGACCGGCCCCGTACGCGTAGCCGCGCTCGCGGTCGCCGGTGCGGTTGCCGGCGGCGTCGTAGGTGTAGGACCGCCGGTAGGTGGCGGGGCCGGCGAGCGCGTCGGCGTCCGGGTCGCCGCACGCCCCGCCCGGCGTCCACGCGTGGACCAAGCGGCGCTGGTCGTCGTAGCGGAAGCACTGGCGGTCGACCGGCAGCTCGGGCGCGGTGGTCTCCACCGAGGTGACGTTGCCGGCGGCGTCGTAGGTGTAGCCGGTGTCGGCCTGCATCGGCGCGGCCGCCTCGGCGTCGACGATGTCACGTTCCACCCATCGGGTACCGGTCTGCCGGTGCGTGGTCAGCCAAACCCGGCCGGTGCCCTTCGGGTCGCCGAGCTGGAGCTGGGTGGCCTCGCCGTAACGGGTGTAGGTGGTGTCGCCGGCGTACCAGTAGGTGCGCCCGTCGAACCCGCCGTAGGTCAGCACGGGCCGGCCGGCGTCGTCGTAGGTGTGGGTGACGGTCTCCCGCTTCAGGTCGCCGATAGCGGGCAGGATCTCCTCCTTGACGCTGCCGTCGACGTTGTAGGTGTAGCCGGTGGTGTAGGTACCTGCCAGGGTCTGCGCCGCCTCGGGCACCACGACCTGGGTGCGGGTGACCTTGCGCAGCGACGAGTACCCGAGCACCTCGACGGTGTAGGCGTGACGCCGCTCGTCGAAGCGGGTCGACGACGCGGGCAGGCCGACGCCGTTGGTCGCGGTGTCGTAGCTCCACTTCGCGAGGTCGGTGCCGGCCTGGCGCAGCGCCGTTGGCCGGCCGAGTACGTCGTACTCGTAGGTGAGGGTGGTGCCACGGGCGTCGGTGGTGCTGGTCCGCTGCCCGGCCTTGTCGTAGGTCGACGTCGACACGCCGTTGTCGACGTCTTCGGTGCGGATCAGCCGGCCGAGCAGGTCGTAGCCGTACCGCCACGTGTTGCCGGCCGGGTCGGTGATCGTGGCGAGGTTGTCGTCCCTCGTGTACGTGTACTTCGTGCTCTGTCCACTCTGGACCAATTCGGTGGTCTGACCGCGGCCGTTGGTGATGGTGGTGCGGCGCGGCGCACCGTCCGGCGGGGTGACGGTCACCCGGTCACCGCCGTACTCGGTGGTGGTGCGCTGCGCGAGCGCGCCACGCACCCGCAGTTCGGTCGCCGAGACCCGGCCGGCCCCGTCGAAGAACGTCCAGGTGATCGCCGGGGTGTCGCCGTCGTGCGCCTGCCAGATCCGGTCGTCGACCGCCGCGTCGTTGAAGTAGGGCCGGGTCGTCTTGAACGCCCGTCCCTGCCGGTCGTATCGGGTGTCGGTGATGAGCCGCCCGCCGCCGGCCGCGGGTTGCTGCGTCTGGCGCACCCGCAGCAGGCCGTCGTAGAGCGTGTTGCTGGTGAGGTAGTTGCCCTTCGGCCCGATGGTCGTGGTCGACACCACCGACGGCCCGTCGGCGCGGATCGTGTAGCTGTACCGCGAGTTGCCCTGCGCGTTGGTGGCGCGGGGCCGGTTGGGCAGCCACGCCTCGGCGAGCCGGCCGAGCGGGTCGTAGGCGTACTCGGTGGTCTTGTCGTTGGCGTCGGTGCTCGTCAGCACGCTGCCCCAGGCCGGTTCGAGCGTGGTGGTGACGGTGTGCCCGAGCGGGTTGGTCTCGACCGTGCGGGTCACCGGCCCGGTGGCCGGCGCGTACGCCGTGGTGGTGACCCGGTCGAGCGCGTCGAACCGCTTGAGCGGCCGGCCGAAGCCGTCGTACTCGGCCCGCGACCGCTGCTGGAAGCCGGCCTCCGTGGCGACCTCGACGAGCGTCGGGTCGCCCTTAACCGGCGCGACACCGTGCGCCTGGCCGTCGTACGACGTGCGCGTCGCCGACAGCCGGGCGGCACCGGCGACCCCGCACGACGCCGCCACTGTCTCGGTCTGCGTGGCGCGGTCGATGATCCAGGCGTCGGTGTTGCGAGCGTACGAGACTGTCGTGCACCGGTCGTCGGCGTCGGTCGCCGCGTCGCCGAGGTCGCTGGTGGCGGTGAGCAGGCTGCGGTTGTCGTAGCTGCGGTCGACCCGGGTCTCCCGCCATCCGCCCGCGGCCAGCGCGGTGAAGGTGCGGGTCTGTCCACTGTCGACCAGGTACGACCTGAGGTTGCCCCGGGTCGCGGTCGGCCCCTGCCAGGTGGGGGTGTGGGCGGCCTTGGTGACGATGGTGTCACCGGTTCCCATGTGGGTCGCCTCGTAGTAGGCGAAGCCGGCGAACCAGTCGGAGTCGGCCCTTGCCCCGTTCACGCCGTCGTCGACGGTACGGGTGCGGGTGCCGCCACCGGGCAGGGTGTCGCCGTCCATGCCCTGGTGGTACCGCGTCTCGGTCATGGTGACCGGGCCGCTCTGGTCTTCGTCGGCACCACGGAACACCCGCACCCGGCCGAAGCCGCGGAACTCGTTCCAGGTGCGCTTGGCGTCCTCGGTGAGTTCGGACGTGTCGTAGTGCCAGGCCGCGTCGTGGTACTCGTAACGGGTGGTGACCGGCACACCGGTGCCCAGGCGGTCCAGTTGGTCCACTTCGGACACCACGTGCCGTTGGAACCAGTCGGTGCGCTCGGTCGTGAGGCCCGGCGGAGTCCACCGCACCGGATAGCACAGCTTGGTGTTGTGCTCCGGGTTCGCTGGCAGGCTCGACGGCGTGCAGTCGGGGGCGCGGTACTTGACGTCGGTCACGCCACCGCTCTCGGAGACCACCGCACTGATCCGGTACCGGTTCAGCGGCGCGAGTTCGTCGGCCAGCGGCACCCGGTTGCCGAGCCGCCGGCCCTCGAAGGTGACGGCGGGCAGTTTGGTCTCGCCGCGCACGTGACCGGTGTGCGTGATGGACCGCAGCCACAGTGCGGCCCGCTCCGCGTCGTCACCCGCGTACGGGAAGCTGTGCTCCAGCGCCCACGAGTCGACCCGCTGGAGTTCGCCGTCCTTGAGCACGCTCGTGGTGACCCGCTCCAGCCGCTTGGTCAGCCAGAAGGCCGGCGCGTTCTTGTCGGGGTCGCGCGGCACGTCCGGCCAGTTCTGCGGCTTGTCGCTGACGCACTCGCTGCCGGGCACGCACCGGTCGGCGGGTGTGAACTCCACCCGCGCCGACCACTTGTTGTCGACCACGGCGCCGTACTCCGCGCTGCGCAGGTATCCGCCGCGCACGTAGTTCGCCGCCGGGGTGCCGTAGGTGGCCGTCTCGGTCGCGTAGCTGTACAGGATGGTGTTGCCGCGCGGGTCGACGACCTTGTCGAGGTTCCACCGCCAGGCCTGGTCGCACCGGGTGCCCTCGCACGGCTCATGGGCGTCGTCGCCACGCACCGGCACGAACCAGGTCGACCCTGCCTCCGGCCGGGAGCCGTAGAAGTACCGGGTGCCGTCAACCTTGGTCACGATCCAGTGCTCGCCGTCGTTGTCACCGTTGCCGGCGCCGGTCTTGCGCTCGATCCGGCTGCCGTCGTCGGACTTGAGACGCCAGTAGCCCTCGCCGTCCCTGACCAGTTGGCCGCCACCACCAGCGCCGAGTGTCAGCGCGGCGTTGTCGGTGCGCCAACACAGGTCGCGGTTCTGGTCACGGTTCTGCTTGCACGGCAGGTAGGCGCGGTCGATGTGGCCGACCGATAGGTCCCAGCCGTCACCCACCCACGACGCCTGGTTGTTGGTGACGCTGGTCCGCCCGTCGACCACGGCCGACGAGTAGGTCAGCGCCAGGCTCGGCGCGAGCCCGCCCGGAACCGGCGGCACCCGCAGCGGGTACGACCAGGTGAACTGGCCGGTGTGCGGGGAGACCTGCCAGGTGGCCGACGGCGTCAGCGGGGTGGCGGTCGGGGTGCCGCCGCCGCTCTTGCCGCCGCCGGTCGGTTGCTCACCTTTCAGCGCGTCGCGCCCCGCGTCGTCGAGTTCGCGGCCGGTCATGCCGACCCGGGTGGCCGACACGGACCCGACGGTCTCCGGCCGACCCGACGGCCCGGCCGCCGCCGCGGGGATCGCCGGCACGATGCCGATGAGCGTGGCGACCAGCGCGAGACACAGCCCGGCCGCGATTCCTCTGGATGTCATGCTGCGAACTCCGCGGTCGTGTTCGGCGGGTTGACCAGGACGTACCCGAGCAGGGTGTCCATCGTCATCCCCTCACAGGTGGTCGAGGTGGAGGTGAAGCGCTGGCCGTTCACGGCGCAGCGGTACAGCGGCCGGCTGTCCACTCCGGACGGTGCCTGCGCCCACAGCCGGCCGAGCTGCCCCAGCACCGTCTTGCCGCCACAGGTGGCGTCGGTGGACGCGAACTGGTCGCTACCGTCGAGGCAGCCGTAGAGGGGGACCGTACCGGTCACCGGGGTCAGCGCGAGGAACCCGTGCGGACCCTCGAGCCGGTACCCGATCGGGGCGACGGCCGTCGCCGCCGCGTAGTGCTCGCCGACGTCGTCGTGGTAGTAGCGGTTGAGCGCGACGTACGCCGCTACGTACCCGAGCGTGACCTGCTTCGTGGCGCCGCCACAGTCGGCGGCCCGCGAATCGAACCGGTCGGCACCGCTGACGCACCGGTAGATCGCGACCGTAGGGATGTTGGTCGGCGGCACGGTGTAGACCCGACCGATCTCGCCCACCTTCGCGGCGCCCTCGCACCCGCTGTCGGTGGAGCTGAAGTGGTCGCTGCCCGACTGGCACGCGTGGAGCGTCGCGGTGTTGGGTCCGGTGGCCACCGGTCTGCCGAGCACCTCCTCGACGTGGTACCCGTCGCGTGGCGGGGTGCCGGTCACGGCGGTGTAGCGTTCGCCGGCCGCGTTGACGTAGCGACCGAGCTGGTGGGGGTGGGTGCCTGGCCAGCCGGCCCGGATGGCCAGCCGGTTCTCCGCCGGCAGCCCGTACCCGACGCGTACCTCGTCGATGGCGCCGACGAAGTGCTGCGTCTTCGCCCGGTTGTACAGCGACCGGCCTAGGGCCAGCTTGCCGGTCGCCACCCACAGCACCACGTTGTCGCGGGTACCGACGAGCTTGCCGTCGACGTAGAGGCGCAGTTGCCGGGCGGTGTAGTCGTAAACCCCGGCGACGTGGGTCCACTGGTTCACCACCGGAGCCTGCTGCGACGCGACGTACATCATGAGCGCGCCCTCGGAGTCGGACCCCGCCTGCCCGAAGGCCCACCGCTTGAGATTCGCCCGGTACTGCAGCACGAATCCGCTGTTGTAGCTGCCGTCCTGGCTGACGATGGTCCCAGTCACGTCGTCGCGGCCGAGGTTCACCCAGGCGCTGACACTGAAGCTGTCGCGCATGTGCACGCCCGTGTAGGTCGACGTCGCCTCGCCGGTGCCGTCGAAGACCGCCGCCTTGCCGGCGACCCCGGGGCCGTAGGTGATGCCACCCGAGGCCGTCGCGTCGTTCTTACGCCACGAGAAGTCGCGGGTCGTGTCGTCGTCGAACCGGTAGAGCTGGAAGGTCACGTCGCTGGCCTCGTCGTGCATCCGGCGGATCTGCCCGGCGGTCAGCACATGCTGGTACAGGCGCACGTCGTCGACGCCGCGGGCGAACATGCCGGTAGGCGTCCCGTTCCACTTGGCCCGGCCGATCGACACCGGCCCGCTCGACGGCGGCACGGTGACCCCGACCTGCACGGCCGACAGGACCCCGTTGACATACAGGCGCAACTGACGGCGGTCGGGTTCGGCGTCGTAGCTCACCGCGAGGTGGGTCCACTCGCCGATCGCTGCGGCCTCGGTCGACAGCACCGTGACGGCCTGCGCGTCGTTCTGGTCGGCGCGCGGCACGACCACTGCCCACCGCTTGACGTCGCCCTGGTAGCGCAGATGGAAGGCACTGACCCGGTTGCCGTCCTGACCAACGACGGCATAGTTCTTCGTGTCGCCGGTGGTCTGGTAGACCCAGGCCGTGGCGGTGAAACCGCGGGTGGTGTCCAGTGCCGGGGCGGCGGTCTCGGCGTACCCGGTCGACCCGTCGAGCCAGACGGCGTAGCCGTCGCGCCCGCCGATCCACGACGCGCCGCCCTTGAAGGTGGCCGTCCGGCCCTTGCCACTCGCGTCGGCGAGGGTGGTGCCGGTGTTCTCGTCGGCCTTCCAGTGCCCGGCGTCCGGGGCCGGCACGGCGGTCGCCACCGGCTCGGCCGGGTACGAGTGGTAAATGGTCTCCACCCGCTTGGCATCGAGCGCGCCCGTGTACAGGCGCACCTCGTCGACGTCGCCGGTCCAGAAGCCGGCCGGCTGCCCGCCGGCCTGGCCGCGCCCGATGGCCAGGCCACCGGCCGCCTGCCATGGGGTGTTGAGCGTGCCCTCGTCGTGGCGGGTGCCGTTGACGTAGATCACCATCATCTTGGCGGCCGGGTCGTACACGCCGACCAGGTGCACCCACTCGCCGACCTCGTCGAGGCGGGTGGCGATCGACGCCTTCGTCACCGTGACCTGGTCGGCCTCGGGCATCTCGAAGAACCAGGCACCGCACTGGTACTGGTCGTCGTCGACGAGGTGGCCGAGCCGGAACTTGCTGCCGGTGCCACCGTCGACCGTCACCGCGTCCATCTTGGACGGTCGGGTCGCACAGTTGGTGGGGTTCACCCGCACCCACGCGCTGACCGTGAACGCCTTGTCGGTGCGCACGTCGACGCCTGGCGTGGTGATCGCTCCCCCGGTGCCGGAAAGGTGCACCGCGTTGCCTACCCGGCCGGCGGTGAAGCCGGCGTCGCCGGACCGGGTGCCGCCGCGCGCCCCGACCGAGTCGGCGGCCCGGCCGCCGCTGGGCTCGTCGAGCTTCCACTCGTGGACCAGGCTCAGGTCGCGCCCGGCCATGGTGGCGATCTCGTCGGCGAACAGCGGGCGCGACCACACCGACACGTCGTCGACGGCGCCGGGGAAGAAGCCGACCCGGTTGCCGGCCCACTTGCCAGCGCCGATCTGCAGATCGCCGGTGGTCGACGCGAAGATGGCAACCGCGTCCCGGCTGCCCACCAGTACCCCGTTGACGTAGAACTCGACGCGCCGGCTCACCGCGTTGTAGGTGGCCGCCAGGTGGGTCCAGGCACCGACCTGCGCCACTGGCCCGGTCACGTCGACGCGCACCGCGTTGGTCTCGTCGTCGCGGCCGAACAACGTGACCAACCAGGCACCGTCGGGGTTGGCCTGCAACTGGAACTGGGAGATCCGGCTGCCGTCCTGCGACACGACCGTCGACTGCCCGCCGGTGCGGTCGAGCCGGGCCCAGGCCGCGACCGAGAAGCTGCGGCCGGTGTCCACCGCGCGCTTCGCGCTGACGTAGGTCGTGCTGCCGTCCAAGCGCACCGCGAGGTCGTTCGGCTGGGGGAAGGTGGACTGGCCGCCGGCGTAGTCGACCGCCGGTCCGCCGTCCCGGCCGTTGTAGGCGGTCGGGTCAGCCACGAGGTTGCCGTCGAACGCCCACCGCGCCACCGCGACCGCGTCCCGGCTCACCAGGCCCTGCAACTCCGCCTCGGACAGCACTCGGTTGTAGGTGCGCACCTCGTCGACCGTTCCGTGCCACGGGTTGACCCGGGTGCCTTCCGCCAGCCCGCCGCCGACGCGGAACGCACCGCTGGCGTTGAACCCGCCGGTGCGGGTCGCGGAGCCCGAGGCCCGCCCGTCCACGAACAGCTGAATCGTCCCGGTCGACGCGTCGTAGACCGCAGCGACGTGGGTCGACCGGTCGACCACCGCTGTTCGGGCGGCGCTGCGCACCACGGAGTCGGTCGCCCGGGGCGAGCGGGTGTCGGCCGACGGCAGGTACAGCTCCCACACGCCGCCGTCGACGTTGCGGTACCCGAGGAAGAAGCCGCTGTTGACCTCGCCGTCCTGAGAGATGGCGGTGTGCGTGTGGCCGCTGGCCGGCGCCCGGTCGGGCGTCAACCACCCCGCCACGGTGAAGCTCTGGTCGGTCCGCACCACCGGCCCGGTCATGGTGACGTGATCGTCGATGCCGCCGAGCCGCACCGCGCCGTCGACCGGCCCGGGCCCGAACGACGCGCCACCGGCCAGCACACCCGCCGTGCCACCCGGCACCGCGTTGGTGGCCGTCCGCGACGTCGGGTCGTCGTCGAACTTCCAGTACCCGGTCTGCACGTTGTCGCTGCCCACCGCGGCCCGCACCTCGTCGGCCGACAGCGGCCGGTCGTACAGCTTGACCTCGTCGATCATGCCGGGGAAGAAGCCGGTGAAGACGCCGCCGTGCTCCTGGTAGCCGATCCGGAAGTACCCGGCGGCGTTCCAGGTCGGGTGGTGCGGCGCCGTGCCGGCCTGCACACCGTTGACGTAGAACGCGATCCGCTTCGTGGTCGCGTCGTAGACGCCGGCGAAGTGGGTCCACTCGCCGACCACGGGCCGGGACGGGGCGCGTACGAAGTCGTGGCCGGGCGGGCTGGTCGAGTCGGTCTGCGGTAACACGAAGACGAAGCGGTCGTTCCAGCCCTCGTACTGGATGGAGAAGCCCACATTGTTGGCGCCGCTCTGGCTGACCACCGTGGCCTTCTCGACGTTCAGCCGGTCGATCTTCGCCCACGCGGAGACCGAGAAGCTGGTGTCGGTACGGGCGCCGGTCTGCACCGCGACCCGCCCCGACGCGCCGTCGAGGCTCACCCCGGTGCCCACCGCGCCGGGCGCGTAGGTGGCGCCGCCGAGCAGGCTGCCGTCGCGCCAGCCGAGGTAGGCGGTGTCCTTGGCGTCGCCTTCGAGCGACCACTGCGCCAGCGGGCCGTTGCCGGGCCGCACATAGAAGTGGTGGATCTTCTTCTCGCTCTTGTTGCCGGCCCGGTCGACGCTGCGCACGTAGAGGTCGCGCGGCCCGTCCCCGGGCGGCGTGAGGCTGACCGTCGCCGATCCGCCGAGCGCGTCCGCCTCGATCCGGGTGCCCGGTTCGTCGGTCCAGCCGTACAGGTAGTGGTCGATGTCGGTGACGCCGCTCGGGCTGAACGTGAAGTCGCCGGGCACCGACGCCCCGCCGTGCCAACGGTTGTCGGTCGGGTACATCACGCTCGTCACGGTCGGTTTCGCGGCGGGCGGGGTCACGTCGACCACGAACGGGCCGGGCCCACGCCGCCACGGGCCCTCGCCACCGGGGGCCCCCTCACGGGGGTGCCCGTCACGGGCCCGCACGTACCAGTCGATGGTCTGCCCGTCCCAGGCGCCCACGTTCACGCGGTGGCTGTGCCAGTTGCCCGAGCCGAGGGTGCCGCCCGGCCGGTGCGGGTTGTTGTTGCCGTTGTTGTACACGTCCCAGTCGGCGTAGAGGGCCTCACCCGGATCGGGGTCGGTCAGCTGTGCCTGGAACGTGACCCACGGGTCGTCGACGTACGGCATGCCGCCGCACCACCGGCAGGGCGCCGGCAGGCCGGGGTCGACGCGTACCGCGTTGGGCTCGTTGGGCGGGGCGCTGAACCTGACGTACAGCCACGCCGCGCTCGCGTACCGGCGCCAGAACAGCTGCCCGTCCCGGTTGTCGTTCTCGTTGTCGGAGACGACCGCGTACGAGGTGTAGCCGCCGAGCCGCACACCGGTGCCGAGCTTCCAGACCGCGTCACCGGAGCAGCCGACCCCGGTTCGGGCTGCCCAGCTCAACCCGGGCTGGGTGTTCCAGGTCATCGACGAGGAGAAGCTGTCGTCGTACCGCCAGAGGGAGTGGTTGCGGGAGGCGCAGTCGGCCCCATTGTTGACGGTGATCAACAGCTTCGTGTAGTCGTGGTCGACGATGGTGCGGCCGGCCAGGAACGTGGTCTCGAAGCTGTAGTACGTGCGCGCGACCCCGATGCCCCGGCAGTCACCGCCGTGCAGGTACGGGCACGGGCCGACCTTGCCCAACCCGTCGCTGTCGCCGTACCAGTAGCTTTGGGTCGGCTTGCCGCTGTACACGAGCGCCCAGTGCGACCGCCCGGCCAGGTGCTCGCTCGGGTCGATGACGACCGGGTAGCGCAGCGCCGGGTCGTCGAAGAAGCCTGGTGCGGGTACCAGCGAAAGGCTGTCGGCATCGGCGACGAGCTGGACCGGGGCGCGCTTCGCGTCGTCGGCCGGACCGTCCACAGCGGACCCGGCCCGGTCCCACATCAACGGCGGTGAGCTGGCCAGCACCGCCTCGCCGGACGGAGCGCGCACCTTGGTGCCGCCGTCGGGGCGCACCGTCAGCGTGAGGCCCTTGGTCTCCAGGCCGAGGCGGATGCGGCGCAGCGCCGGGTTGCGCGCCGCCTCGGCGTCGCGCACGACGAGCCGCTTGACGTAGCCGGTCGGGTCGGCGCGCAGCGTCAGGTCGACGCCCGGCAGCACGTCCCGGTAGGTGGCCACCGCGCCGAGAAGTTGCGGCTGCGGCAGCGTGCCGGGCCACCGGTATGCGAGGGAACCTCCGGCCACCGCGGACCGGATGAGCGGGTGCGCCGACCCGCCCCCAGAGAACACGTAGTCGGCGCTCGCGGCGCGCGGTGCGACCGTTCCGTCGGCCCGGCGCACCAGCGTGGTGTCGATGTCGACCCAGCGACCATTGCGCTGCACGCGGACCGGCACGTTTGTCACCGCGGCGCTCATCGACCCGTCCGGCAACGCGTGGACCAGCCGGGTCTCCGTCGTCAGGTCGGCGGCGACGACCGCGCTCCGCTGACGGCGCGCCAGCTCACGGGCGGTCGCCGTGTCCGGTGCCGTGGTGATGACCCGCTCCGGCAGGCGCTGCTCGGCCGACTGCGTGATCGCGACCATTGATGCGGCCAGAAGGGCCACGACCAGGCCCGTCCGGTACCACAGCGTTCTCACTCTCTCGTCCCCTCCCGACGGACGGCGCGCCAACCGACGTACCGCGCCTCATAGAGGGTCGCGGACGGTCCTTTCGCCACGCTTTCAGCTCGCTGTCGCGTGGCGGCCATCGCACGTCGGCCAGCAGCGGTCGGGCGCCCCCGGCAGCAGCGGGACGGCGTCGGCCCGGCCGTCCTCCCCCCGGCCCCCACCCCCCAACGGCACCCCGCCCGGGTTC
>NZ_JAIBNX010000012.1:61648-65805 GCF_026130045.1 Micromonospora sp. CPCC 205371
CCCCCCCCGCCGCCCGCGGCCGCGCGCGCCCCCCCGCCGGCGGCGGCCCGTCCTCGACCCGGCCGTCCTCGCCCGGCACCACTCCCCCGAACGGCACCGTCCGGGTGTACTGGCTCAAGCCACACTGATGAAGGTCGTGCAGGCGATGCTGCGGCACTCATCCGTCACCGTCACCGGCGACACCTACACCAGCGTCCTACCCGACCTAGCCCGCAACGCCGCCGAACAGACCGCCGCGATCGTGCCCCGCCGCGCCACCATCACCCCGATCAACCAACGCGCCGCCGGATAGCCGCCCCGTTAACTATCCGGCGCCGCTGCGGGGTGAGGTACGCGACCGGATCCGGCGCGAGCCGTTCGACGTCCCGCGCATCGCGCGCAGGCTGGAAATCTGGAACCGGAAGAACGCGGGCTACTTCGCCGACTCCGGTCTCACGCCCCTGACCGCCAGTGCGCTGGCCGCGCACGGTGACCTCGCCGGGCAGCCGCTCTTGCTGCTCATGCTCGCTCTCTACGATGCGACCGGGAACGCGCTCCAGCAGCACGATGGCCTGCAAGGTAGTGGGGAGCTTTACGAGCGGCTGATCGTCAGCTTCGCACAGCGGGAGGTACTCAAGGACGATCCGGTGCTGGTCGACCGCACGGCCGAGGAAGCCCCCGCCCTCGCGCGAGAGCTGAGCCGGCTGTCGTTGGTCGCATTCGCGATGTTCAACCGCAACAGCCAGTGGGTCACCGAGGCCGCCCTCGCCGCAGACTTAACGGCGCTGCTCGAGCCGCAAGCGCAACGCACGCCGACCGCTGGGCTCCGCGCCCCGCTCGGCGCTGCCGAGTCGGCGCTGGGCCGTTTCTTCTTCGTCCACCGATCACAGGCCATCCGGGATGACAAACCGCTGGCGACCTACGAATTCCTGCACGCCACGTTCGGCGAGTACCTGGTAGCCCGGCTAACGGTGCTCGTGCTGCGCCAAATGGGCGCGCACGAGTCGGCCACCAAGATCGCCCTCGGCCACAAACCCAGTCAGCGACGAGCTGCTGCACGCGCTGCTGTCTTTCACAGCCCTCACCGCCCGCGCTCCCGTCCTCGGCTTCCTGCGGTCACTGATCGCCGAGATCCCCGTGCCTGAGCGCCCGGCCATCCGGACAATGCTGATCCGCCTGTTCCGGGCCGTGCACGAACCGCGTACCTCCCAGGCTTACGCCCAGTACCGACCCCGGCCGCGCGGGGTGCCCGCACGCCATGCGGCCTACAGCGCGAACCTGCTGCTCCTGACCGTCTGCGTGGCCGAACGGATCAGCCTTAGCGAGTTGTACGGCGCTGTCTCGTGGGACGACGCCCGATTCCGCTGGGGGCGGCAGACCACGCTGCTGCGCTCCCAGCTGGCCCCCGAGGAACTAAAGACGCTGGTCGAGTCGCTCGGCGTCGAACGCCGGTACGCCGACGGCTTGCATGACGTCGTCCTCACCATCGACCCGGCGGCGGAGACTCCTCCTGTAGACCTGTACTGGACCTACATGGTGCCCACTGCCGAGCGGGTTTCACCCGAGAACTTCGCACGCGCCACGCCCGGCGAGATCGCCTACTGGAGCTACCGAAACCACTTTCTCTGCCGGATCGCCGAGGACGTCACCCAACACACCGTCGAACCGATCCTGAACGCGGTAATTCCCGCGATGATCGGATATGTAGATGCCGGGGACGGCCGGATCAACTCGGGCGCACACACGCTGCTAAAAGCCTGGTTCACTCCACTGGCCGACGCCGGGCCGGCGGACCGCACCGATCGCTATCGCACTGCCGCCACATTTATCCATCGCAACGCAGCGACCTGGCCTGCACGGGTAACCGCCGGCTATGCGGTCCTGCTCCTCGACCGGGTGATGAATGACCGGGAGACCGATCCAGCAACCGCTGCCGAGATCATGACAGCTCTGTCCACCCGCCCGGGAAGCCCCGACATGGACACCAGCCTCGTGCGCTGCGCCACGCGGTTTCTCGGTTTGGACCCGGACGCCGACGACACCCTCGCCACGATCATCTGTGACCTACTCGACGCGGAACATCGACTGGTTAAGGGTTCTAGCAGCACCTTGCTAGGGGTCGCATTCATACGTTGCAATAAAATTGGGCTCCCGCAAGTCTCTGACCTGCGGAAACCCTCTCGCTGTCGGGACGGCCGGATTCGAACCGACGACCCCTTGACCCCCAGTCAAGTGCGCTACCAAACTGCGCCACGTCCCGTTGCCCCGGCCTCGACCGCGGCAGCCGCTACAGCGTAGCGCAGCCCAACCCAGACTACGCAAACGCCCCACCGCTAGCCGTGCGGCTTCCCCCGCCCACCGGGCCCCTGCCGCTTGCGTGGCTTGACGGAGACCTCCACCGGGCTGCCTTCGAACCCGAACTCTTCCCGCAGTTTCCGCTCCACGAACCGCTGGTACCCAGCGTCGAGTGGCGCGGTCGTGAACAGGACGAACCGCGGCGGCCGCGTACCGGCCTGCGTAGCGAACAGGATGCGAGGTGCTCGCCCGCCGCGCACCGGGTGCGGTGTTTCCTGCACGAGGGCGGTCAGCCACTGGTTGAGCTGCCCGGTGGGTACCCGAGTTTCCCAGCTGTCCAGCGCGGTACGCAGTGCGGGCGCCAGCTTGTCGACGGCCCGTCCGGTGTGGGCGGAGATGTTGACCCGCAGGGCCCAGGGAATCCGCCGCAGCTCTCGATCGACTTCCTTGGCCAGCAGGTAACGGCGGTCGTCGTCGACAAGGTCCCACTTGTTGAAGGCGATCACCACCGCCCGGCCAGACTCCACGACCATGCCGATGATCCGCTGGTCTTGCTCGCTGATCGGCTCGCTGGCGTCGAACAACACCACAGCGACCTCGGCGGCCTCGATCGCGGCCGCGGTGCGCAAACTGGCGTAGTACTCGGTGCCGCTGGCCTTGCCGACGCGCTTGCGCAGGCCGGCGGTGTCGACCAGTTGCCAGGTTTCGCCGCCGATCTGGACGAGGCTGTCGACAGGGTCGACGGTGGTGCCGGCGACGGGGTCGACGACCGCGCGTTCTTCGCGGGCGAGGCGGTTGAGCAGGCTGGACTTGCCGACGTTGGGGCGGCCGACCAGCGCTACGCGGCGGGGGCCGCGTTCGGTGGGTTCGGTGATCGGGGGTGGCTCGGGCAGGGCGTCGAGGACGGCGTCGAGCAGGTCGCCGGAGCCACGCCCGTGCAGGGCCGAGACAGGGTAGGGCTGGCCGAGGCCCAGCGACCACAGGGTCGCCGACTCCAGGTCGATGTTGTTGTTGTCGGCCTTGTTCGCCACCAGGAGCACCGGTTTGGCGCTGCGGCGCAGCATCTTGACGGCGGCTTCGTCGACGTCGGTGGCGCCGACGGTGGCGTCGACCACGAACAGGACCACGTCGGCGGTGGCGACCGCGGATTCGGCCTGGGCGGCGATGGCGGCGGCGCGGTCGCGGGCGTCGGGCTCCCAGCCGCCGGTGTCGACGACGGTGAACTGCCGGCCGGACCAGTTGGCGTCGTACGGCACCCGGTCACGGGTCACGCCGGGTGTGTCTTCTACGACGGCTTGGCGGCGGCCGATGATGCGGTTGACCAGGGTGGACTTGCCGACGTTGGGGCGGCCCACCACGGCGACGACCGGTATGTAACCGGTCGGCTCGGTGGACTCGGCGATCTCAGAGGGGAGTGTCACGCCTGTACCCGCCCGTCGAGCAGCGCGCGCAGCCTGGACACGACCTCGTCGATGCCCAGACCGGTGGTGTCGAGCACGACGGCGTCGTCGGCCTGCTGCAGCGGGTCGGTGGCCCGCGTGGAGTCGAGCTGGTCGCGGCGGTGCAGGTCGGCGGCGGTCGCGGCCACGTCGGAGGCGTTTTCCGCGCTGCGGCGGCGGGCCCGCGCGTCGGCGGAGGCGGTCAGGTACACCTTCAGGTCGGCGTCGGGCGCGACGACGGTACCGATGTCTCTGCCCTCGACGACCATGCGCCCCGCTTCGGCGATGAGCTTGCGCTGCTGGGCCACCAGAAGCTGGCGCACCCACGGCACCGCGGCTACCGCGGACACCGCGCCGGTCACCTCCTGGCCCCGGATGGGGCCGGGGGGGCGCGGGCCGCGCGCGGCGCGGGGCGGGGGGGGGGGGGGGGGGGGGGGGGGCCCG
>NZ_JAIBNX010000012.1:65815-75944 GCF_026130045.1 Micromonospora sp. CPCC 205371
CGGGCCCCCCCCGCCCGCGGCGCCCCCGGCCCCCCCCGCCCGGCCCCCCCCGGGCCCCGGGGGGGGCCCCGCGCGGGCCGCGCCCTCGACGCTGATGTGGGGCGCGGACGGGTCGGTGCCGATCTCGAGCTGGACCTCGCCGGCGACCTTAGCGACCGCGTCGCTGTCGTGCGGGTCGACACCAGATTGAAGCACCGCCCAGGTCACGGCCCGGTACATGGCACCGGTGTCGAGATACTGGGCGTCAAGCGCCGTGGCGAGCCGCCGCGAAACGGTGGACTTGCCCGAACCGGACGGGCCGTCGACCGCGACCACACAACGCCCGGATTCCACCATTTCCGTCACCACGCCTCCTCGCCAGGTACCTTGCCACCCTCAATCATGCCCGGTCGCGATTCCACGCTCACGGCCGACCTTGAGTAGGCTGCGTGCCATGTCGTCGGTCGCGCGTTTCCTGCGCTCGCGCCGGCGGCAGATCACGCTCGCCGTCCTGCTCGGCGTCGCTGGCACGATTTTGCTGGTCACGGGTCTGTGGGCGCCCGGTTACGCCCAGGAAATCATGGTCAACCTGGGTGCCAGCCTGGTGATGGTGGCGCTGTCATTCGTCGTATTTGACCCGATTTTCGAAGATATGCGGCGTAACGCCGTCGAGGAGCACCGCACCCTCAACCACGACCAGCTGGTGACGAACATCGCCGCCGCCAGGGTCGAGGTCGACATCCTGGAGACCTGGACGGGGCTGCTCGAAGACCGGTACCGCGACCGGTTCCTCGACGCGGTCACCACCGCCGTGCGCGCCGGCGTCGAAGTGCGGGTGCTGCTGCTCGACCCGGAGTCGTCCGCCGCCGAACAGCGCGCCGAGGAGCTGCACCACACCCAGGTGCCGCTGCTGATCATGGACAACCTGCGACACCTGTACACGCTGCGCCGCCGCCTCGACCCGCTGGTCGCGCGGCAGTTGCAGGTCCGCGTCTACGACGCGTCCCCATCGATCCAGCTCTACCGGTGGGACGACAAGTCGTTCATCTCGTTCTTCCCGGTGGGCGTGCGGGCGTACGACGCGCGGCAGATCGAGGCGTTCATGTCCAGCCCGCTGGGCGAGTTCGTGTCGAGCCGCTTCGAAGACCTGTGGAGCGAGTCGACCACCCGCACACTCGAAGACTTCATGTCGCTGAAGCTGACCATCCGGCTCGGCGCCGACAACCTGGCCACCAGCGACGCCCATTTCGTGCGGCTCGACGGCGACTGCTTCGTCGACGGCTCGTCGCTGCTGGACCACCTCACCGACCACGGCGCCCGCCGCCTCAGCCTCGCCGTAGGCGGCCTGCGCGACGCCATCTTCGACATGGTCCGCCTCGACCAGCACGACCCCACGCGGCGGGCCACCGTGGTGGCGCTGTTCGACGCCAAGTACGGCGGTGGGCACGACCACCGCGTCATCCTGCGACTCGTGCCGCGCGCCGCCGATAGCCAGCCACTGGCACACTGAGATCGTGTTCATCGAATACGAAGACTTCACGAAGGTCGACATGCGCGCCGGGCGAATCGTCAAGGTGGAAGAGTTCCCCCGGGCGCGCACACCCAGCTACAAGGTCCTGGTCGACTTCGGGCCCGAGATCGGCGAGCGCTGGTCGAGCATGCAGGCCGCCCGCGAGTACCGCCCGGAAGAGCTGCTCGACACCCTCGTCGTCGGCGTGGTGAACCTGCCGGAGAAGAACATCGCCGGGTTCAAGTCGCAGGCGCTGATCCTCGGCGTGCCCGCGGAGGATGGCAGCCTGTCGCTGCTGCGTCCAAGCCGGGGCGCGCAGCTCGGCAGTCATGTCTACTAGCCTCTGGGCGCGCATAGTCACAAACCAACCTGCCGCCGTGCGGGTGCATCTCGACGCCGAGCGCCGGCTCGCGTCCACTGTGGCCGCTAGGTACCGGTCGCTGGTCGAGGTCGGCTGCGCCGACGGCAGCCTGCTGCTGCCGGTCGCGCGCCGGCTGGGCCTCGACTACCTCGGCGTCGACCTCGCGGCGGGCGCGGTGGAGGCCACCAGAGCCTTAGGAGCCGATGCTGTACAGGCCGACGCCTGCGACCTGGCCGCACTCCCCCTGCCCGCCGGGCCGCTGCTGATCGGGTACCCGTTCAACGTCTTCGGCAACCTGCCCGACCCGCCGGAGGCGCTCGCCGCGGCCGCCGCCACCCGCGCGGGCTCGCCCGTCCCGACCCTCCACCCCTCCCCCGCCGCCGCGGCCCTGCGCACCGGGGACTACGCCGCGTGCGACCTGCCCGGCGAGCTGACCACCGACGAGACGGGCGTGCACTTCCTGTCGGGCACCTTCCGCTCCTCGGTGTACCACCCCGAGGTCACGACGGCATGGCTGTCAGCGGCCGGCTACCACGTGACCGTCACCCCATACGGATTAGCCGGCCTGTCCTACCACGCCACCCTGCCTTAACCCGGCCGCCCGCCGTGGGCGCACGGCGCCGCCCCGCGCCACCCGCGCGCCCGCCCCCACACCCGCCCCCACACCCGCCGATCAAGGGCAAACGCACGTGGTTCGATCTCAAATCCGCGTGCATTCGCCCTTGATCGATGAAGATCTCCTTGATCCACGGCCACGACGGGCGCGGCGCCGAACCAGGGCTCGGTCACTCCTCGACGAGGCGGAACAGCGCGGCGACCTCCGTCTGCGTCAGCCTGCGGGTACGCCCGACCTTGATGTTGCCCAGCGAGATCGGACCGATCTGGGTGCGGATCAGCCGGGATACCGGATGGCCCACCTCGGCGAGCAGCCGCCGCACGATGTGCTTGCGCCCCTCGTGCAGGGTGATCTCCACCTGCGCGGTACGCCCAACCGTGTCGACCACCCGAAACGCGAGCGCCTTCGCCGGCCCATCCTCCAGCTCGACGCCGGCCAACAACCGCCGCCCCACGCCCTTCGGCACCGGCCCGGCGACCTCGGCCAGGTAGGTCTTGGGCACCTCGTACGACGGGTGCATCAGCCGGTGCGCCAGGGTGCCGTCGTTGGTGAGCAGCAGCAGTCCCTCGCTGTCGGCATCGAGCCGCCCGACGTGATAGACCCGCTGCTCCAGCGTGCCGATGTAGTCGGCGATCGCCTCCCGGCCACGTTCGTCGGCCATGGTCGACACGACGCCCCGCGGCTTGTTCATCGCAAGATAGACCAGCCGGCTGTCGGTGACGACCCGCTCGCCGTTGACGTGGATGACTGCCTTTACCGGGTCTACCTTGTCGCCGAGCCGGGCCACCTTGCCGTCGACGGTCACCCGGCCGCGCGCGATCAGCTCCTCGCTGGCGCGGCGGGACGCGATACCGGCCGAGGCGAGCACCTTCTGCAGCCGCTCGCCGCCCTGCTCAGTGGCCTGGTTGGTACGGGTGGGCCGCGGGCCGCGACGCTCGCTGGGCTGCCTACTGGGCATCGGCGAACTCGTCCACGTCGTCGGGAAGGAAAGGGGCCAGCGGTGGCAGCTCGTCGACCGTGTTGAGGCCGAGCTTCTCCAGGAACAGCACCGTCGTACGGTACAGGTGCGCTCCGGTCTCCGGTTCGGTGCCGCACTCCTCGACGAGACCGCGCGAGACCAGGGTGCGGATGACGCCGTCGCAGTTGACCCCGCGAATGGCGGAGATGCGCGACCGGGTGACAGGCTGCTTGTACGCGACCACGGCCAGTGTCTCCAGCGCTGCCTGGGTCAGCCGCACCGACTGCCCGTCAAGCACAAACCGCTCAACATAAGGCGCGTACGCCGGCCGCGTGTACAGCCGCCAACCGCCAGCCGCCCGGCGCAGCTCAAACCCGTGCCCGGCGCTCGTATAGTCCTCGGCGATCCGCGTAAGCATCGCCGCGATCCGCTCGGTCGGCTGCTCCAGCACCTGTGCGAGCACGATCTCGCTCACCGGCTCGTCGACGACCAGCAGGACCGCCTCCAGTGCGCCCCGCAACTCGGCGTCGTCAATGAGCGCGAGTGCATGGTCCGGCGCCTTCGCCTCGGCACCCACCGCCGCAGCGTCCGCCAGGCCCGCGGCCGCCGCCCCAGCGTCACCGGCGGCTTCGGCGCCACCCTCAGCCCCGGCCGCCTCAGCCGTTGCCTCGGCAGCCTCAGCCGAGGGCGCCGGGCCGACGCCGCCCCCGGCGTCCACCGGCGCGACCGCCGCGACCTCGCCGTCCGCCCTGGCCACCGACGCGATCTCGCCGTCCACCCCAGGCTCAACCTCGCCGCCGAGCGACGCGCCTTCGACGATCTCCGCCTCAGCCTCCGCACCGTCCGCAGCCGAGCTGGGCGACTCACGTCTAGCGTCGCTCGCGCTTCCCCGGTCACCCGGCAGTGAATCTTGGCGAGTTATGGCGCCATTTCCGCCATAACCCTCCAAGATCTCGCCGTCGCTCGCCGACCGCGCCTGCTCACCGTCCGCAGCGGGCGCCTCCTCAGCCGGCACCGCGCCAGCCACCTCGCTCCCCGCATCAACCTCTGGCACGACCGACTGCGCCTGCTCACCATCGGAGCCGGGCGCGTCTTCCGCCGGCGGAGAGGCCGTCTCGGTGTCAGTAGCCGGCTCTAGCTCGGCGGGCCGGGCGGAGGGCGGCACGTAGTCGGGGCGCGCCCAGGGCGGCACCCACCCTGCGGCCTGTTCGGCCAGGGACTCCGGCCTTTCGTCACTCATTCCGGCTGTCCTCGGCTTCCTCGTCCCGCGACGCTGCCCCGCCCAGCACCGCTTCCTCCTCTGGCGACGCATCCGGCGCCCCGCCCACCGGCTCGACCAGCGACGCGCCCAGCGCGTCGTCCCGTGGCGCGACCTGCGGCTCGACCAGCGCGCCGTCCAGTGCGTCGTCCAGCGGCCCGACCGCCGATGCTTCCGGCGACCCGTCCGGTGACGGTTCTTCTGCCGCCGCGTCCTGCACCGGCGACCCGGCGTACTCGTCGATGTTGAGCTCGTCGCCCGCGTCGTCGCCGCCGGTCCAGCGCACGGTCAGCTCCCCCAGCGCCTGCACCTGCGCGAATCCGACCAGACCTTCCCGGTACAGCTCCAGCAGTGCCAGGAACCGCGCCACCACCTCCAGTGTCGTCTGGCAGTCGGCGCACAGCACCCGGAAGGTGGCGGTACCGGCGCGGCGGAGCCGGTCGCGTAGCAGGGCGGCGTGTTCGCGGACGCTGACGCGTACCTGGTGGACGTGGGCGATGGAGACAACCTTGACCGGTTTGGGGGTCATGGCCCTGATCGCGAGCTTCAGCAGCCTCTCGGGGCCGATGCCGAGGACCAGGTCGGGCAGGGCCTCGGCATAGCGGGGTTCGAGGGAGACGGAGCGCGGGTACCGCCGGGCGCCTTCGAACTCGAGGGCCGCGATGTGGGCCGCCGCCTCTTTGAACGCCTTGTACTGCAGCAGCCGGGCGAACAGCAGGTCGCGGGCCTCCAGCAGGGCTAGGTCGTCTTCGTCTTCGACCTGGGCGGTGGGCAGCAGCCGGGCGGCTTTGAGGTCGAGCAGGGTGGCCGCGATGACCAGGAACTCGCTGGCCTCGTCGAGGTCCCAGTTGTCGCCCATCGCGCGGATGTACGCGATGAACTCGTCGGTGACCCGGTGCAGCGCCACCTCGGTGACGTCGAGCTTGTGCTTGCCGATGAGCTGCAGCAGCAGGTCGAACGGCCCGGTGAAGTTCGCCAGCCGCACGGTGAACTTGCCGGTCTCCGCCGGCGCGGCGTCCGGAGGGGAAGGGGCCACCACATCTTCCACACCTTGACCGTATGACACGGCCGCGCTCATACCCACATCCTCATCAGTGGCCCACCCGCCAGGTCGAACAGCCAGTGCAGCAGCGGCGCACCGAACGGGAAGATCAGCAGGATCAGCAGCGCGACCACGCCCAGGTTGTTGTCGACGAGCCACTGCCGTGCCCGCAACCCGCCGGGCGTCGGCCGGCGCATGCTCGCCCACAACAGCCCCCAGCCGTCCAGCGGCGGCAGCGGCACCAGGGCCAGTAGGCCGAAGCAGAGCAGGCCAACGGCGACCGACAGTAGCATCTGGGCCCCGACGGTCGGCGCGAGCGCACCGCGCAGTACGTCGGAGGGTGCGTTGATGAGCAGGGCCGACGAGTAGTCGGGATAGATGAGCGTGTAGGCGAGGAGCCCCAGCTCGCCGAGCACCAGTCCGACGAGGGGGCCAACCAGGAACACGAGCCCTCGATACCGCGGCGGGTCGTCTACGCCGTGTCCCCAGCCGGTGCCGCCGAGCGCGGCGGCGACGGCGCCGAAGGGGTCGAGGTCACGGCGAGGGTGTGGCATGAGCGGCGTGCGCCGGTAGGAAGCGCCGATCCAGCGAAGGACGAGCCGGAGCATGAACGCGCGCACGGCGACCGCGAGCAGGAACGCGATGACGAGGCCGACGAACGCCGCCGGCTGACCGAGTGCGAACAGCACCGGTTACCGCTCGGACTGGGCGGCGATCACCTCGCGGGCCAGCTGCCGGTAATTGCGCGCACCGGAAGACGCGGGGTCGAGAGTGGTGATCGGTGCACCGGCCACAGTGGACTCGGGGAACTTGACCGTCTTGGTGATGACGGTCTGGTACACCTTGTCGCCGAACGCTTCGACGACGCGCTGCAGCACCTGACGGCAGTGCGTGGTGCGGCTGTCGTACATCGTGGCGAGGATGCCTTCGAGCTCGAGGTCGAAGTTGAGCCGTTCGCGCACCTTGTCGATGGTGTCCAGCAGCAGCGCCACGCCGCGCAGGCTGAAGAACTCGCACTCCAGCGGGATCAGCACGCCGTGGGCGACGGTGAGCGCGTTGATGGCGAGCAGGCCGAGCGAGGGCTGGCAGTCGATGAGGATGTAGTCGTACTCCTTGCGCACGCTACGCAGCACGCGCGCCAGGGCCATCTCGCGGGCGACCTCGTTGACGAGCTGGATCTCGGCGGCCGACAGGTCGATGTTGGCCGGCAGCAGGTGCAGGCCCGCGACGTCGGTCTTGATGAGCACGTCTTCGGCCGTCACGTCGTCCTGCATCAGCAGGTTATAGACCGAGAGGTCCAGATTGTGCGGGTTGACGCCGAGCCCGACGGAGAGCGCGCCCTGGGGGTCGAAGTCGACGAGCAGGACCCGGCGGCCGTACTCGGCCAGGGCCGCGCCCAGGTTGATCGTGCTGGTGGTCTTGCCGACGCCGCCCTTCTGGTTGGCCAGGGCGATGATGCGAGCCGGACCGTGCCGGTCGGTGGGCATCGGCTCGGGGATGGGCCGCCGCATGGTGTATGCCGTGGGATCGGCGGGGCCGAGGTCGGCTCCCAGATCCATCGCGTGCTGTTCTGCGCGCAGGGTGGAGGTCCACGACTCGACCCTCTCACCGTTACCAGCCATGGCCTGCTGCGCCCCCTCCCGACGACCGCTCCGCGTCGGACCCGACCGGGCCCCTGCTGCCGCCACACAAAGCCCGGGTCGTTGCCCGACTGTACGCTACGGCCCTGGTCTCGACCCGGGCGACACTCCGAGGCTCAAATTTATGAGAGTGCCCGGGGGTGCGCTGTCACATAGACCTCACGCAGCCGCTCCACAGTAACCAACGTGTAGACCTGTGTCGTGGTCACGGACGCGTGACCCAACAACTCTTGCACCACACGCACATCGGCCCCGCCATCGAGCAGATGCGTAGCGTACGAGTGACGCAGTGTATGCGGCGAAACGGCTCTGGGCCCGTCCACCGGCAATCCCGCGCGCACAGCCGCGCGGCGCAGGATCGTCCAGGCGCTCTGTCTCGACAGTGGACCGCCGCGCGCGTTGAGGAAAACCACCGGCGTGCTCTTCTTGATGAGCTCCGGCCGGGCGCGCACCAGATACGCGTCGAGCGCCTCGCAGGCGTAGCCTCCCACCGGTACCAAACGGGTCTTTCCGCCCTTGCCGCGCAGCAGCGCGGTGCCTTCCTCGTGGTCCAGGTCGTCGATCGCGGCGCCGACCGCCTCGGAGATCCGCGCCCCGGTGCCGTACAGGAACTCCAGCAGCGCCCGGTCGCGCAGGCCGAGCGCGTCGCCGCCGTCGGCGGCGGCGAGCAGCCGCTCCACCTCGGACACGTCAAGGGCCTCGGGGAGGCGGCGTGGCGGCACCGGCGGGCGCACGTCGCGGCTGGCATCGACCTCGACGAGCCCTTCGCGCACCGCGAACCGGTGCAGGCCGCGGACCGCGCTAGCGGCTCGCGCCGCCGACGCGGCGGAAAGAGGAGGATGCTCGGCGTCACCGCCGCGCAGTGCCGCCACATGCCCGGTGATGTGCGCGGGCGTCACCGCCCGCAGGGCGGTGACGCCGTCCGGCGCCAGCGTCATCCGGGAACGGTCAAGGTCGCGCCGGGACGACGACAGCGTGTTCGCCGACAGGGCACGTTCGACGGTCAGATGATCCAGGTACGTCGAGACGGCCCGCTCGATCCCGCTCCCTATGCCAGTACCTCCTCCAGCGGCACGCTGGCCATCCCGTGCGCCTCGGCGACCGGGCCGTAGGTGACCTGCCCGTCATGCGTGTTCAGCCCCTTGGCCAGCACGGAGTCGCGTCGCAGCGCCTCCCGCCAGCCGTGGTTGGCCAGTTCCAGAGCGTACGGCAGGGTGACGTTGGTCAGCGCATACGTGCTGGTGTGCGGCACGGCGCCGGGCATGTTGGCCACGCAGTAGAAGACCGAGTCGTGCACCTTGTAGACCGGGTCGGCGTGCGTGGTGGGCCGCGAATCCTCGAAGCAGCCACCCTGGTCGATGGAGATGTCGACGAGCACGCTGCCGGGCTTCATCCGCGAGACCAGCTCGTTGGTGACCAGCGTCGGCGCCTTGGCGCCGGGCACCAGCACCGCGCCGATCACCATGTCGGCGTCGAGCACGGCGCGCTCCACCTCGTACGCGTTGGACGCGACGGTCTGCAGGTGCCCCTGGTAGATGGCGTCCGCCGAGCGCAGCTTGTTGATGTTGCGGTCGAGCAGCAGGACCTCGGCCTGCATGCCCAGCGCGATCGCCGCCGCGTTCATGCCGGACACGCCGGCGCCGATGACGACCACCTTCGCCGCGTACACGCCGGACACGCCGCCCATCAGCACGCCGCGACCGCCGCCGGAGCGCATCAGGTGGTACGCGCCGACCTGCGGGGCGAGCCGGCCCGCCACCTCGGACATCGGTGCCAGCAGCGGCAGCGTGCGGTCGGCGGCTTCCACCGTCTCGTACGCGATCCCGGTGACCCCGCGGTCCAGCAGCGCGTCGGTGCACTCCTTCGAGGCGGCCAGGTGCAGGTAGGTGAACAGCACCTGCCCGGGACGCATCCGGTGGTGCTCCTCGGCGATCGGCTCCTTGACCTTCAGCACCAGCTCGGCGGCGCCCCACACGTCGTCGGCGGTGGGCAGGATGCGCGCGCCGGCAGCGGCGAACTCCGCGTCCGTGATCGAGGAGCCGAGGCCGGCGCCGGATTCGATGTACACCTCGTGCCCGGCGCGAGCGAACTCGTTGACGCCCGCGGGAGTGATCGCCACCCGGTACTCGTGGTTCTTGACCTCGCGCGGGATTCCGACCTTCACGTTGCCGATACCTCTTTCCCGGACGGCGCCGCGGCGGCCCCATTGCCCCGCGGTCACGCGAGCGTCCGCGCCGGCAGCGTAGCTCCGGCCGACACCCAGGTCAGGCGGCACGATGACAGCCGGTAGGCGAGCCGGCTAACGAAGTGTCAACCTTAGGCTTAGTGTCTCACATCGTGGACACTGTGCCCGACACCGCATGGTCTGATCACTATGGTGGCGCCTCATGACCAATCCTCAGTACCAGCAGTACCCGCCGGCGGGCGTCTCGGACAAGAGCAAGCTCGTCGCGGGCCTTCTCGGCATCTTCCTGGGCGGCTTCGGCGTCGGCCGGTTCTACATGGGCGACACCAAGACCGGTGTGCTTCAGCTCGTCGTCACCGTCGTGACCTGCGGTCTCGGCGGCATCTGGGGCTTCATCGACGGCATCCTGATCCTGATCAACGGTGGCGTCGACGGCCAGGGCCGCCCGCTGCGCGACTCCTGAACAAACCCGCCTTCCGGGGCCAAGGCGCCACGCGCCTTGGCCCCGGCGCCGTTCTGCGCACCAGCGGGGTGTTCGCGGGGCGCAGCGGCGGCCAGTTGGCGGCCCAAGTCCGAGGCC
>NZ_JAIBNX010000120.1:0-6245 GCF_026130045.1 Micromonospora sp. CPCC 205371
GGCGCGACCTCCGCAGCCGGAGCCGCATGACGCCCGCTCCGCGCCTCCTGCGCGGGCGTCGGCGACGCGGTCGCCGGTCCTTCAGCATCGTGTACCGCCGGCGTCCGTTCCCCCGTTGCCTGGCGACTCGGCGTCCGGGTCGGTGCGGCGGCGCTGGCGGCGTCTGCGGGCAGAGCGACGGGTGCCGGCGGTGCGGGCGACGGGCGGCTGGCCGGTCCGGCGAAGAGGTCCAGGAACGGCGAGTCGATGTCGGCGTGCTCCACCTCGTTGCGCGGGCGGTTACCCGGCGGAGGCGGAGGCGTGGGGCGCCCGCGCGCTGGCTTGGGAGCCTGGAATACGGCGACCGCGCCGTGGTCCGGGCTGGTCACGAGGTCGCCGTCGTCTTCAAAGGCGTCGTCGTCGTGATCCGACAGCGGGTAGTCACCTGATCGCGCTCCGTTACCTCTCGTGCCGGCTGGCATGCCGACCGGACGAGAGGAGCCCGGTGTGGAGGGTGGGGTCATGCCGATGCTCCCCGCAGAAGGGCGTGATGGGCGCTCATACCAACTCCTCCCGGACCTTGATCCGAGTGGCGACGAGGCGCGGGTCGCGCTGCTCGACGGCGGGCTCGCGGGTGCGGCGCCAGTCGGTCAGGGCGGTACGGATGACCATGCGTGCGGGGCGGTCGGGATCGACGTACCGGAAGATGAACGACGTGGTCACGATGGCGAGCGCTATCTCCCATGCCGGAAATAGCTCCACCTTGAACGTGAACAGGTAGTGGATGAACACGTACAGCGGCACGAGGAGCATGAAGACGCCGTACTGTGCGTACGGCAGGTGGACGGGCAGGGTGTAACCAGGCGGGCCGAGGTAGACCAGGCGTGCCCGGTAGATGTCGTCATCGGTGCGCAGCCGCATGTCGAGCCCGCGACCTACTCGAAGATCAGGTCGATGATGTAGTCGCCGACGAAGAACAGTGTCGCCGCGCCGGCGATGAACGCGAGGCCCACGATGGCGATCGCCGAACTCGTCAGCACTTTCGAGATCTCGCCCTTGCTGGCTCGCCCAATGAAGATCACTCCGAGCACCGCGAGCAGAATCGGAGCGACCTTGCTGGCGAAGAAGCCGACGACACCCTCGGTGTCGATGCCCTTGGGCTCCGGCTCCGCCGCAGGTATGAGAGCGAGCACGTCAGTGACGTGCGTGGCCATGGACCACGCCGCTGTGACGAGCTCTGTGGCGTTCATAGGTGGAAACCTCCCCGGTCCGCGTCCGCCGGCAGTGGGAGTCAGATCACTGTCTGCTTATCGCCCACCACTCATGGTGAACGTTTCTGGGCTGTTTGTCCTGGTTTTGGCCCATCTCCTCATGCCACGACGATGGAATGACCAGTAGTTGCAAAGCGTACGGGGCACCCCCCTTTCTGCCAAGCTACGAAGACCGTGGCCCATGGTGGCGGCGTGGCCCATGTTAGCTGGCATCGAACATACGTGCTAATCGGGTGCGACGGTACCGTCGGTTCGTGACTGATCTGTTGAGGCCCGCTCACCCGGTCGTGATGGGAGTTCTCAACGTAACGCCGGACTCGTTCTCCGACGGCGGACGCTATGTGTGTCTTAACGACGCTGTCGAACACGGTTTGGAAATGCGACGTCAGGGCGCTCATATCATCGATATCGGTGGTGAGTCCACCCGTCCCGGCGCCGAGCGTGTCGACGCCGAGACCGAGGCCGGCCGGGTACTGCCGGTGATCCGTGAGCTGGCCGCGGCCGGAGTGCCTATGAGCATCGACACCACCCGGGCGAGCGTGGCAGCGGCCGCGCTGGAGGCCGGCGCGACCGTCGTCAACGACGTGTCCGGCGGTCTGGCAGACCCGGCGATGGGCAAGGTGGTGGCCGACGCGGGCTGCCCCTGGGTGCTCATGCACTGGCGCGGTCACTCGCGGCGTATGCGGGAGCTGGCCTCGTACGCCGACGTGGTGACAGAGGTCAAGGCCGAGCTGCTGCAGCGGATCGACGACGCGGTGGCCGCCGGGGTGGCCGCCGAACGCCTGGTCATCGACCCCGGGCTGGGCTTCGCCAAGACACCCGAGCACAACTGGCAGCTCACCCGCCGGATCGACGAGCTGCTTGGGCTCGGGTACCCGGTACTCTTCGGCGCGAGCCGAAAGTCGTACCTGGGCGCGCTCCTCGCCGGGCCCGATGGTGCGCCGCGCCCGGCCGACGAGCGGGAGGCCGCGACGGTCGCGACCAGTGTGCTGGCGGTGGCGGCGGGCGTGTGGGGTGTACGGGTGCACGACGTGCGCGCCACGGTGGACGCGCTCGCGGTCTGGCAGGCGTCCGGCGCGCCACGGCTGGCACGCTGATGGACCGGATCGAACTCACCGGTCTCCGTGCCCGCGGCCGGCACGGCGTGTACGACTTCGAGCGCGCCCAGGGGCAGGACTTCCTCGTCGACGTGAAGCTGGACCTTGACCTCACGCGGGCGGCCCGCTCGGACGACGTGGCCGACACGGTGCACTACGGCGAGCTGGCCGAGCGGCTGGTCGCGGTCGTGGCCGGCGAGCCGGTCAACCTGATCGAGACGCTGGCCGAGCGGCTGGCCGACGTCTGCCTCACCGATACCCGGGTCGAGGTCGTGACCGTGACCGTGCACAAGCCCCAAGCGCCGATCCCACACGAGTTCTCAGACGTGGCCGTCACGGTGCGTAGGGAACGCCCGCTGTGAGTCGGGCCGTACTGTCGCTCGGCAGCAACCTCGGAGACCGGTTCGAGCACCTGTGGACGGCGGTTCGAGGGCTCGATGACGTGCTGCTCGCGGTGTCCGGTGTGTACGAGACGCCACCGTGGGGCGACGATGCTCAGCCCGCGTACCTGAACGCGGCGGCGCTGGTGCAGGACGACGCGGCCGGCCCGCGCGACTGGCTCGACCGGGCCCGCGCTCTTGAGGCGCGTGCCGGACGGGTCCGCGACCCGGCCCGCCGGTTCGGACCGCGCACGCTCGACGTCGATGTGATCGCCGTGTGGGACGACGCCGGCGAGCCCGTGCGGAGCGACGACCCCGAACTGACCCTGCCGCACCCGCGCGCCCACCTGCGCGCGTTCGTGCTGCGACCGTGGATCGACATCCAGCCGTACGGCCAACTGCCCGGCCACGGCTGGCTGACCGACCTTCTCCAGACCGAACCGATGGCGGGCGACGCCCTCGCTGTCAGCCCGCGCCCGGATCTGCGGTTAGAGTCGAGGTAATGGAACCGCAGTCTCCACCGCAGGACAGCGGGTCGGCGCCCGAGCGTCCAAGGATGGGCCCCACCCGGCCCGCCACGCTCCTCGTGGCCGGTCTGGCCGCTGCGGCGGTGTCGTGGCTATTGATCAGCCGCTTCTACGGAAACATCCCGGCGCTGCCGTGGCTACCGACGGTCACCATCGCTGGCCTCGCCGTCCTGGAGGGGTACGTCGCGGTCAACACCCGGGCCCGCATCGAGCGAAAGCCTGGCCATGAGCCGGTCGACCCGCTCGCGGTCGCCCGATACGTGGTGCTCGCGAAGGCGTCGTCGCTCGCCGGGGCCATCTTCGCCGGCACCTATGCGGGCATCCTCGGCTGGCTGCTGATCGATCGCACGAAGGCGAAAACGGACGACATCCCGGCCGCGATCGCCGGGCTGGTGGCGTCGCTGGCACTGGTGGGCGCCGCGCTCTGGTTGGAGCGGTCCTGCCGGGTGCCGGAGCAGCCAGATAGCGAGAAAGAATCGGAAAAGCCGGACAAGTAGGCTGCGTCCCGGCGCCTGACTGGACACGGGGGGTGACGTCCACCGGGTCCGCCGAGTACGGTGCGGCTGCTGGGCTCTTTCCGTGGGGACGGATTTCAATCCGTCGAGCGTCCCTATCCGTACAGCTATGCGGCGCGGAACGGGTCCCGAAAGAGCACAGGAGGCGCGCGAATGGCGTACGACGAGCCGTCCTTCCGGCGGCGGGACCCGGACCCCATCGTGTCCGGTGGACTCCGCGAAGACACTCGGTTCGGCTCCGACGCCGGTTTCGGCTCTGCCAGTGGCGGCTACCAGACCGGCAGCTTCCCGGTGGCGAACGAGTTCCGGGAACCCGATCCGATGCAGACCACCCAGCGGCGCGCGGTGCCACCGGCCGCCCTCGGCGACGTCTTCGACGACCCGACGCACGGCGAGCCCGGGCGCGACCGGATCGCGGTACACGTGGCCTGGGAGGTCGTGCTCCTGATCGCGGCCGGTGGCCTGGCCTTCCTGCTGTACCGCGAAGACGCCGGCGCCCTGCGCGGCGCGGCGCTGGATGCGCTGCTCGTCTCCGCGGCCGCTCTCGGCCTGCTCGCCGTGGGCGCGAGCCTCGCGCTGCGCGCCGGTGTGCCCAACCTCGCGCTTGGCCCGGTCGCCGTCGCCGCCGGCCTGCACTTCGCGGAGCAGGGCGACCGCGGTGTGGTGACCGCCGCGGGAGAGGCGGCCGTGGCGGCGGCCATCCTCGGCGCCCTCATGGCGGTCATCGTGGTCGGGTTCCACGTTCCCGGCTGGGCGGGCACGCTGGCCGGCACCCTGGTGGCGATCGTCTTCATCCAGCAGCGCGTGGCGCCGGTCAACCTGCAGGGCGAGTGGGACCCCACCGAGTATGCGCTGTATCTCTTCGGCGGCGTAGCGGCACTTTCGGTGATCGGCGGCCTCATCGGCACGATCAAGCCGGTGCGCCGTGCGGTCGGCAGGTTCCGGCCGGTGGGCGATCCCGCCGTGCGCCGTGGCGCGTTTGCCGGGGCACTGACCGCCGGCACCCTGATTCTCTCGACCGCTTTCGCCGCCGTGGCGGGCGTCCTGATCGCTGCCAGCGCCGACGCCCCGGTGGTGCCGGCGACCGGCCTGGAGTGGACCGGCCTCGCGATCGGAGCCGCGCTGCTGGGTGGCACCAGCGGCTTCGGCAGGCGCGGCGGCATCCTCGGCACGCTGCTGGCCGTCGTGCTGATCAGTGTCTTCCTCGTGTACGAGGACAAGATGGGCTGGGACATCTCTAAGTTCGCGATCGCGGCCGGTCTACTCGTAGCCGGGCTGGTCGTCACGCGGCTGGTGGAGACGTACGGCCACCCGCGCTCGGCACGCGACGGGTACTACGACGAGGAGGAGTGGACGCCGGAGACGACGGCGGCCCCCTCGGCCGGGTGGACCCAGTCGGACCGGCAGGACTCGTGGTCGTCGCTGTCGGCGCAGCCGCCGGCCGGGCGAGCCGACCAGTGGGACACCGACCGGTGGGGCACCGGCCGGTGATCCGGCCAGCCGTCGGACGCCGCTGGTCAGCCGCTCGGTAAGCTCCATCCATGGCCGGAGTCACGTTCGCGGAGCTGGACGCGCTGTCGACTGAGGAACTGCGGGACCGGGCCTTCGCGGTGGCGCGCCGGCGCCGCGACGTCCGTTTCTTCTGGTCGGTGCTGCGGCACCTGCCGCATGCCGATGATGTCGAGGAGCTGGACGGTTCGCCCAACTCGGTGGGGCCGACGATCGACGAGGCGGTCGCGCTCTGGCGCGAGTTCACCGGCCACGGCTACGACGACGAGACCGAGCCGCTGCTGCGGGCCGCGTTCATCGACTATCTGCTTACACACGACGCCACTTGAGTGATCGACAGGTTTGAGCGTGGCGCTGCTTTGGGCAATACGGCGCCATGGTGCTCACAGCCACTCGTTACAAGACCGCAACCGGTGCGGGCACGCTAGCCGCGCTGGTGCTGGTGCTGGTCTTCGGTAGTCCGTGGTACCGGGACTGGGCCGAGGACAACACTGATCCGAACACGGCGGGCGGCTGGTTCCTGCGCCTGCTCACGTGGCCAGCGTGGAGCGTCGACTCCGACCAGCCGGCTCGGGACCTTCTCTCCACCAACCTGCGGGCCATCCTGGTCGTCGTCTTCACCGCCCTGTTCCTCATGGCGCTGCCCGGTTCGCAACTCGCCCGGGCGCGCGGCACGCTCAGCCAGTTCTTCGCAGGCTGGGCCGCCTTCATCTTCGCGGGCGGCGCCGCATCGCTGATCGCGGCGCTGATCCACACCAACCCGTCGCTGCTGGGTGCCTTCCAGGCGGCCGGCTCCGGCGCCACATACGGGCTGTTCGTCGGCTGGATCGTCGGCGCGGCCACCCTGGGCGGCAGACGCGGTACGGCTTGACGCCGCTGAACCCCCAGCCCCCGGAAGAAAAACGACTACCCTGCCCGCTCGGCCGGCGGTTGGGGTCTCTCGACGCGGGGCCGCGGGGGCGGCGCG
>NZ_JAIBNX010000120.1:6255-25234 GCF_026130045.1 Micromonospora sp. CPCC 205371
CTACCCGGCCGACTCGGCCGGGTAGTCGATGCTCAGCACGCGGTGCCGCGTGAGCAGGCCGACCGGCTGCCCGTTGTCCGTCACCTTGGCGTGATCCGAGTTGGTGGTGAGCATCGTGGCGAGCGCGTCGTACAGCGAGGAACCCAGGTCCACCACCGGGTACCCGTCGAGCCCGTTCCCTTCGGACAGCGGGCTCAGCATCTCGCGGCTGATCGGCGTGACCGCCAGCCGGCGGATGCCTCGGTCTTCGCCGACGAACTCGCGCACGAAGGGGGAGGCCGGCTGGCCGAGCAGATCGGCGGGCGTGGCGTACTGCTCCAGCTTGCCGCCCTGGGAGAGCACCGCGATCCGGTCGCCGAGCCGCACGGCC
This sequence comes from Micromonospora sp. CPCC 205371, assembly GCF_026130045.1. GTDB lineage: Bacteria > Actinomycetota > Actinomycetes > Mycobacteriales > Micromonosporaceae > Phytohabitans. Next base: position 6,626 of record NZ_JAIBNX010000120.1, read on the forward strand.
TCGTCGAGGTCGTGTGTGACCAGCACGATCGTCTTGCGTACGTCTGCCTGTAGCCGGAGGAACTCCTCCTGCAGCCGGCCGCGCACGATCGGGTCGACGGCTGAGAACGGCTCGTCCATCAGCAGCACGACCGGGTCGGCGGCGAGCGCGCGGGCCACACCGACCCGTTGGCGCTGGCCGCCCGAGAGCTCCTGCGGGTACCGGTCACCGAACTGCCGTGGGTCGAGCCCGACCAGTTCCAGCAACTCGTCGGTGCGGGTACGGATGCGTGTCTTGGGCCACCCGAGCAGCCGCGGCACCGTGCCGACGTTCGTGCGGATCGTCTGATGTGGAAACAGGCCGACGTTCTGGATGACGTATCCGATGCGGCGGCGCAACTCGACCGGGTCCGCCGCGGTGGCGTCTTCGCCGTCGATGAGGACGCGACCGCCGGTCGGCTCGATGAGCCTGTTGATCATCCGGAGCACCGTCGACTTGCCGCATCCGGATGGTCCGATGAGGACCACCAGCTCGCCGGCCTGTACCTGGAGGCTCAGCCCGCCGACGGCGACGGTGCCGTCCGGGTACTCCTTGCGGATGCCGTCGAGTTCGATCGAGGCGGCTGTCGGGGTAACGTCCACGTATGTCCTTCCAGAGCTACCGCGAGGACCCCGGGAACCCGTGGTTTTCGTGGCAGTACGTGCGGGACAATTCGGACACCATCGCGGAGGCGCTCCGCGAGCACGCCACGCTGACCGCCGAGGCCGTCGTGATCGCCGCGCTCGTGGCCGTGCCGCTCGCCGTCGTCGCGTACTGGATCCGCCCGCTCACCGGCCCGATTCTCGCACTCTCGGGCATCCTGTACACCATTCCCTCCCTGGCTCTGCTCGCCTTCATCGCGCCGTACGTCGGCACCACCCGCGCCACGTCGGTGCTGATCGCCCTCGTCCTGTACGCACTGTTACTGATCGTGCGCAACACGCTCGCCGGGCTCAACCAGGTGCCGGTGGAGGTGCGCGACGCGGCACAGGGCATGGGATATGGCCGGTTCGGCCGGCTGCTGCGCATCGACCTGCCGCTCGCCCTGCCGGGCATCATGACCGGGCTCCGGCTCGCCACGGTGTCGACCGTGGCGCTGGTGACGGTCGGCGCGCTGATCGGTAAGGGTGGGCTGGGTGACCTGATCCTGGGTGGCTTCCGCAACAACTTCTACCGCGCCGAGATCGTCACCGGCACCGCGCTGTGCGTCGCGCTCGCCCTCGTGCTCGATCTCGTGCTGGCCGCCGCCGGCCGGCTGCTGACCCCGTGGGCTCGCCGGAGGGCGTCATGATCGCGGAAGACCCGATCCAGCAGGCGGTGACCTGGCTCAACGACCCGCTGAACTGGACCAATCCCGGTGGTGTTCTGGACCGGCTCGGCGAGCACTTGTGGATCTCGGCGGCGGCGGTCGCGCTGGGTTGCCTGGTGGCATGGCCGCTCGGGCTCTGGCTGGGCCACGTCGGGCGGGGCGGCGGCGCGGTCGTCATGATCTCCAACGTCACGCTCGCGATCCCGACCATCGCCCTGTTGACCATCCTGCCGCTGACCTTCCTCGGCTTCGGCCAGCGGCCGGTGATCGTCGCGCTCGCCGTATTCGCGGTGCCGCCGCTGCTCGCCAACGCGTACACCGGGGTGCGGGAGGTCGATCCGGAGGCGCGTGACGCGGCGCGCGGCATGGGCCTGTCCGGCCTGCAGGTGCTGCGTCGCGTGGAGTTGCCGCTCGCGGTGCCGTACCTGGCGGCAGGGTTCCGCACGGCGGCGGTACAGGTGGTGGCCACCGCCGCCCTGGCGTCCTTCGTCAACGGTGGCGGGCTGGGCCAGATCATCAGCGCCGGGTTCGGGTTGGGCATGGCGACCGGTGGCGGCCAGATCCTCGCTGGCGGCCTCCTCGTGGCGTTGCTCGCGCTGCTGGTCGAGGTCGTGCTCGCGGGAGTCGAGCGCGCCGTCACGCCGCGGCCGCTGCGGCGCTCGCGTGGACGCGCGGCTCGCCGGGCCGCCAGCGCCACCGGCAGGGCATGACGATCCGGTTGCGAGTTCCCGTGAAGTTTGTCGGTACCCCCTGTAAGGATGTTGGCTGAGTTACGGGCGGCAGCAGACTTGTGGGTCTGGACCCAGTCGCCTGTCGGACACGCGGCCGGCCGTCATGGCCGCGCCGGGACACGGAAGGCGGGCAGCATGCGCGCACGCAAACGGCTGGTTCTTGGCGCCCTCGGCGCCCTGGCCGGCGCAATGATCCTCACGGGCTGCGGGGAGGAGGGGTCGTCGGGCACCGAGGCGCCCGCGGCCGATGCCTCCGGTGCCGGCTGTGCCCCCGCGGCTGGCAGCAGGCTCGTCGTGCTCGAAGACGACAAGAAACTTCAGAACACCGACAATGTGGTGCCGGCGATCAACGCGAAGGCGTCCACGCCGGAAATACTCGCGGCGCTCAACAAGGTGTCGGGCGCGCTCGACACCACCAAGCTCATCGCGCTCAACAAGGCCGTCGACGTCGACCGCAAGACGCCCAAGGTGGCGGCCGAGGAGTTCGTCCAGGCCAATTCCCTGACTTACGGCCTCCAAAAGGGTCAGGGCGGCAAGGTGATCATTGGTGCGGCCAACTTCAGCGAAAACCAGACGCTGGCCGAGCTGTACCGGATCGTCCTCACCGCGGCTGGCTACCAGGCCACCGTCCAGCAGATCGGCAACCGTGAGCTGTACGAGCCGGCGCTGGAAAAGGGCGAGATCCAGGTGGTGCCCGAGTACGCCGCCACGCTGGCCGACTTCCTCAACGCCAAGGTCAATGGCGCGAGCGCACCGGCGATCTCGTCACCCGACCTCGACAAGACGATGTCGGGCCTCAAGGCGGCCGGGCAGAAGGTCGGCATCACGTTCGGCCGGCCCTCCGCGGCGCAGGACCAGAACGCCTTCGCGGTGACGCAGGAGTTCGCTGACAAGTACGGCTTGAAGACGCTTTCCGACCTGGCCGAAAAGTGCTCGGGCTCGGCGACGGTCATGGGCGGGCCGCCGGAGTGCCCGCAACGGCCCAAGTGCCAAAAGGGTCTCGAAGACACGTACGGCTTCAAGGCGGGTTCGTTCAGCTCTCTCGACGCTGGCGGCCCGCAGACCAAAAACGCGCTCACGACCGGTGCGATCAGCGTCGGCCTGGTGTTCTCGTCCGACGGGGCACTCGCGGCCGGCTAACGCCCGAGCGAAGCGAGGGCATCAGGCACGGTAGCTGTTCGAACGGCGCGGGATAGGCAAGTCCCGCGCCGTTCGGCCTTCTGGGCGACGCACGGCGGCCAAATCGCTCGACTTTCCGGTGCCGGAGCGTGGCCCGGGTCGCATCATCGTTGTCCCCATGTGACCGATCCGCTGCTAGGCGAGCCGGCGCCGGAATACGTGGCCGGCCATTCCGCTGACCCGGAAGTATCGGTAGGCTCCACAGCCATGCCGGCCTCCCAACCGCCATCTGAGCGGCGGGGCGCACGGCTGCTCACCATGTTGTTCTGGGCCGGGGTGGGGCTGGCTCCGCTGGCGGCATTACTGCTGCTGCTAGGCCAAGGTGCCGGGGCGCTACGAGTGGCCGCCGTCCTCGCGGTGCTCGCCGTTGTCCTCATTGGCCTGTCGATCACATTGCGCCGAGACGCCGAAAGCGTGCGCCTCGACATGGAGGAGACCCTTCTCGAAGAGGTCGACATGCTCCGCGAAGACGTGCGCAACGACATCGCTACCGCCGCCCGGGCCACACACAAGGCGTTCTCGGAAAAGCTCCAGATGATGCACGAGAGCGTGCAGGCGCTGCGCATGCAGGTCGAGGCGGCGCGGGTGGCAGCGGGCGGTCCCAATTCGCCGCCGGCACCCGCTCACGATTCGGCGGCCGCGCAGCCGCGGGCCTTCGAGGGCGCTGCCTTCCCCGCCGCTGCCGGCTTCGCCCGGCCGGAGCCGCCGGCCGGCGGTAACGGGCAGCCCATGCATGCCGGCGTGGCACAGCCCACGGGCGCGGCGAGCGTCGCCGAAGCCGGCCGCCTGGGCATCGCCCAACCAGCGGGCACGGCGAGCGTTCCGCAGCCCGCCCACGCCGGGATGGCCATGCCACCGGCTGGTCCGGGGCACGTCGGTGCGAGGGCGCGGGTGCCCGGTGGGATCGTCCGGCACACCGAGACTGTCCAGGTCACCACCCGCCAGACCATCGTGGACCCCCACGGTGACGACGAGTCGGGTACGGGTCGCGTGTATGGCGCGGGCGCCTACGGCGGATACGAGGGCGGCGGGTACGGCGGTCCCGAGTTTCCGTCCGCAGACGAAGCGACAGCCCGGCCGGGACGCTACGGCGGCGACGCCTCGCAATGGTCGGCGCCCCCGGCACCGCCGCCGGGTGGTCGCCGCCGCCGCGCCGCCGAGCCCGACGAGCAGTGGCAAGACGGCCGCCGCGGCGGAGGAAGCTGGCAGGACGACCGTCAACGTGGCGGCGACCAGCCGTGGTCGGATGGCCGGGGTGACGCCGCCTGGCAGGGCGACCGGTCGCGTGGCGCAGACCAGTCCTGGGAGGACGGGCGCCGGGGGCCGGACGGTTCCTGGCAGGGTGACCGGCCTCGCGACGGCTCGTGGTCGGGTGACCGGGCGCGAAGCGGTGGCGACGGGCGCCGTCCGCGCCCGGACGGCCGCGGCGACGAGCCGCGCGGCGATGGCCGGGGGACCGGCGTGAAGGGCGGCGACCGGTGGGCCTCGGTGCGCAGCGACGACCGCGTGCAGGAGCTCCGGATGGGAGAGCGGCGCGCCGCCGTCCGCGCCGACGAGTCCGGCAGCGAGGTGCGGATTCAGGACCGCTGGGCCGCCGTTCGCCGAGAAGAACCACGCCGAGAAGAACCACGCCGAGAAGAACCACGCCGCGACGAACCGCACGAGGACGGCGCCTGGCTGCGTGACCTGCGCGGTGTCCAGAGCGACGACGGCTGGGATCGGCGTGATGGACCCGCGGCGCTGCCGGCCGCCCCAATCGAGCCCACCACGTCGTGGGGTCAGGGGTGGAACGCCGTCGAGCGGGATTCGGCCGGGCGGCGCCGCCGCTATCAGGACGACGAGGACGAGTACCGGTACCAGCCGGACACGGGTCGGCGGTCGCGCCGCGCCGATGAAGACCAGCGCTGGCGCTGACGGCTACTTGTCGATGTCGCCGACGACGAAGAACATCGAGCCGAGGATCGCGATCAGGTCGGGCACCAGGCACCCCGGTATGAGGGTGGAGAGCGCCTGCACGTTCGCGTACGAGGCGGTGCGCAGCTTCATCCGCCAGGGCGTCTTCTCGCCCCGCGACACCAGGTAGTACCCGTTGAGGCCGAGCGGGTTCTCGGTCCAGGCGTACGTGTGGCCCTCAGGCGCCTTGACCACCTTGGGCAGCCGCACGTTGACCGGCCCCGTGATCCGGTCGACCATCTCCAGGCAGCGGTCGACCAGGTCGAGCGAGACCTGCACCTGGTCGAGCAGCACCTCGAAGCGCGCGTGGCAGTCGCCCGCCTCGCGGGTAACCACCGGCACGTCCAGGTCGCCGTACGCGAGGTACGGCTCGTCGCGGCGCAGGTCGAAGTCGAGCCCGGACGCCCTCGCCACCGGCCCGGACGCCCCGAACGCCGCCGCCTGCGCCGCGGTCAGCACGCCGACCCCGACCGTGCGGGCGAGGAAGATCTCGTTGCGGCGGATCAGGTTTTCCAGGTCCGGCAGGCGCCGCCGCACCTCGCCGACGGCGTCCCGGGCCCGGCCCGTCCATCCCGCGGGCACCTCTTCCTTGAGGCCACCGACCCGGTTGAACATGTAGTGCATCCGGCCGCCGGTGGCCTCCTCCAGAACCGCCTGCAGCGTCTCCCGCTCCCGGAACGCGTAGAACACCGGCGTGATCGCGCCGATCTCCAGCGGGTACGACCCGAGGAACATGAGGTGGTTGAGCACCCGGTTCAGCTCGGCCAACGCGGTGCGCAGCCAGACCGCCCGTTCCGGCACCTCCAGGCCCATGAGCCGCTCGACGGCCAGCACCACGCCCAGCTCGTTGGCGAACGCGGAAAGCCAGTCGTGCCGGTTGGCGAGCACGATGATCTGCCGGTAATCGCGCACCTCGAAGAGCTTTTCCGCGCCCCGGTGCATGTATCCGACGATCGGCTCGCACGAGACGACCCGCTCGCCGTCCAGCACCAGCTTGAGCCTCAGCACGCCATGCGTGGACGGGTGCTGCGGACCGATGTTGAGCACCATGTCGGCGGTGTCGAGCCCGGCGCCGGTGCCGACGGTGACCTCGCGCAGGTCGGTCATGCGCCGCCGCCAGTTAGCTCAGTCATCCCGTCATCGTGCCACGCCGGCCGGGAGTGGTGGCCTGTCGAGGCCGATGGGGTGAAGGAGCCACCAATGCCCGCCCAGGCCGGCCGGTTCGGTCAGTTCGGCCGCCGCCGACGCGGTGGCCAGCGCGCGCACATAGCCTGCCGGGTCCGTGCCGGCCATGGTGATCGGCGGTCGGTCGCCGCTGATACCGAGCGCACGCAGCGCCTCCCGCTGGGAGATCAGCGTGTACGGCCGCCCGCCCGCCTCGGCTACCGCGTCGATCGCCACGTGGGCGGTGATGTCGCAGCTCCCGTCCGGCACCGGTGGTACCTGGCGCCCGGCACGGTAGCCGGTAAGGGTGCCGCCGTGCGGCCGAGCGTCTCGCAGGTGCCCATAGTCGACGGCCAGCGCCAGCCCGCGGGACACCGCCTCCACGGCTCTGGACCACGCCCGGTCGCGCGGCAGGCCAACCTCGGCTCGGCCGCCGTCCGGCCACCACCGGACGAGCCACGCCGCGTCGTCGGGGCTTATCGGGGCGCCCGGCTCTTCAGCGCCGGCCGGGTCCACCATGACGTACCGGTCGCCGTCCACAACGTCGAGCGGTACGTTGTCGAGCCACTCGGTCGCGATCAGCAGCCCGGTGACGCCGGTAGGCAGCTCCGATCGCCAGTCGATCTCGTCCGGCAGGTCCGGTGGCCGGGCGGCCTTCTCCACCGCGGTCAGCCGCAGCCGGTCGAGAAGCGCCGGCGGACCCGCCGCGGCGAGGGCGGTCAGGAGTTCGCCGCGACCCGCGCCGACGTCGACCACGTCGAGTTGGTCGGGATGGGCGAGCGCCTCGTTGACGTGCGTGATCAGGCGGATGACGGCCGACACGAACAGCGGGGAGGCGTGCACGCTGGTGCGGAAATGCGCGGCCGGCCCGGCACCCGAGGTGAAGAAGCCAAGCGGGCCGTAGAGGGCGTCCTCCATGGCGTTTTGCCAGCTCTTTCGCTGTTGACCCGCGCGCATCGTCCACACCTTACGGTGCCGTGTGTGGGGCGGTGAAAACCTTCACATCTGCTGTCTCCCGTCTGTAACAAGGACGCATACTTGCGTTGACCGGTACCTATGACCGCAAGGACTGGATCAACGCATGATCGTCGGTGTTATCGGCGCCGGCCGCGTCGGTGCTGTGCTCGGCGCGGCGCTCGAGCGTTCCGGCCACCGCGTGGTGGCCGCCTCCGGCGCCTCCACCGCGTCGAAGGCCCGCAGGGTCCGCCTGCTGCCCGCCGCTGCCGAACTGACCCCCGCAGAGGTGGCCCGTGAGGCCCGTGACCTGCTGATCATCGCCGTTCCCGACGACGCGCTGGCCCTCGTGATCGCCGACGTGGCCGCTGCTCTGCATCCGGGGCAGGTCGTGGCGCATACCTCGGGAGCGCACGGTCTCGCCGTTCTCGCTCCGGCGGTTTCCAGCGGAGCGCGCCCGCTCGCCCTGCACCCCGCGATGACGTTCGCCGGCACCGCCGACGACCTGGCCAAGCTGTCCGGTGCCCCATTCGGGGTGACCGCCGAGCCAGATCTGCGCCCATTCGCCGAGCGGCTGGTGGCAGACCTCGGCGGCGTTGTCGAGTGGGTGGCGGAGGCCGACCGCGTGCTCTATCACGCCGCCCTGGCACACGGCGCGAACCACCTGGTCACGCTCGTCAACGAGGCGCTCGATCGGCTGCGCGACGCGGGCGTGGTCCACCCGGAGAAGGTGCTCGGCCCGCTGCTGCGGACCTCGCTCGACAACACGCTGCGGCTGGGCGACGCCGCGCTGACCGGCCCGATCTCCCGAGCTGACGCCGGCACGGTCGCCCGGCACCTCGATCGGCTCGCCGCTGTGGCACCCGAGTCGGTGCCCGCGTACCTGGCGCTCGCCCGCCGCACGACTGACCGGGCGATCGCCGCCGGCCGGCTCCGGCCGGTCGACGCCGAGCCACTGCTCGACGCGCTGGCAGATCGCGCGGAGGCGACCAGGTAGTTCAGCGCGCGGAGGCGACGAGGTAATGGAGCGCGAGGAGGCGACGACGTAATGGATCTGGTGCAGACCCGCGCCGACCTGGTGGCGGGGCGAGCCGCCTTGGACGGGACGGTCGCGGTCGTGATGACGATGGGCGCGCTGCATCAGGGCCACAAAGCCCTGCTGCGTGCGGCTCGCGCCCGCGCCGACCGGGTGATTGCGACGATCTTCGTGAACCCGCTCCAGTTCGGTCCGAACGAGGACTTCGACCGGTACCCCCGCGCGCTGGACACGGACCTGGCGATATGTGCGGCGGCCGGCGTCGACCTGGTCTTCGCGCCGGACCGCACCGAGATGTATCCGGCGGGCGAGCCGATGGTGCGGGTCAACCCGGGCCCGCTGGGCGAGCAGCTGGAGGGTGCCAGCCGGCCCGGATTTTTCCACGGTGTGCTGACCGTCGTGCTGAAGCTGCTCCACCTCACCCGACCGGATTTCACGTTCTTTGGCGAGAAGGACTACCAGCAGCTCACGCTCGTCAAGCGAATGGCGCGCGACCTCGACCTGCCGGTGGAGGTCATCGGTGTACCGACGGTCCGCGAGGTGGACGGCCTGGCCTTGTCCAGCCGCAACCGGTACCTGTCGGAGGTCGAGCGCGGCACGGCGCTGACGCTGTCGAGGGCGCTTCGGGCGGGTGTCGAGGCGGCGCGGCGCGGCGAGGACGCCGAGAAGGCGGCCCGTGCGGTGTTCGACGGGGGTGCCGCGGAGCTCGACTACCTGGTGCTGACCGACCCCGAGCTTGGGCCGGCACCTGCGCGCGGCCCCGGCCGCCTGCTGGTCGCGGCCCGGGTCGGCACGACGCGACTGATCGACAACGCCGCGGTGGAGGTCGCCTGAATGTACCGGACCATGCTGAAGTCCAAGATCCATCGGGCCACGGTGACCGAGGCGGACCTGCACTACGTCGGGTCGGTGACGGTCGACGAAGACCTTATGGAGGCCGCGGACCTTCTGGCCGGCGAGCAGGTCGCCATCGTCGACGTGACCAACGGTGCGCGCCTGGAGACGTACGTGATCCCGGGCGCCCGGGGCACCGGTGTGATCGGCATCAACGGCGCCGCCGCGCACCTCGTCCACCCCGGTGACTTGGTAATCCTGATCTCGTACGCGCAGCTCGACGACGCCACCGCCCGGTCGTACCAGCCGCGGGTGGTACACGTCGACGCGCACAATCGGGTTATCGAGCTCGGCACCGATCCGTCGGTGGCGGCGCCCGGTGTGGTCGGAGCTTGCACACCGTCCGTAAGTTAAAGAAGGACGTCAGGTCGGGAGGGCGTCACAGCCGGGTGCCGTATGCTCGGCCGTCCGGTAAATCGCTGGTGCTCTTGGGGAGGACGCACGATGCGACGGTGGATAGCCGCGCTGGCGGTGGGTGGAGTCGCCACCTTGGCGCTCTCCGCGTGCGGCAAGCCGGCGGGCGTCGATGGCGACCTGGCCGACGAGTGGAAGGCGGTCGCGGACCCCCAGCCGTTCACGCCTACGGCCGAGGTCTGCCACGAGAGCGACTACGCCGAAACCGCATACCTGTCCTCGTACGAGCCGGTCGACTGCGCCACCACACACCGGTTGGAGACCGTGCACGTCGGCACGTTCGTCGACGCGGCTGCCGGGCTGACCGCACCGCCCGGCAAGGACTCCGCGGAGATAAAGGCGGCGTTCGCCGAGTGCGACACCAAGACCAAGGAGTACGTGGGCAACGACTGGCGCAATGGGCGGCTCCGGCTGGCTGTCGCCCTGCCGTCGGCGCAGGCGTGGAGCGGCGGGGCGCGGTGGTTCCGCTGCGACGTCACCGAGGTCACGAACGTCGAGGACAACGGCGACACCGCGGCCCGCACCGGCACTCTCAAGGGTGTCTTGAAGGCTGCTTCGCCCCTTTCGCTCGGGTGCTACTCGGTCAAGCTGGCTAAGGACAGCAGCATCGACACGATGCCGGCCGCTGACTGCACCAAGGATCACAACAGCGAGTTCGCCGGCGTGTGGACCGCCCCGGAGATGGCGTACCCGACAAAGAGCGCAGACTGGGACAAGTTCCACAACGAATGCCGCAAGGTGATCGCGAAGTTCGCCGGGGTGCCAAACGACGGCAACATCAAGTACCGCACCGGTGTCGTGTCGCTGCCCGGCAGCGAAGACGAGTGGAAGGGCGGGAACCGCGGCGTCCGCTGCTACCTGTGGCTGAGTGAGCGCACGGTCAACCGGTCCATGAAGGGCGCGGGCCCCAACGGGCTGCCCATCCGGTACGCGGACTAGGTGAGTGTCCTACCCCACCCCGCCCGTTACCACGCACCGCAACGCGATCTACTGATGAGATGACTGTTGGACTGCCGGCGGTGCCCCACCGGCTGGGCGCGCCGACGCCCGGCTGGGCCGAAACCACCGACGTCGTTGTGGTCGGCTCCGGCATCGCGGGGTTGACCGCCGCCCTCCACCTGCGCGAGGCCGGCCTGCACGTCATGGTCGTCACCAAGGTCAACATTGACGACGGGTCCACCCGCTGGGCACAGGGCGGCATCGCCGCGGTACTCGATCCGCTGGACACGCCGGCGGCTCATGCCGCCGACACGCAGATCGCCGGCGTCGGCCTCTGCGGCCCGGCGGGGGGCGCCGTCCTGGTCGACGAGGGACCTGCCCGGGTACGCGAGCTGATGCGGTTGGGTGCGGAGTTCGACCGGCATCCGGACGGCTCGTTGATGCTGACCCGCGAGGGCGGGCACCGGGCCAACCGCATCGTTCACGCCGGCGGCGACGCGACCGGCGCGGAGGTGCAGCGGGCGCTGCACGCCGCGGTGCGGCGCGACCCGTGGATACGGCTCGTCGAGCACGCGCTGGTGCTCGACCTGCTCCGCTCGGCGGACGGCAGGGCCTGCGGCATCACGCTGCACGTGCTGGGAGAGGGCAGCGAAGACGGTGTCGGCGCGATCCTCGGTCGCGCGGTGGTGCTGGCTACCGGAGGGATGGGCCAGGTCTTCGCGGCGACGACGAACCCGCCGGTCTCCACCGGCGACGGGGTAGCGGTCGCTATGCGAGCGGGCGCCGAGGTCACCGACATCGAGTTCGTGCAGTTCCACCCCACCTCCTTCGTGGGCGGCGACATGCATGCGGTCCAACGGCCGTTGATCTCGGAGGCGCTACGCGGGGAGGGCGCGCACCTCGTGGACGGCGACGGGAAGCGCTTCATGGTCGGCCAGCACGAGCTGGCCGAGCTGGCGCCGCGCGATGTGGTCGCGAAGGGCATTTACCGGGTACTGGCGGCCACCGGCGCCGACCACGTCTACCTGGACGCCCGGCACCTGCCGGACGTGGCGCACCGGTTTCCGACGATCACCGCGGCCTGCCGGGCGGCGGGCATCGACCCGGCCACCGGCCTGATCCCGGTGGCGCCCGCCGCGCACTACGCCTCCGGCGGCGTCCGCACCGACCTGCACGGCCGCACCTCGATCCCCGGCCTGTACGCGTGCGGCGAGGTGGCCTGCACCGGAGTGCACGGCGCCAACCGCCTCGCCAGCAACTCCCTGCTCGAAGGGCTGGTCTTCGCCCGCCGGATCGCCGGCGACATCGCCCGGGGCCTGCCGCCGCAGGCCGACCCGGTGGAGCCCGCGGGCGACGCCGGATGGGTGGTAGACCAGGGCAGCCGCCTGACGCTGCAGCGCGCCATGACTCGCGGCGCCGGGGTGCTCCGCTCGGCCGAGTCGCTGGCCAGCGCCGCCGCTGAGCTGACCGCGCTCGGCACTGCCCGAGGCACGGCGCGCACGGCGAGTTGGGAGGCGACCAACCTGATCACGATCGCGTCGGCCCTGGTCGCGGCCGCGTACGCCCGCCAGGAGACGCGCGGCTGCCACTGGCGGGAAGACTTTCCGGCCGCCGACGACCGGTGGCTGGGCCATTTCCTCGGCGGTATCGGCCAGGATGGCTCGGTCACGGAGAAGTGGGAGGAGGCCGTATGAAGAAGACCACTGTGGAGGCGCTGGTCGCGGTCGGGCTGCCGCCGCTCGATGTCGAGCTGATCGTGCGCCGGGCGCTGGAAGAAGACCTCGGCCCGGGTGGGCTCGACGTCACGAGCATCGCGACGATCCCCGAGGACCAGGTCGGCACCGCCGAGCTGGTCGCGCGCGCCGACGGTGTCGTGGCCGGGCTGCCGGTCGCCGCCGCGGTGTTCGAGCTGGCCGATCCCCGTACCCGATGCGAAGCTCTGGTGCCCGACGGCGCCCGGGTGGCCCGCGACGACGTGCTGGCCACCGTGGCCGGGCCGACCCGGGCGCTGCTCACCGCCGAGCGGACGGCGCTCAACCTGCTCTGCCGGATGTCCGGTGTCGCGACACACACCCGGGAGTGGGCGGACGCGCTCGCCGGGAGCAAGGCGCAGGTGCTCGATACCCGCAAGACCACGCCGGGGCTGCGCGTCCTGGAGAAGTACGCGGTGCGGGCCGGCGGCGGCACGAACAAGCGCATGGGCCTGTACGACGTCGCAATGATCAAGGACAACCACAAGCTGGCGGCGGGCGGGCTGACGGCGGCGTACCAGCGGGTGCGGGAGGCGTTCCCGGAGGTGCCGGTGCAGGTCGAGGTGACCACCGTCACGGAGGCGATCGAGTCGGTGGAGGCCGGTGCGACGTTCCTGCTCTGCGACAACATGACGCCCGCCGTGCTGCGCGAAGTGGTGGCGGCGGTCGGCGACCGCGCCGAGCTGGAGGCCACCGGTGGGTTGACACTGGAGGTGGCGGCCGAATACGCGGCCACCGGCGTCGACTACCTGTCGGTGGGAGCCCTCACACACTCCTCGCCTATCGTTGACATCGCCATGGACCTGCGGGAGTAGCGCGTGCTGCTGTGCATTGACATCGGTAACACCAACACGGTGCTCGCCACGTTCGACGGCGACAAGCTGGTGCACTCGTGGCGGATCAAGACGGATGCCCGCTCGACGGCCGATGAGCTGGGGCTGAAGCTGCGCGGCCTGCTGGCCGGCGACGCCGTGGAGATCACCGGGGTGGCCGCCTGCTCGACGGTGCCGGCGGCGCTGCGCTCGTTGCGGACGATGCTGGCGCGCTACTACGGCGATACGCCCAGCGTGGTCGTCGAGCCGGGCGTGAAGACCGGCGTGCAGTTGGCGATCGACAATCCGAAGGAAGTCGGCTCGGACCGGGTGGTCAACACGCTGGCCGCGCACGCGCTGTACGGCGGCCCGTCGATCGTGGTCGACTTCGGCACGACCACTAACTTCGACGTGATCAGCGAGCGCGGAGAGTTCCTGGGTGGCGCGTTCGCGCCGGGCATCGAAATCTCCTTCGACGCCCTGGCGGCCCGGGCGGCGCAGCTGCGGAAGGTCGAGCCGACCAAGCCGCGTTCGGTGATTGGCAAGAACACGGTCGAGTGCCTTCAGTCCGGCATGTACTTCGGGTTCGCCGGGCAGGTCGACCGGATCGTCGAGCGGATGGCTGAAGAGTTGGGGCCGCTGCGCGCGGTGATCGCGACCGGTGGGCTGGCGCCCGTGGTGATCGACGAGTGCCGCACGATCACCCACCACGAGCCGATGATCACGCTGATTGGCCTGCGAATGGTCTACGACCGCAATATCTGACTTCTATAGGCGAAGGTCTGGAAGGGCAGCTCGAACGTTTCCCGGCCGGCCAGGGCGGGGTGTTCGGCGCAGAGCCGGCGGACGGCCGCGTCGATCTCGGCGCGGTGGTCGGGTGAGGCGACCAGGTAGTACGAGCGGGTGGCGACCAGCGCGACCAGGCTCTCCGGCGTCTGCGTGGTCGAGTGGTGGAACTCGGCGCGCTCGACCGGACCGAAATGGGTGTCGCCGAAGCTCAGTTCGTCGCCCGGGTCAAACCCGCCATTGACGGCCGGCTCGTCGTGCGTGATTACGGTCAGCTCGTGAACCCAGGGCACCGAGTCGTCACGCCTGTTCCAGATCGCCGCGAACGTGCCGCCGGGACGCAGAAGGCGAGCGATCTCCGGGTGCGCACGTTCACGGTCGAACCAGTGGTAGGCCTGCCCGGCCACGACCGCGTCCGCGTCCCCATCCGGTAGCGGAACCGCCTCCGCCGAACCGGCCAGCGCCGTCGTGCCTGGTGTCGCGGCCGCCAGGCGCGCTCGCATCTTCGGGTCGGGCTCCACGGGTACCGCGTCGTAGCCAGCGGACAGCAGGACGCGGGTCAGCTTGCCGGTGCCGGCGCCGAGGTCGACCACCCGGCGCGGCGGTGGGCCCCCGATCGCCCACCTCACGGCATCGACTGGATATGTGGGCCGATTCTGGTCATAGGCCGTTGCCGCGGCTCCGAACGAGAGTGCGTGCACGTGGTCCGTCATCGTGGCGAAAGGTTATCCGATTTCACTGTTGAGTAGGCTCGGGGATGAATCCCACTTCACTTCTGAGCAGAAAGCCATGCCGTGACTGAGCAGACACCCGTCTCTTCACCAGCCGAGGATCTTCCCGAGCAGATGCGGGTTCGCCGATCCAAGCGCGACCGGCTGCTCGCCGACGGCACCGAGGCGTACCCCATCACGTATCCGCGGACGGCGACCCTGGCGCAGCTCCGCGAGCGGTACGCCGACCTGCCGACCGACACGGCCACCGGCGACGTGGCCTCCGTCACCGGCCGCGTGATGTTCATTCGCAACACGGGCAAGCTGTGCTTCGCGACACTGCGCGACGGTGATGGCACCGAGCTGCAGGCGATGCTCTCGCTCGATCGGGTCGGCGCCGACCGGCTGGAGGAGTGGAAGAGGGTCGTCGACCTTGGGGACCACGTCGGGGTGACCGGCGAGGTGATCACTAGTCGGCGCGGCGAGCTGTCAGTACTGGCCGACTCGTGGGCGATGACCGCCAAGTCGCTGCGCCCGCTCCCGGTGTCGCACAAGCCGATGAGCGAGGAGGCCCGGGTCCGGCAGCGGTACGTCGACTTGATCATGCGTCCGCAGGCGCGTGAGACTGTCCGGGTACGCGCCGGAGTCGTGCGGAGTCTGCGCGACTCGCTGCACCGGAGGGACTTCGTCGAGGTAGAGACACCAATGTTGCAGTTGCTGCACGGTGGTGCGACGGCTCGACCATTCGTAACGCACAGCAATGCATTGGATACTGATCTGTATCTGCGAATCGCTCCTGAGCTATTCCTGAAGCGGTGCGTGGTTGGTGGCATCGAGCGCGTCTTCGAGATCAACCGCAACTTCCGGAATGAGGGAGTTGACTCTTCACACTCTCCCGAGTTCGCGATGCTCGAGACGTACGAGGCGTACGGCGACTACAACACCATCGGCAACCTCACCCGGGAACTGGTACAGGAGGCTGCGCATGCGACCTTTGGGTCCTATGTTGTTACCCACGCCGACGGTAGCGAGTTCGACCTCGGTGGGCAGTGGCGCTCCGTAACTCTCTACGGCGTTCTTTCCGAGGCGCTCGGCGAGGAGGTCACCGTCCGTACTGACATGGCGCGGCTCATCCAGTACGCCGAGAAGCACAATCTGGAAGTCGACCCTAAGTGGGGACCGGGCAAGCTCGCCGAAGAACTCTTCGAGGAGCTCGTCGTACCGAACCTGGTGGCTCCGACGTTCGTGCGTGACTACCCGGAGGAGACGAGCCCGTTGGTCCGAAGCCACCGGGAGCAGCCGGGGCTGACCGAAAAGTGGGACCTCTACGTGCGCGGCTTCGAGCTGGCGACCGGGTACTCGGAGTTGGTCGACCCTGTTGTGCAGCGCGAACGCCTTGTTGCGCAGGCCCGGCTGGCTGCCAAGGGCGACGACGAAGCCATGCGCCTCGACGAGGACTTCCTGCGTGCCTTGGAGTACGGAATGCCGCCGTCTGGCGGCATGGGAATGGGAATCGACCGTCTCCTGATGGCGCTCACCGGCCTCGGTATTCGGGAAACCATCCTCTTCCCGTTGGTCCGCTCCGAGTAGAAGGCTGGGTAGATTCTTCGATCCTATTGACGGAAGGAGCGCCTTCCAAGCTATTGTTCTCTTGTTTGCGGGAGGAACCTGCTCGGAAGGATAACGGCCCGTGGCCAAGCAGATCATTCACAAGTTGGTCGACGACCTCGACGGTGGCGACGCAGACGAGACGGTCAAGTTCTCGCTCGACGGCGTGCAGTACGAGATCGACCTGTCCAAGAAGAACGCGGACAAATTGCGGGAAGTAATGTCCCCATACCTGGTCGCCGGCTCAAAGATCGGGCGTGGCGGCGTCGTCGTCGGCGGCCGGGCGGCCCGGGGTCGCGGCGGTGCCGCGGCTGACCGCGAGCAGAACAAGGCGATCCGTGCCTGGGCGAAGAAGGAAGGCAAGGACATCTCCGATCGGGGCCGCATCCCGCAGGAGATTGTTGACGAGTACCACGCGAAGGCCGGGCGCTGAGCCCCGGCTGATCACCGAACTCGGCACCGGGCCCGTGGCGCAGCGCGCCGCGGGCCCGGCCGCGTTATCCACAATCTGTGGATAACTGGCCTGTCGGACTGTGGACAGCGCGTGGTCATGTTCGCTCTCCGCGTACCGCGAGACCGTGGGGGAACATCGCAAGAGCGGGCAGAGTTGGGGAAAACATCGCGGACGAGACCTAGTCCGGCACGCACGGCCACAGCAGAGTCGGTCGGCGGCGATAGAGTAAGGACACGGGCGTCCGACGGGGCGTTCGCCGGCGCTGGCCCCGCCAAGATCATGGCGCACGGCAAGTGAGGAGCACGAGGGCATGTTCGAGCGGTTCACCGACCGAGCGCGACGGGTTGTCGTCCTGGCTCAAGAAGAAGCCCGGATGCTCAACCACAACTACATCGGCACGGAACACATCCTGCTCGGCCTCATCCACGAGGGTGAGGGCGTTGCGGCCAAGGCCCTGGAGAGCCTCGGTATCTCCTTGGAGGGCGTCCGCCAGCAGGTAGAAGAGATCATCGGTCAGGGCCAGCAGGCGCCGAGCGGGCACATCCCGTTCACGCCGCGGGCCAAGAAGGTGCTGGAGCTGTCGCTGCGAGAGGCGCTGCAGCTCGGGCACAACTACATCGGCACCGAGCACATCCTGCTCGGGCTGATCCGTGAGGGCGAGGGCGTCGCCGCCCAGGTGCTGGTCAAGCTCGGCGCCGACCTCAACCGGGTCCGCCAGCAGGTCATCCAGCTGCTCTCCGGCTACCAGGGCAAGGAGCCGGCTGCCGCCGGCGCCGCCGCGGGTGAGGCCGCGCCGTCCACCAGCCTCGTGCTGGACCAGTTCGGCCGCAACCTGACCCAGGCCGCCCGGGAAGGCAAGCTCGACCCGGTCATCGGGCGCGAGAAGGAGATCGAGCGGGTGATGCAGGTGCTCTCCCGCCGCACCAAGAACAACCCGGTGCTCATCGGCGAGCCCGGCGTCGGCAAGACGGCCGTGGTCGAGGGCCTGTCCCAGCGCATCGTCAAGGGCGAGGTGCCCGAGACGCTGAAGGACAAGCAGCTCTACACCCTCGACCTGGGCGCGCTGGTGGCCGGCTCCCGCTACCGCGGTGACTTCGAAGAGCGCTTGAAGAAGGTGCTCAAGGAGATCCGCACGCGCGGCGACATCATCCTGTTCATCGACGAGATTCACACCCTGGTCGGCGCCGGTGCCGCCGAGGGCGCGATCGACGCCGCGAGCATCCTCAAGCCGATGCTGGCCCGAGGTGAGCTGCAGACGATCGGCGCGACCACCCTCGACGAATACCGCAAGCACCTGGAGAAGGACGCCGCGCTCGAGCGGCGGTTCCAGCCGATCCAGGTGGGTGAGCCGTCGTTGGCCCACACGATCGAGATCCTGAAGGGGCTGCGCGACCGCTACGAGGCGCACCACCGCGTGTCGATCACCGACGGCGCGCTGGTGGCCGCGGCGACCCTCGCCGACCGGTACATCTCCGACCGGTACCTGCCGGACAAGGCGATCGACCTGATCGACGAGGCGGGTGCGCGGATGCGAATCCGTCGCATGACCGCGCCGCCAGACCTGCGCGACTTCGACGAGCGGATCGCTCAGGTGCGCCGCGACAAGGAGTCGGCGATAGACGCTCAGGACTTCGAGCGGGCCGCCCAGCTGCGTGACAAGGAGAAGCAGCTCCTCGGTCAGAAGGCGCAGCGGGAGAAGGAGTGGAAGGCCGGCGACCTGGACGTGGTGTCCGAGGTCGACGACGAGCAGATCGCCGAGGTGTTGGCGAACTGGACCGGCATCCCGGTGTACAAGCTGACCGAGGAGGAGACGTCCCGGCTGCTGCGGATGGAAGACGAGCTGCACAAGCGGGTCGTCGGCCAGGAAGACGCGGTCAAGGCGGTCTCCAAGGCGATC
>NZ_JAIBNX010000121.1:0-15488 GCF_026130045.1 Micromonospora sp. CPCC 205371
GCACGTGGTTTGATCTCTTTTCCCCGTGCGTTTGGCCTTGATCGATGCGAATGCCCTTGATCGCGCCCGCCGCGCTGACGCCCGCGCGACGCGCGGTGCTGGTGGTGCGCCGCCCCTCATGGGCGCATTGCTTGATCAAGGTCCCAAGACCCGGAAGCGCTCGGCGTGTCGCGTGGTTTTCGGGACTTTGATCAAGACCTGCGGTGCGCTGGCGGCTGCGAGTCACGCGGCGTGGCCCGACGTGTCTGGGACGGCCGAGCCGTCTGTGTTGGTTTCGTGGCGGCCGGCGCGCTGGCGGCCCGGCCGCGTCCCGCGCGCATAGGCGGCGGCTTCGGCTGGATCGTCGTTAGGAGCGCGTCGCGGAGACATGATCGGGCGGCGGGGCGGGTAAGCGGAGGGAGTACCCCCTTGGAGGTTGACATGATTGGCAAGGTCATCGGGCGCTGGGCATTGATCGCGATCGCCGTACCACTGGTGGCAGCGGGCGCACGGCAGCTTGGGCACGCCGTGGAGCAGCGGCGGGGCTCGTCACGGGCCACGCGGATGTTGCACCGTGGCGCGGACACCCTGCAGCGCCTCACCGGGCGTAGGCGCAGGCGCAGGTTCGGCTTCCGCTGACCGGCGAGTCCGACGCGGGCGGCCGGCGCTGATCCCCCCTCGGCGCTTGCCGCTCGCGCCGCGTTTTACCTGTCCGCGGCGAGGACCCGTGTCCTTGTCGCAGGTCCTCGCCGCCTGCGTCGCGCCTTTGCCGCCAGCGTGCCGCGCCCCTCGAAGTCCGCGCGCCGCGCTGCCGTCCGGGTGCCGCGCCGCTGCCTCGCCGGCGTTGCCCGCCCTCGATCCCGCGTCCGTTCCGCGCCCGGGCCTGCGTCCGTTCCGCGCCCCACCCCCACGCCAGTCCCGCGTGCGGCCCCGCGCGGCGCTCCTTCGTCCGCGTCGATCAAGGTGGTTTGCATCGATCAAGGGCAAATGCACGGGGAAAAGAGATCCAACCACGTGCATTTGCCCTTGATCGACGCGGGCCGCGCGGCGCGGCCGCCCACGGGCCGCGTGAACGCGCGGAGCGCGTTTACGACTGATCGACGGAGATGGTCAGGGCGCCGCGCGGCGGCCCCGCGTAGGCGTGCGACCGCGTAGGGCGTGCCGCCGCGCAGGTCGCGCGCGGGCCCCGCGCACAGCGGGTTGGGCGGTGCGCTGCGCGGGTCAGGCGCCGATTTTGCCTACCCTCACGCCGGCGCGCACCAGTGCCGGCACCCTGGCTGGGTCGTCGAGGGTGTAGTTGTAGTAGGTGCGGGGCTCTACCACGGTGCCCAGGGTTTCCGGCGTGCCGGAGTTGACGAAGACGTTGTTGCGGGCGACCAGGCGACCCGGCCCGCTCTTGTCGTAGCCGACGTGGCTGGGGTGCGCCACGTTTTCGAAGTAGTTGCCCTCGACGAGCACACCGGCGTCCATCGTGGACGCGACGCCGTACAGTTCGTTGTTGAGGTAGTAGTTGTTGTACACGTGCACGGGCTCGCCGAAGCGCACTCGTGGGTGCCTCTGCACTGTGCCGTCGAAGAAGTTGTGATGGTAGGTCACCCGCAGGTGGCCCTTGTCGGCGGTGTACGTGTCGTTGTGGCCGAGCAGGCACGCCTTGCTGTGGTTGTGGAAGTGGTTCCACGAGATGGTCACGAAGTCAGAGCCGCGCTTGACGTCGAGTAGGCCGTCGTAGCCGGCAGAGAAGTCGTTGTGGTCGATCCAGACGTGGTGAGCCGAGTTCGTTACGCTGAGCGAGTCGTCGGACGCGCCGGTGAAGGTGAGGTTGCGCACGATGACGTTGTTACCGGGCCGAGTGGTGGAGCCCATCTGGAGGCCGCCGCCGGAGATGACCGCGCTGGTGCCGACGCCGATGATGCTCTTGTCAGCGACCACGGTGATCATGTCGTCGAATTCGATGCGGCCGGACACCAGGATGACGTACGGCGTGTTCCGCCCGGCGTAGTAGGTGAGCTGGTCGGCGTCGGTGACCGTGACGGTAGGCCCCGCCACGCCGCCGGTCGTGCCGTTGCGACCGAGCGCGTTGACGCTGGCGAAGCCGTCCGGCGCCGGGTCGAGCGGTCCGGCGGCCATCGCGGCGCGTGGGTGCGCGGTCGTGCCGAGGCCGGTGGCGAGTGCGGCGGCTGCCGGTACACCCACAACGAGGCTGCGGCGGCTGAGTCCGGATCGAGTGCCCATTCGAACCATCCTCCCGAGGGCGGAAAGCGCTTTCCCGGAACGATAGCGATCGACATCGCCGACTGTCAATGACTCAGGAAGTCGAGCAGGATCTCGTTCACCTCGGCTGGGCGCTCCAGGCTGGGCAGGTGGCCTGCCCAGGGCAGTTCGACGTGGCGGGCGTCGGGTAGCTCGGCCGCGAGCCGCGTGGCGATCTGGCGGAAGTCGACAAGGTCGCGGGCGCCCCAGACGAGCAGCGTGGGCGCCGTGATGGCGGCGAGGTCGAACTCGGCCCGGATCGGTGCGACGTCGGGGGCGGCGAGCTGCACGGCGAAGGCGTGCCGCTGCATCACGCGCACCGCCTCGCGGGTCGCCTCGGTGGCGTCCGGCGTCAGCCAGGTGTCGACGTTCAGTTCGGTGGCCGCCTCGACGTCGCCGGCCTCCAGGAGCGCGTCTTCGCGCTCGCCGAACGCCCGCAGCGCCGCGCTCGGCTCATGCCCGGCCATCGCGGTGCACAGCAGCGCCAGCGCGGACACCCGCGACGGCCAGCGCGCGGCCACCTCCTGCGCGACCAGCCCTCCGCCGGACGCGGCCACCAGCGCCACCCGGTCGATGCCGAGCGTGTCGAGCAGCTCGACGACGTCGTCAGCGTCGCTGTACGGCTCGGCGGGCACCGGGGAGTCGCCGTAGCCGCGCAGGTCGCAGCGCACCGCGCGGTATCCGGCGCCGGCCAGCGCCGGCAGCTGCGGATCCCACATCCGCCGGTCGCAGACCGTGGAGTGCAGAAGGAGCAGCGCTGGGCCGTCGCCGACCAGGTCATGAGCGAGAGTCACCGCCACACCCTACGACGGGCGCGACAGGCCGGCATCGCGGGCAAGCAGCGCCGCCTGTACCCGGTTTTCGCAATCCAGCTTCACGAGTACCCGGCTCACGTACGTCTTCACGGTCGGCTCGCTCATGCCCAGGCGCCGGCCGATCTCGGCATTCGACAGGCCCTCGGCGACCAGCGAAAGCACATCCGCCTCGCGTGGCGCGAGCCCGGCCAGGCGGCCGGCGGCGTCGCGACGGCGCCCAGCCGCGGATGGGCCGACCATGCCGAGCACCATCCTGGTCACCTCGGGGGAGAGGTACGCGTCGCCGCGGTGCGCCGCCCGCACGGCGCCGATCAGCTCGTCGGGCGCGCAATTCTTGAGGACGAAGCCGGCGACGCCGCCCTCCAGAGCACGCAACACGTTCGGCTCCGCACCGTACGAGGTGAGCATGACGGTACGCAGTTCAGGCGTGACGCGGCGCAGCTCCTCCACGGTGGACAGGCCGTCCAGTACCGGCATCTGGATGTCGACGAGCGCGACGTCGAGGCGGTGCCGCAGGGCTTCGGTCACGGCGGAGCGGCCATCGGCCGCCTGCGCGACGACCACGATGTCGCCGGCCGACTCCAGCACCGTGCGGATGCCGGCTGTGATCAGCGGCTCGTCGTCGACGACCAGGACCCGGATCACCCCTTGACCCCCAGCATGAGGCTCGCTGGGAGCACCACGAGGACGAGGACCGCCGCGGCGGCGCCGAGCAACGCCGGGCGGACCGGGGACGCCGCTGGAGCGGCCTGCACGACGGGCAGCATCGCGGTCAACCGGAAGCGGCCGTCCGCGTACCCGTGGTGCAGCAGCCCGCCGGCTAGGCGTACCCGCTCATCCAGACCGGAAAGGCCGCGCTTGCCGCCGGCGGCGGCCGAACTCGACGGCGCTGGGTTTGCGACGGTGACCAGGAGCGTGTCGCCCTCGCTGCGCAGGCTCACCGAGACCGGCTGGCCGGGGGCGTGCTTCGCGGCGTTGGTCAGTCCCTCCTCGACCACGCGGTAGGCGGTCTCGCCGACCGCCGGCGGCTCTGCCGGTTCAACGGTCACGGGCACACCGGCGTCTCGAAACTGAGTCACCAATGCGCCGATGTCGACAGTGCACTGTGGTTCGCGCAGAGCGCCGATCACCCCGTACAGCTCGGTCATGGCCTCGCGCGCGGCGGTGCCGAGCTGGTGGACGGCGCTTCGCTGCTCCGGCGGCAGCGGACCCACCTCGAGCGCCGCCGCCTGGATCGACACCAAGCTGAGCCGGCGGCCGAGCGAGTCGTGCATGTCGCGCGCGATGCGCAGCCGCTCGGCCAGGCGCGCCTGGTCACTGAGCACGGACATCAGCTGCTCCTGCTGCGTGACGTACCGGCCGACGACCACCGGGAGCGCGACGAACACGAGGTAGACGACGATGGTTTGGGGAACGACGCGCGGGTCGGCGGGGCGCAGCGCGAGATGCGCCGCCAGGCCGGCCGCGCCGACCGCCACCAGCGCGCGCTTGGACGCGGCGCGCCCGGCGCGGTAGGCGGTCCAGACCAGGACGGCGTACCCGCCGGCGGTGGCGGCGCCGAGCAGCAGCGCGCCACCGAACCCGGCGAGCCGTTGCCGGTAGGCGAGAATCACCGTCGCGGCGAACAGTGCCACCACCCACAGATGGCCGATGCCGTGCACGGCCACGAGCAGCGCGGTGTCGACGGCGACCACGGCGGCGGCGAGGATGTGTCGGCTCACGCCTGAAGGGTACGTGTCAACCTTCGTCGGCTCAGGGTGCGACTTTCGAGGACTGCCAGCGACCGATCGCCTTCCTAGCGTGGTGCGGGTGATCGAAGTATGTGACCTCAGCAAGAGGTACGGGCGGGTGGTGGCGGTCGAGGGGCTGTCGTTCACTGTGCGTCCCGGTGTGGTGACAGGGTTCCTCGGACCGAACGGCGCAGGCAAGTCCACGACCATGCGCATGATGCTCGGGCTCGACCGCCCGACCAGTGGCGACGTGCGCATCGACGGCGAGCGGTACCGCGACATGCGCCATCCGTTGCGGCGCGTGGGTGCGCTGCTGGAGGCCAAGTCCGTGCACGGCGGGCGCAGCGGGTTCAACCACCTGCTGTGGCTCGCCCAGACGAACGGGATCGCGCGGTCACGAGTGCGCACGGTGCTGGAGCAGGTGGGCATCGCCGATGTGGCCGGCCGGCGGGCCAAAGCGCTCTCGCTCGGCATGGGACAGCGGCTGGGCATCGCGGCGGCGCTGCTCGGTGACCCACCGGTGCTCCTGTTTGACGAGCCAGTCAACGGGCTGGACCCGGAGGGCGTCGTCTGGGCCCGCGAACTGTTCCGCGGCTTAGCCGCCGAGGGGCGCACCGTGTTCGTCTCCAGCCACCTGATGACCGAGATGGCGATGACAGCCGACCATCTCGTGGTGGTGGCGCGTGGGCGGCTGCTCGCGGACACCACCGTCTCCGAGTTCGTAGCTGAGAGCGGCACAGACTCGCTGGAGGCCGCCTTCCTCCGGCTCACCGCGGGAGGCGCCCGATGATCGCCGCGGAGTGGACCAAAATACGGAGCGTCCGGTCCAGCTTGTGGACACTGCCGCTCACCGTCGTGCTCAGCGGTGCGCTCGGGTACCTGCTGGCGCTGAGCGTCCGATCAGGTGGCGGCCAGGCGTTCGAGAAGGACCCGCTGATGATCGCGTTCCTGCCGTTGACGCTCGGGCAGTTGCCCCTCGTGGTGTTCGGCGTGCTGGCGATGACCAGCGAGTACTCGACCGGCACGATCCGGGCCTCGCTCGCCGCGATTCCGGACCGGGCCCGCTTCTATGCCTCGAAGGTGGCCGCCACGACGCTCGTGGCCGCGGTGGTCGGGGTGGTGGCCGTGCCGGTCACGTTTCTCGCGGCGCAGGCAGGGCTGGGGCGATCGCTCGCCATGGACGGCGTCGCGCAGGCGCTCGTGGGCGCGTGCCTGTACCTGCCGCTGATGACCGCGTTCGCGCTTGGCGTGGCGACGATGCTGCGCAGCAGCCCGCTCGCCATGGGCATCCTGTTGCCGGTGTTGTTTCTCGGCTCGCAAGGGCTCGGCAACATCCCGAAGGTTCGGGAGGTGACGCAGTTCCTGCCGGACCAGACCGCGTGGGTGATGCTGCACCTGGCCGGGCCGCAGGACGAGGCGCGTTGGGCACGGGACTACGGGGCATGGAGTGGCATGGGGCTGCTCGTGCTCTGGGTGGTGGCCGCGCTTCTCGGCGGGTACGCGGTCCTGCGTCAGCGCGACGCCTGAGCGGCCACCCATTGCGCCACGGTGTCGTCGCGGACCGCGCGGTACAGCGCCTTCGCCTTGGCCGTGTCGGGCTGGACGACGCTCTGACCGTCCACAGTGGCCGTGCCGGCACTGGGGCTGGTGAGGAACGTGACGTCGCTGGCGCGCAGGTCGCGCAGTGCCAGCGCCGTGTCGACCAGGTCGAAGTCCTCGTCCACGGTCACAGACTTCGTGACCGCCTGAAGGAATGCGTTGAGCCGCACCGGGTCGGCGAGGGTTCCGGTGCTGGCGGCCTTGTCCATCAACGCCTTCAGGAACGCCTGCTGGTGCTTCTCGCGGGTGAAGTCGCCGTCCTTGAACTGGTACCGCTGCCGGACGTAGTCCAGTGCCTCGGCGCCCGTGAAGTGGTGCTCGCCCTTGGTGAACTTCCGGTAGGGCGGGTGGATGGAGGTGATGGTCTGGTCGACGTACATGTCGACACCGCCGAGCGCGTCGGTGATCCGCGCGAACCCCGCGAAGTCCACCAGCACCACATGGTCGATCCGCACCCCGGTGTACTCCTCGACCGTCTGCACGACCAGCGGCGTCCCACCCCAGGCGTACGCGGCGTTGATCTTCGCCTTGGTCCCGCCGTGCGTGCCGTCCGCGGACCTCGGCACGTACACCCACGAGTCGCGCGGTATCGAGATGGAGTAGGCATGCCGATGGTCGGCGTCGACGTGCACCAACATGATCGTGTCGGTGCGCGAGTCGGCCGTGCTGTCGGGGTCGCGAGAGTCGCTGCCGAGCACGAGAATGTTGAGCGCTCCGGTGACGGTCTCGGTGGGCCGCTCGCTGGGCAGTCCGGCGAACGCGTCGGTGCGTGCGAGGCGGTGGTCGAGCGACCGCCCGTACGCCCACGCGGCGCCCAGACCGCCGCCGGCCAGCAGAAACACGACGGCGAGCATGATGACGAGAGCACGGCGCTTCACGTTGCGGACGGTATGCCGCTTTCCTGAACACAACCTGAGCCCCAACGCAGCATTACCTGAGCGCCCACTCCGCGCCGCGCGCGCTCTGCGCCGTGCGCGCTCTGCGCCGTGCGCGCTCTGCGCCGTGCGCGCCGCGCCCGCCTTTCCCGCCGATCAAGGGCGAACGCACGTGCTTTGATCTCATTTCCGCGTGCGTTTGCCCTTGATCGATGGACATCTCCTTGATCGACGACGAGGCCGTCGGTGACCCGCTCGCCGGGCGGGGCTTGGCCGGCGGCCGCGTTCCGGCTTGGGCGATGGTTGTGGCAGGCAGGTCCGCGGCCAACTCGGCCGGCGGGCGCGGCATCCGGTGCGGGCGCCGCAGTGTCCGCGATCAAGGAGATGACGCCGTTGACTTAAGGTGGCGGCACACCGTCAAGGCTCCGGCGGCGCACGACCTAGACCCTCGCGGCCCGCGCCGCTACCGGTGGCGACGTGATTCTTGAATAGTTGTTGCTGCTCTGGCAGCTGCTCTGGCAGCAACAACTATTCAAGATCTCGGCGAATGAACCGCCTTTGACGACGGTCCGGCTCGCCTAACTCAACGGCATTGATCAAGGAGATCTGCACCGATCAAGGGCAAACGCACGCGGAAAAGAGATCCAACCACGTGCGTTTGCCCTTGATCGGCGAGCAGAGGCGCAGGAGCGCGGACACCCGCCGCAGCGTGCGCCCCGCCTCGCCTCGCGTGCGCCTCGCCTCGCGCGCGCCTCGCCTCGCGCGCGCTCCGCCGGGTGCTCGCTGCGCCGTGTGCGTCCGAAGTGGACGACTCCCCGGAGGCGCGGACGCGCAGGCCGGCCGCGGGCCGCCGGCTCGCGAGTCGTGAGAGCCGCGACCAGGGCCGGGATTGCGGCCGGCCGCCGGATGCCGCCCACATGTACGTCGGGAAGGGGTGAGGTGGCTTCGCCCGGTGTGGGTGATTCCTCAGTGGAGGGTTGTTCGGCGCCGTGTGCCGTTTCGCAGAACGCGGAAACTTCGCGGATACCGCCGTGGACGTTTCCGACTGGTCCTAGTTTGGGGTAATGCTGGTGGTGACGACGGACGGCCTGCCCGGGTACCGGATACACGCGGTGCTCGGCGAGGTGGTCATCTCGCTGCCGCGTACTCGCAACGCCTTCGGCGAGGGCGTCAAGTCGTTGCGAGGGGGTCGGTTCGACCCAGCGGCGAGCCAGCATCTGCTGCGCTGGCGGACGGAGGCCATCGAGTACCTGCGGGGCGCCGCCCGCCAGCGCGGCGCCAACGCGGTCGTCGGCATGCGTTTTGACCACCGCGAGGTCGGTACGACGTGGATGGAGCTGTGCGCGTACGGCACCGCGGTGGTCGTCTCCCGTCTGGCCGAGCCCAAGGAGTGAGGGCCCGAAGAGCGAGCGGGAGCTAGGTGATCGCGGCCCGGTCGATCGCGGTGAGCAGGTCGGTGAGCGCGTAGTTCCCGTCGTACCGCACGCCGTTGAGGAAGAACGCCGGTGTGCCGACGATGCCGCTGCGTACGCCGCTGCTGAAGTCCCGCCGCACCCGTGACAGGTAGTGGCGGCCGTTGAGGGCGTGGCCGATGTGCTCGACGTCCAGCCCGATCCGGTCCACGGCCAGCGCCAGGCTCAACGGCTTGAGCTGGTCCTGGTGCGCGTACAGCCAGTCGTGCATCTGCCAGAAGTGGCCGCGCGCTCCCGCCGCCTCCGCGGTCTCGGCGGCCAGCTCCGCGTAGGGGTGCAGATCGGTCAGCGGAAAGTGCCGGTACACGAAGGCGACGGTGGTGGGGCGCTGCCACATCACCTCCTGCACGATCGCGTGAACCGCGGCGGACTGCCGGCACTGGTAGTCGCCGTACTCGACGAGCGTCACCGGCGCGCGGGTGCTGCCCAGGATGTGGTCTTCGTCGGTGACCGGTCCCCGCAGGCGGCTGGTCGTGATCCGGAATGGGTTACTCATGCTGCCCCCTCTTCTACCCTTGCCGACCGATCCTGGGCGGCGGGCGGGTGATCAGGGGTCACACCCGCGGGGTGACATCCTGGCGTCGTGTGAAGAAAAGGGGGCAGCGAGGGGTGGACAGGGCAGGTTCGTCCGACCCCGGAGCCACGCGTGCTGATGGCCACGGGGCAGGACGGCGCGTCGTCCCGGCACCGGCGGTGCATGGCGGGGAAGCGGTGCCGTGCGAAATCCATACGTGCAACTTCTACGCCGCGCACCAGTGCAACAACGGAAAGTACAACGTGTCAAGCAGGGATGTGTGCCAAGAGCGCTAGTCGCGGCGTCCGGAGACGCGGGGCGCCAGTTGTACGACCGTGCCGTCGTGGGCTTGGCCGAGCATGTACCCCTCGACGAAGCCGGCGTTGTGGTCGCCGGTGCGGTTGTCCATGTCGTTGAGCTGCTTGACCAGGTAGTCGGAGAGCGTGCGTAACCGTTCCTCGAGCCGGTGGTGGTACTCCGCCATGACGGCGAGCACCGTGGCCACGGCGGCGCTGGCGACCGCGAACAGGTTGACCACCAGCGGCACCTGCTTGACGGTGAGCGCCTCGACGAGGATGTTGGCTGTCACGCACAGGCTTACGGCGACGGTCGCGACTACGACCGCGCTCCATTTCAGGGTCATCGGGCAGACCCCTCCTCTTGTCCCGCAGGGCTGTGTCCGGCCTTGTCCCGTCTCCCCGCCGACGACGAGCCCAAGCAGTACGAAGAGGGACCGTAGTCCGAAAAGCGACATTGCGCGGGGTACATGGCCGGTACCGCCGCGGTTCTTTCGCTATATGGAGACTGGAACTGCCTAGCTGGCCCTTCTGCGGCCTTTGCGCGGTTCCTCGGGAACGGATGGCCGGTAGGCGAGGTAGCGGATCGTCTCTCGAATGTGGAACTTCTCCGCGTCCGAGACGTTCGGGTCGACCAGGCGGCGCAGCAGCGCCTCGACGTCCGGATCCATGGGCGGGGGCGCCGGCGCTGAGCGCACGGGTGTGT
Organism: Micromonospora sp. CPCC 205371; assembly: GCF_026130045.1. Taxonomy (GTDB): domain Bacteria; phylum Actinomycetota; class Actinomycetes; order Mycobacteriales; family Micromonosporaceae; genus Phytohabitans. The sequence continues at coordinate 10,237 of NZ_JAIBNX010000121.1, forward strand.
GCTCGGCCCAGCCGAGCAGTCCGAAAGCGACAGTCGGGTCGATGCCGAGGCCGGCGCAGAAGGCGACGACACGCTCGGCCTCCGGATCGCTGGTCCAGTCGCCACGCACCCACCGGTTGATCGTCTGTCGTGAGACGCCGGTGCGGCGGGCGACCTCCGACCCGGTCCACGCCCGCGTCGCGCGCGCGTCTTCGAGGGCCTTGCGTACAAAGGCGGCGAACGCCAACTTCCGCCCGGGGCTTTCCGACACGCCGTGACGGTACGACGAGTTCTCCGGCTCACTCCCAGACGGTACATCCTTGTCACGTTGCTGGGACGGAGGTTCGTCAGCTTTGGTCGCGCGATTTCGCTTGCGTAAGAGGGGTAGCACCTCCAAACCATACCTGGCCTTAAAGTCGATCACATGTCGGCCGAAAGTATGATGCTGTCACGTGAGTGTTACACCTACGGTCTGTCACATGCACGTGACAGATATCGGAAACTGACGAGGATCAGCTGATGACAGATGTGGCGACGCGGGCCGAAGCGTTCGCTCTCATTGCTGACGGGGTCTCGGCGGGCCTCAACGTGCCGTGGCGGGTCTTCCTGGCACGCGGCACCCGCTATGTATCGCTCAGCGTGGCCGATCGGAGCGAGTGGGAGTCCTGGCGGATCCACCTGGGCTGCCCCGACCTCAGCGTGCGGGTCTACGACGCGGGAGGCGACGTCCGGCGCTCCTCGATAGCCGAGGTCGTGCTACGGGGTTGCCGGATCAGCGTCGAACTCGTCGAGGAGGTGAGCATGACGGACATCGGCCGGCTACTGGACGACGAGGGACGCCTATGACTCCGTTCATGGTGCTCTTCTTCATCCTGCTGGTGGGGTCGTCCAGCTACGCGGTCGGCCGGATACATGGACAGCTCAACTACCGGCTCGGGTATCGGCAGGGCTATTTCGACGGGGATCGGGCGGGCTGGAACCGCCGCCGCCGCGAGGCGCAGGTAGCCGCCACCTCAGCGATCCGAGCCGCCAACGAAGCTCGCACCGCCTTGGTACGTCCGGGAACCACGTACACGAGCGGTGCGTATGCGGGAGCCGTCACGGGTGGCGGTAAACACTCCGCGATGGCGGAGTGAGCGGCTCCCGCGAAAGCGGTGCGCGGGGTGGCCCCCGCGCACCCGGGATCACCGGCTCTTGAGCGGTGCTCGGTGATCCGCCGGTCGGGACGTGTTCATGGGGCGTGCGTCCCGGCCGGCCCCTCCCAGCCGGCCCGCCCGGATTCATCCAACCCAGCGCCCGGGCGGGCCGGTCGTCTCACACGCGAAGGGCCTCGGCACATGGGCATCGGCAGCGGCATCTTCCTCATCGCGGTGGGAGCCGTGCTCGCGTACGCGCTGCAGGTCGATCCATCGTGGATAGACCTCGACGCGATGGGCCTGATCCTCATGCTCTCCGGCGCGGCGATCCTGCTGATCACCGTCTGGTACTGGCGGGACCGCCGGCGCCGGGTCATCCGGTCCATGGTGGAGGAGAACCGGCTCTCGCGGCAGCCCCCCGAATCCACGCAGCCGCCCTTCCCGCCGGACGCGCCGCCCCCACCCGTCGGCTAGTCGCTCAGTCCTCTGTGGCCGGTAGCAGGTGCCACACCTTCGGTACGCCATCGGCCAGCGCGTGCGCGTCCCGCTCCGCCTCCTGGTCCGTCGCCGTCATCCGGCCTTCGTGCTGGCGTAGGTGCTCGTCCCAGGACAGCAGCTCGTAGATCTCGACGAACAGGTGCGCCTCCTCGCCGACCCGGAACAGGCCCCAGCGGACCGCGCCGGTGCGCTGTCGGGAGCCGCGCACCCGCCGCATCGCGTCGACGAAGGCGCCCTCCCGCTCGGGCGGCACCTCGTAGAGCCCCGCCACCAGCACCGGTCCGGTGCGGCGGTCCGGCTCGACCGCAAGCCGCGGCTCGGGCCAGAAGTCGACCGGTTGCTGGCTGACGCCGCGTAGGTCCGGCAGCGGCCACAGCCACATCGTCCCGGCGTTCGCCAGCATCAGCCAGGCCGCCGCTAGGTACGCGACGACGACGCCGAGGGTCTCGGCCACCGCGCCCCAGGCCAGGCCGCCGAGCGCTTGCCCGCCGGCGAACACCACCTGGTACACGGCCAGGCCGCGGCCACGCACCCAGCGCGGCAGGAACAGCTGGATCTCCGCGTTGAGGTTGGCCAGTACGATCGCCCAGGCAGCTCCGGCCACGACCAGTCCCGCCGCGACCGGCCACGGCTGGCGCACCACGGCCACCACGAACAGCACCACCGCGAAGAGCACCCCCGCCGTGAACAGCAGCAGGCCGGACGAGACGCGCGAGCGCACCCAGGGCAGCAGGACACCGCTGCCGATCGCGCCCACGCCGAGGGCGGCCAGCAGCAGCCCGTACCCGTTGGAGTCCAGGTGCAGCAGGTCGCTGGCCACCAGCGGCAGCAAGGCCCAGACGGCGCTACCCGGCAGGATGAACAGCACCACGCGCAGCAGCATCCGCTGCATCACCGGCGAGTGGCGTACGAACCTGCCACCGGCACGCAGCGCCGCCCGCAGCCGTTCCGGCACGTCGGCCGCGCGCGTGCTCCCCGGTCGCCAGAGCAGCAGCACCGCGCCGAAGAGCACGTACGTGACGGTGTTGATGGCGAACACGACGCTGGCGCCGGTGCGGGCGATGAGCAGGCCGGCGACGGCCGGGCCCACCGAGCGGGCGACGTTGACGCTGATCGAGCCGAGCGCCGACGCGGCCCGCAACTGCTCGCGCGGCACCAGCTCCGGGATCGTGGCGGCCCACGCCGGCAGGGTCAGCGCGTGCCCCACCCCGAGCGCGAACGTCAGCGTGAGCAGCAGCGGCGGCCGCATCGCGCCGGTCGCGGTCAGGCACGTCATGATCAGACCGACCGCCGAGAGGAAACCCTGTACGGCGATGAGCAGGTGCCGCCGGTCGAACGCGTCGGCCAGTACGCCGGCGGGCAGGGCGAGCAGGAGCACCGGCGCCGTCGCCGCAGTCTGCACCAGCGCCACCAGCACCGCCGCGTTGGGCCCGTCCACCAGCAGCCACTGGGCGCCGACCGTCTGCATCCAGGTGCCGACGTTCGCGGCGAGCAGGGCCAGCCAGAGGTTCCGGTACGCGGCGATGCGCAACGGGGCCCACGCGGACGCCTCGGCCGTCACCACCGACCGTCGGCGCGCAGGACCTTCTGGTCCGAGACGTACAGGTCGTCGGGCCCCAGCGACAGCAGCCGGACCACCTCCCGCGCCACCTGTGCCGGCTGGGCGTACACCTCGTCGAGGAAGTGGGCGCCGGCCCGCTCCTGCAACCGGGTCGGCATCGGCCCCGGGTGGATCTGCATCACCTTGATGCCGTCGGTGCCAACAGCCTGTGCGAGCGACTCGACCAGGCTCTTGCCGAAGCTCTTGGTGGCCCGGTATACGGGTATCCCCGGGCGCGGCACGTCGACCGCGACCGCGCCGACGTAAACGATGTTGCCCCGGGAGGCCGCCTTCATCCAGGTGAGCGCCTCCCGCAGGACGTACACGGTGCCGAGCACGTTGACCTCGACGATCCGTCGCAGCCGCCCGGGGGACAGCTCGTCCAGCGCGCCACCGGCCCACATGGCCGCGCAGTGCGCCAGCCCGTCGATGCCGCCGTGACGCATGCTGACCTCGCGCATCGCCAGCCGCACGCCGTCGTAGTCGGAGACGTCGCACACGATGCCGTCGCAGGCGAGGCCGTCGGCGGTCGCCTTGACCTCGTGCTCGACGTCGCCGAGCACCACGACCCGGTGTTCGGCTGTCAGGAGCCGTGCGACCTCCAGACCCAGCCCGCTGGTGCCGCCCACGACCACGTGCGTCCTCATCGGACTGTCCAGTCGCGACTACCGCTCATTGCGCCACCGTTCCCGGCCGTGGGTCCTGTTCCGGTGCGGGAGGGCCGCGCTTTCGAGTACCTGGATGGCGTGCTCCGCAAGGCCCGCGTCGACCACGACGGCGTACTCGCTCGCGCGCAGGCCGCTCACCGAGGCGAAGTCGCGGCGGCCGCCGGTCGTGGCGTGCGCGACCGCGCCGAACACCGCGCCCCAGAAGGCACCCAGGACGGCGCCGGTGGCGGTCACCGCCCACCAGCCGTCGACCGCGAAGATGCCGAGCAGCAAACCGATGAGCAGGCCGGCCCAGGCCCCGGTGCCGGCGCCGGCGAGGGCCGCGCGGGCGGCGGTCAGGCGGCCGACGACCTGCTCGACCAGGTGCACGTCGCTTCCGACGATGGCCACCCGGTCCACCGGGAATCGGTGGTCGGACAGCACGTCCACCGCGCGCTGGGCGGCCGGGTAGTTGTCGTACGCCGCGACCGTGACGGTGGTACGCCGGTCCAGCACCGACGTATGGGCGTCGCTGTGTGTCATTCGCCCACCTTCGCCGGCCGGCAGGTGAACGCAGATCACCCACCCCGGGTGATGTTTCTAGAGCAGGCGCAGTTCCCGGCCTCGGCGGACGGCCTCGCGGCGGCGGGTGGCGTCGAGCTTGCGGTAGATGTTGCGCACGTGCGTCTTGACGGTGTTGACCGACAAGGACATCTCGCGGGCGATCTCCACATTGGACAACATGCTCTGGAGGTACCGCAGCACCGTCAGCTCCCGCTCGGTCAGCGCGTCTCCGGTCGCCTGCGGCGCCTCCCGCGTCTCGGGCCGGCCGCGGTCGCTGGCCGCGATCAGCTCGGTGACCAGCGGCCAGTGCGCGGTACCCGCCTCCAGATGCTCGGCGAGCAGCGCCCGGACGTCGGGGCCGGCCTGCACGAACGCCCTCCTGTTCCCCTCCGGCTCCGCGATATCGAGCGCCAGCTCCAGCGCGCGGGCCGCGCGATGCCGGTCGCCAGCGCGCCGCGCGGCGAGGGCGTCGAGCAGCCCCGCCTCCACGCGGACAGCCGCCGCGCAGGTGGTGTCGGCCCGCTGCCACGCGGGCAGCGCGCGAGCCGCCGCGCCCGGGTCGCCGTCCCGAAGGTGGGCGCGACTCATCGCCACCGCCAGCGGCGCGACGTCCGTCGCCGTGTCCAGCAACGGCAGCAGCAGCTCGCGCGCGGTACCCGTGTCGCCATGCGCCGTGCGCAGGTCGGCCTCGACGGCGGCCAGCCACGCCTCCACCCGGGGATCGGAGGGCTGTTCGGCCAGCTCGCGCCGGGCGGCGGCGGGCGCCGCGTAGCTGGCCGCCAGGTCGCCGCGGCGCCGCCACAGCCGCGCCCCCCTGGTCGCGGCGGG
>NZ_JAIBNX010000121.1:15498-19507 GCF_026130045.1 Micromonospora sp. CPCC 205371
CCCCCCCGCCCGCGCCGGGGGGCGGGGGGGCCCTCGGGCCAGCCGGGGCGGGGGCGGGCCGCCCCCGGGTAGGCCGCCCGCCAGGTCGCCGCGGCTCTGCAACAGCCGCGCCCGCGTTGTCGCGACGAGCGCGACCAGCGCGGGGCCCGGCGACGGCCCGCGCGGCTGCGCGGCCCGCGCGAGGTGCGCCTCGGCCTCGTCGAGCCGGTCGCGGTACAGAGCGACGACCGCCATGGCCAGGTGCGCAAAGCAGCGGTCCACGGTCGGTTGTCCCGGGTACGCGGACAGCGTCAGCGCGCTCCGGGCGGTGCGCTCGGCACGGCGCAGCTCACCGCGTACCGCGCGGATCGCCGCGAGGCGGCTGGCACACGTCAGGCGGGCCCGGGACAGGTTGGCTCGCCGCGCGTCGGTCAGCCCCTTGACCAGGGTGGACTCGGCGGCGAGCAGGTCACCGGCGTCCAACTCGGCGACGCCGACGGCGGTGCGGGCGACCGCGCGGGTGCGCAGGTCGGGATCTTCGTCCGTGTGCTGCGTCAGTTCGAGCAGGCGCCGGGCGGCCGGCAACACCTGGGTACGGTCGCCGCCCAACTGCGCGTGCGCGAGCCGGAGCGCGGCCTCGACCAGCGCGAACCTGTCCCTGCGGTCGTCCGGCAGGCGATCGCGGTGCTCGTGTGCGGTGCGCAGGTACATGCCGGCCGTCGACAGGTCCTGGAGGTTGAGCAGCTCGGCGGCGTACGCGCGCGCCAGCTCCGGATCGGCGCGCACGGCGTCCGGCGGCGGTGCCGGCACGCTGCCGCCGCTCGCCCGTCCGGGTGCGAACGGCACCAGTTCCGGCCAGTGGCCCGTGAGCAGGCTGGTGGCGCGGCCCCAGTCCCGGCCGCGCAGCGCGTGCCGCAGCGCTTCCTGCGGCAGGCCCTGCGCCGCGTGCCAGGCGGCGGCCCGCCGGTGCAGGTCGACGACCTGGTCCGGCGCGTGCCGGCGCAGCTCCGCCCGCAACAGGTCCGCGAACATCCGGTGGTACCGGTACGCGGCCGGGCGTGCGCTGAGCCGGATCACGAACGCGTTGGTGCCCTCCAGGTCGGCGAGGATGCTGGCCGCGTCGTCGCGTCCGGTGAGCGCGGCCGCCAGCTCACCTGACACCCGTTCCACGATCGACGTGCGCATGAGCAGGTCCTTCGCCTCGGCGGGCTGGCCGGTCAGGGCCACCCCGTACAGGTACGCCGAGACGCTTGGGTGATCACCGCCGAACTCGCCGATGAAGCGGTCCGGGTCCGGGTGCCCGCGCAGCTCGCGCGCCGCCAGCCGCAGTCCGGCGGGCCAGCCTTCGGTGCGAAAGTGCAGGTCGTCGACCTGCCGGAGAGTCGCGTGTACGCCGTGGCGGGCCAGCAGCGCGCTGGCCTCGTCGGGCGTGAACGCCAGGTCGGAGGCCCCGATCTCGGTCAGTCCGCCGCCGAGGCGCCACCGGTGCAGGCCGAGCGCCGGTTCGGTGCGGGCACCGGCGACCAGGCGCAACCGTTCCCCGGCGTGCCGTAGCAGGAAGTCCAGGCCATCGAGCACAGTGGGGTCTGTGACCTGGTGCAGGTCGTCGAGCACCACCACGACCGGCTGCGGCAGCCGGGCCAGCGCGTGCGCGAACCGCTCCAGGAACGTGTCGTCCCGCACGCGTGGCGGGGCCGGAATGTCCGGCTCGTGGCCGTCGCGGGTCGTCGCCCTGGTCACGGCGGCCCGCAGGTACGACCAGAACCGGAGCCCGACGTCGCCGCTCTCGACGGAGAACCAGGCCGGATTTCGCTCGTGCGCCGGGTTTCGCTCGTGCGCCCAGGAGCTGAGCAGGACGGTCTTGCCCCAGCCTGGCGGCGCGGCGACCACCGTCACCGGACCGGCCGCACCGGCGTCGAGCAGTGCGAACAGCCGCTCACGCGCCAACATGATCTCCGGTGGCGGCGGCGCCGCGACCTTCGATCCCAACAAGGGGACACCGCTGTGTAGCGGTTCCCTGAACGAGCCGCGCCCCATCAACAAGCTGTCGTGGCGCCGGTGCTCGCGCATCCGTCCCACCCCCGGAACGACGAACGAGTCGTGCCATGACACGGTTGGGGCCACCGCGGAAGCGGTGCCGCACATGGCGTAGCCGACAAACCCGACCGAACCTAGCATCTCGTTCGTCCTACTGCGCGCGGGTTGCGGCTATTGCTCGTGTTCTCGGGTTTCAGGGCTTTACGGCTTTCACGGCTTTACGGCGCGATCATGATGTCGTTCTCGACCGAGGAGACACCCGGCGCGGACCAGGCGACCCGCTCCGCCTCGCGCCGCTCGGCCCACGAGCGCACCTTGCCGCGCAGGATCACCCGGTCGCCGTCCAACTCGACCTGGATACGCTCGGCGTCGGTCTCGGCGCTGCGGGCCAGCGCCGCAGCGATACGGACCTGGAGGGCGCTCGGCTCCGGTGGCCGCCGGGGCCGCACGACCAGCAGATTCGTCACGCTGCGGACCCCGGTGAGGCGGTGCACCGTGCGCTCCGCTTCACGCTTCTGGTACTCCCACTCGACCTCGCCGCGTATCGTCACGGCACCCCGCGACACCGATACCGTGATCCGCTCGGCGGGCACCATCGCGTCCCAGTCCAGCGCCAGCCGTACCGCCGTGGCGATGTCACCGTCGGTGCGGTCGGCGGTTGCAGGCAGCCGTACCTCGACATCGTTGGCGATCGCCCGCACACCGCGTACCCGCTGCGTCGCGCGCTCAGCCGCCCACCTCTTGGCGAAACTCTCCACCCAGCCGGTCAGGACCACCACCCCGTTGCGCACAGCCACGCCGATATCGTTCGGCTGGACGCGGGCATCCCACGTCAACTCGGTGAGGATGTCCTGCTGAACCTGCTCATCGGGGCGGGTGATCGTTACGGGCGTCATTCTCGCTCCTTCCAGAAGGCGGCCACGGTCCGTCCTCGGCCACCGCACATCGTGACGCCGACCGGGATGATGCGTTGTCACCCGCGAGGGATGAAGCCCTCTCACCCACCCCCGAGCCCCCGCACCCGTCCCGGCCCGCCTTCGCCCCCTCCGCCGCCCACACCGCGTCCCGGCCCGCGTCCCGGCCCGCATTGCGCCCGGCGTCGCGGCCGCTGCCCGTGCCCGTCGCGGCCGTGCCCGTCGCGGTCCGCCTCTCCGCGGTCCGCCTCTCGGCGGTCCGCCCTTCGTCGATCAAGGGCAAAGGCACGTGGTTGGATCTCTTTTCCGCGTGCATTCGCCCTTGGTCGATGGAGATCTCCTTGATCGGCGAGGTGGCGTGCGCCGGGCGCGGGGCGTCGGGGCCGTCGCGTGGTGCGAGGTCCGCGCTGTCGTGGATCTACGGCGGGCCGTGGGGTGCGGCGCGTGAGCGGATCGGCCTGACGCGGGCTGCGGACCTTGAGGGGTTGCGACAGCTTTGGGGAAATGCGCCGTCAGTCACGCGCGGAGGGCGCATTTTCCCCGATGTCGCGGCCATCCCACGCGGCGTCGACGGGTCGGACGCGAGGCCGCCCGGCGCGAGGCCGCGTAGGCGAGGCGGCGTGGGCCAGGCCGCACAGTGTGAGGCCGCGTGGTGGGAGGCTGCGTGGTGCGAGGCGTGTGGCGGGGCCGCGCGGTGCGAGGCCGCGCGGCGCCAGGCCCGCCGGGGTGAGGCCGCCCGGGGTGAGGCCGCGTGGTGCGAGCGGCGCGGTGTGAGGCTGCGGGGCGGGATCTGGTCGACGACGCCGCAAGGCCCGCCGATCAAGGGAGATCGCATGGATCAAGGGCAAACGCACGCGGAAAAGAGATCCAACCACGTGCGTTCGCCCTTGATCGGCGGGAAGGGCGGCGGGGGAGGGGCGGCGTGGCTGGGAGGGGTGGGGCGGCGGGGTGGGGTTAGGGGGAAGGTGGGTACTGGGGGATGTAGACGGGGGTGCCGATGCGGGTTGTGTCGGGGGGGTCGCCGGGGCCCGCGGCCGGCGGGGGGGTGGGGGCGGGGGCCCGGGGGCCGCGGCCTCACG
>NZ_JAIBNX010000121.1:19517-25159 GCF_026130045.1 Micromonospora sp. CPCC 205371
GGGGGGGTGGGGGGGCTGAGGGCGGGGGTGCCGGTGCGGGTGGTGGCGGCGGCTGCGCGGATGCCGTTGACGACGTGGTCGATGGTGCCGGCGCTCAGGTTCACGGTCATCACGTGGTGCAGGGCGATGCCTGGCCGGTCTGGGACCTCGAAGCCGTTCTCGGTGTGGATCGACGGGTTGTTCTGGTTGAAGACGTAGACGCCGCCGCCGTACAGGGTGTGCCGGTGGACGTGGTCGCCTACCTTGTAGCCGGCGTACCCCTCGACGTCGCCGTTCATCCAGTCTGCCTGCGTCGGCGGGTCGTACGGCAGCTCGTTCTGGTACAGGATCGTGGTGCCGCGTTCACCGTTCCAGACCGTGTTGTACCGCTGGAAGTGCTCGACGAAGAGCCCTGTCGCGGTCACGTCGTCGCCGTTGATGACCGCGCCGTACCGCCCGGTGTTGGTGTTCCACCGCTCAGTGTCCGTGAAGCCCTCGACGCCGTGGTCGCCGCGCCACACCCACGTGTGGTCGATGAGCACGTCGTCGCTGTTGACTTCCAGCGCGGTGTCCACCTTGCCCACGTGCGGCCCGCCCACCCGAAAGTACACATCGGACAGTGTGGTCGGGTTGTTGGGCATGCTGAACTCGAAGCCGTGCTTGCGGCCGACCCGCAGCAGTACCGGCGACTCGGTGAGGCCCGCGTCGATCGTCACGCCCGCGATGACCACGCCCGGCACGCCCGCCACCTCCAGCGGTGTCGCGCCGCCGACGGCGGTTAGCGTCGCGTGACCGATACCGAGCACGACGGTGTTGGGCCGGCGCACCTCGATGGTCCGCGCGACGTCGTACACGCCCGGCGTGAACAGCAGGTGCTTGCCGCGCCAACTGGGCGTTGATGGTGCGCACGGAGTCCCGGGGCGTCGCGACGTGGAAGTCGGACAGCGGGATCGTGCGTCCCGGCGTCAGCCCGGCTGCCCACGTGATGCCGCTGCTGTTTCGCTGCGCGGAGGGCACGCGTACCTGGTACCGGCCCTTGGCGTCGACGAAGAGGTACGGCTTCTCCCGGCTCACCGGCGTCGTGGCGAGTGTCGTGTATGGAGGGTCGGGGAACGCCGCGTCGTCCGGTGCGCCCGTGACACCCGCGAAGACCTGGTTCCACACCGCGTTCGACCAGCCCGCCACCTCGCTGTTGCGGGTCAGCCACTGCTGCTGCGACCCGTTGATGACGAACGGCAGCCGCGAGTCGGCGATGAAGCCGCCGCTGGCGTACTGCGGACCGGCGGTGCAGTAGTCCATAAGGGACAGGTTGGCACCGGAGATGTTGAGGCGGCGCATCGAGACGGCCTGCGAGACCGCCCAGAAGTTCGCCGACGCGCGGCAGGAGTCCTGGCCGGCCGTGTTGATGGTGAGCGACAGGTTCGACAGGGTGCGCCAGAAGTTGACCAGCGCCAGGCAGTTGCTCGTGCCGCCGTCGGCAAGGCAGCGGTTGTACACCTCGACCTTGCCGTTGATGACCACATCGGTCGGCGAGCCACCGAGCCCAGAGATCTCCGTGTAGTACCCGGCCTTGATCTGAAGCGGCTGCTCGGCGCTCCCGTAGGTACCCGGCTTGAACAGGAACGCGTACCGGTTGGTGCCCATCTCGGCGTCGACCTGCGCGGCGTGGGCGGCGTCGAGCGCCGCCTGGATCTGCCCGACCGGCATGCCGGGGTCGAAGACCGTGACGTTGGGGCCGAGGCCCCGGACGCCGCTGTAGGAGGGTGTGGCGGTGGGGCGCGCGGGCGGGGCGGGCGGGGGGGGCCGCGCCCTTGTGCGGGCCCGGGGCCGGGGCGGGCGCGCGCGGGGCTGGCGGCGGCGACCGTCGCCATTGTCAGGCCGAGCGCCAGGGCTCGACTCGTGCGGGTGTTGATGGGCATGCGGCTGCTCCTCGGTTGTGAGAGCGCTCTCCGAGATGTTTCTACCCTGTGTCGGCTGCTCGCGCCAGAGGACAGTACGGGTCAGCAGCCGCAACTCGCGCCGAGCACGAACGTGGACGGCAGATAGTCGTACTCGTTCGGGTAGCCGCCGGAGCCGTCGAGCAGCCCCGCGAGGATGCGTACCGCCGTGCGGCCGACCTCCTCCATCGGCTGCCGCACGGTCGTCAGGCGCGGGGTGGCGAAGCGGCCGGCCACGGTGCCGTCGAAGCCCGTGACGATCACCCGGGCCGGCACCGGGATGTCCGCCGCGACCAGCGTGTCGATGGCCACCAGCGCCTCCTGGTCGGTGGCGCAGACGATCGCGTCGGGCAGCGCGGCCGCTCGGATGAGCGCTTCGACGGCGGCTGTGGTGGTGTGGTCGCGGCCGGGCCGGCTGGGCGTGGGGCTCGGCACGGGCAGCCCGGCGGCCGTCAACGCCTGGCCGAAGCCCTCGTAGCGCGCGTCGAACTCGGGCAGGCCCAGCCCGCCCACGTACGCGAGGTCGCGGCAGCCGTGCGTGGTGAGCAGGTGCTCGGTCAGCTCGCGCATGCCGGTGCGGTTGTCGACCAGTACCGTGTGAACGCCCTCGTGCCGCACCATGCCACCCAGCTCGACCACCGGGATGCGCTTCGCCACCTGGATGATGGCCTCCGGCGCCGCGGAGCCCGCGAAGGCGATGAGGCCGTCGACGCGGCCGGCGACGTCGATGACGTCGGGCAGGTGGCCGGGGTTGTGGCCGGCACCGAGCATGAGGGCCCAACCGCGCTGGCGGCATTCGAGCTGCACGCCGCGCTGGACTTCGTCGACGTAGAGGGGGAAGTGGCGGATGTCGGTGTCCGCGGTCCGCGGCGGCACCGAGTCGAGCAGGTAGTCGAAGGAGTAGAGCCCGATCGCGCCGGTGCGGCCGGTGGCGAGGCCGCGGGCGTTGGCGCTGGGGACGTAACCGAGGTCGTCGGCGGCGGCGAGCACGGCGTCGAGAGTGGACTTGCGGACCCTGCCCGGCTGGGTGAAGGCGAACGAGACCGTGGCGATCGAGACGCCCGCCCGCGCCGCGACGTCGTAGACGGTCGGCCGTCTTCGCATCGATGTCCTCCCTCGACCGGCCGGGCCAGTCTAGGGTCTGCCAGCCGCGGCGGTCACCGGTGTGACCAGGCCTAAACCGCGTCGCGGCCCGCCGGCCAGCCTGACATCCTTGGTCGATGACGAGCGATCTCCGGGTCGAGGTGCCGGCGGAGTTGGTCGCGACGCACCAGAAGTACTTCGGCGAGGCTGGGCGGGCCTGGCTCGACAACGTGCCGGGGCTCGCCGCGGACCTGATCGACCGGTGGGAACTGCGCCGCGACGGGCCACCGATCTGCGGGGCGGTCGCGCTCGTCGTGCCGGTCGTGCGCGCCGGCGGCACCACGGCGATGCTGAAGATCCAGCCAATCGACGACGAGACGGTCGGCGAGCCGATCGCGCTCCGCGCCTGGGACGGCGACGGCGCGGTGCGGCTGCTGGAGTACGAGGCGGAGAGCGGCTCGCTGCTGCTGGAGCGGCTCGGCGGCCGCACGCTCGCCGACGTGCCCGACGACCTGGCCGCCCTCCGGATCATCAGCGAGCTGCTGCTCCGCCTCAACGCCCGGCCCGCGCCGCGAGACGTCCGGCGCATGGTCGACGTGGGCGCCGCCATGCTCGACCGGGTGCCGGTCGCGCTGGCCAACGACGCGGACCCGGACCGGCGGCGGGTCATCGCCGACTGCGCGGCGGGGCCTCGCGAGGGGGTGCCCCGGCCGGGCGAGCGGGTCCCGGACCGGGGCCTGCACCTCGCCAACGTGCTCGCGGGGGAGCGGGAGCCGTGGCTCGCCATCGACCCCAAGCCGCTCGCCGGCGACCCGGCGTTCGAGCTGCTCGCCGCCCTGCACAACCGGTGGGATGACGTGGTGGCGACCGGCGACGTGCCGGGCGCGGTCCGCCGCCGCTTCGACCTGATGACCGAGGTGCTGGGCCTTGACCGCGAGCGGGCGGTGGCGTGGACGCTGGCGCGCGTCCTGCAGAACAAGCTGTGGGAATTGGAATCCGACGACGCGACCTGGCACAGCGGCATCGACCTAGAGGTCGCCGCCGCGCTGCGTCTCAAATAAATCGATTCAAGAACCATCGGCCGCGTCGGTAGCCTGGGGGCCATGCCGCGCATCCCTCATCCGGACCCAGGCGTTCCGGACACGAGGGGACCGATGCGGTACATCTGGTGGCTGGTCCGCTGCCAGCCGGTGCGCGTGCTGCGGGGCAGCCTGTTCGGCACGGCGTGGATGATCGGCCTGGCTGTCCGGCCGTACCTGATCTCCCGCGCCATCGACGACGGGCTGCGCGCGCACGACCGCCGGGCGCTGGCGTTGTGGGTGGGCGCGATCGCCGTCGCCGGGTTCGCGCTCGCGTACCTGGGCAACATGCGACACCGCACGATGACGTTCGTCCGGGAAGACGCGACCGCCCGGTCCGCCGGCGTCCTGGTGCGGCACATCTCCCGCGTCGGCGCCGTGCTGCCCCGCAGGCTGGCCGCCGGTGAGGCCGCCACGGTGGGCGGTGCCGACATCGGGCACGTGTCGGCGGTGCTGACGGTGACCGGGCCCGGCGTAGGCGCGGTCATCGCGTACGCGGCCGTGGCCGTACTGCTGTGGTCGGTGTCCACGTTCCTGGCGCTGTTCGTGCTGCTCGGCGTCCCGGTGATGACGCTCATCGCCGGCCCGCTGCTGCGCCGCCTGGAGAGCGCCGAGCACGGGTACCGCCACCAGCAGGGCGCGCTCACCGCCCGCGCCGGCGACATCGTCGCCGGGCTCCGCGTGCTCGCCGGCGTCGGCGGGGGGGGGCTGGTCGCCCCCCCCCCCCCCGCCCCCGCCCCGGGCCCGCCGCGCCCGGGGGGGCGGCGCGGCGCGGCCCGGAGCTGGATCGACGCGCTGACGGTGCTGATACCAGGGGTGTTCCTCGCCACCGTGGTGTGGCTCGCGGCCCGCACCGCCGCGAACGGCGACATCACGATCGGTCAGATGGTCGCCGTGTACGGGTACGTGACGGTGCTGATCGTGCCGGTCTGGTTCCTGCTGGAGGCCGCCTACCAGATGATCCGTGGCCGGGTCGCCGCCCGCCGGATCATCGCGGTGCTGAGCCTGACCGCGGACGACGCCGGTGGGCGAGGAAGACAGCCGGGCCCGGAGCGCCCCGCCGACCTCTACGATCCCGACACCGGGCTCGTGGTGCCCGATGGCCTGCTGGTCGGTGTGGCCGTCGACGAGCCGGCCGAGGCGGTGGCGCTCGGCGACCGGCTCGGGCGGTTCGCACCCAGCGAGGCCGCCTGGGGCGGGATACCGCTCGCCGAGATGGCCCTCGACGAGGTGCGCGCCCGCATCCTCGTCGCCGACCACGACTCGTACCTGTTCGCCGGCACGGTGCGCGAGACGCTCCGAATCCGGGACGGCGCCGGCGACGCCGAGATCTGGACCGCGCTGCGCGCCGCGTCCGCCGAAGACGTCGTCGACGCGCTGCCCGACGGGCTGTCCACCCCCGTCGCGGCCCGCGCCCGCACCCTCTCCGGCGGCCAGCGCCAGCGGATACGCCTGGCACGGGCCCTGCTCGCCGAGCCAGACGTGCTGATCCTGATCGACCCGACCTCCGCCGTCGACGCGCACACCGAGGCGCGCATCGCGCAGCGCCTGCGCGATGCGCGCG
>NZ_JAIBNX010000122.1 GCF_026130045.1 Micromonospora sp. CPCC 205371
CAAGGGCGAATGCACGTGGTTTGATCTCAAAACCGCGGGCATTTGCCCTTGATCGATGCGGATCTCCTTGATCGGCGCCGCCGATTGAGCGATCCGGCGCCGCGTCGAGCCCACCCACGCCGCCAGCCGGGCGCCGCTAGAGCGTCGTCCCCACCGCCCATCGACCGGATTGTCCCGGTCCGTGCCCCGAGGCGCTCGGGACGTGCGCCCTTGATCGCGCGTCCAGGTCGAGCCCAAACCGTGCGCTGCGGCGCGCACGCGACCCGTGGCCTCGGGGCGGGCCCCGGCGGCAAATCGCGGCCCCAACCCCGGATGCCGCAACTTCTCACGCACACGAACACACGCCGGTGCCGACCCCGCTCGATGCGGGGAGATCGCCGGACCTGGCGCCGATCAAGGAGATCCGCGTCGACCAAGGGCGAATGCACGCGGAAAAGAGATCGAACCACGTGCATTCGCCCTTGATCGACGGTTCGAGCGGGAGCGCGCAGAGCGCGCGAAAGCGCGGGGCGTGGCGGAGGGAAAGGGGGCGGGAAGGGCTGGTGGGGTCGGGCGGGAATGCTCGGCGGCGAGCCGTGCGTGCCCTCTACAGTGGCGTCGTGACGACTCAGGTGATCGTGCTCAATGGAGGATCTAGCTCGGGCAAGTCCGGAATCGCCCGCTGCCTGCAGGCCGTGCTGCCGGAGCCCTGGCTCGCCCTCAGCGTCGACACGCTCGTCGAGGCGATGCCGATCGCCATGCAGACGTCGAGTACGGGCATCGAGTTCGCCGCGGACGGCGGCGTGAACGTCGGGCCGCGGTTCCGGTCGCTGCAGAAGGCGTGGCAGGCGGGGGTGGCCGAGATGGTTCGCGCGGGCGCCCGGGTCATCGTCGACGACGTCTTCCTCGGTGGCGCGTCCTCTCAAGGGGAATGGCAGCGCGCGTTCGCCGGACTGGACGTGCTGTGGGTCGGTGTCCGGTGTGACACGAAGGTCGCCGAGGGCCGCGAGATCGCCCGCGGAGACCGGGTACACGGTATGGCCGCGTCGCAGGCGGAGCTCGTGCACCAGGGCGTGACCTACGACCTGGAGGTGGATACCACGCACACGGAGGCCCTGGCGTGCGCCCGGGCCATAGCCGCCCGCGTCGACTGACTCAGCGGTCAGGTCACGCGACACTCGCTGCCCGGCGACCGGGTCGGCTGTCACAACTCCGGGTGGAGATGCGTCTTCAGGAGGAGACCAATCCTGGAGGGAAACCGATGCCTGAATCGGATGAGGTGGACGCGGCCCGGTACCGGCCGTTGCTGTTCTCCATCGCGTACGGGATGACCGGGTCCGTGGGCGACGCGGAGGACATCGTGCAGGACGCGTTCCTCGGCCTGACCCGGGCACGCCGGGCGGGCACCACAATCATCGACCTGAAGGCGTACCTGACGACCGCGGTGACGCGGCTGGGCATCAACCACCTGAGATCGGCTCGGGTGCGGCGGGAGGCGTACGTCGGCGACTGGCTGCCCGAGCCGGTCGTAGTACCCGCTGACAGGCCCGGACCGGCCGAGCACGCCGAGCTGGCCGACTCGCTGTCGATGGCGTTCCTCGTGCTGATGGAGGCTCTGTCCCCAGTGGAGCGTGCGGTGTTCATGCTGCGCGAGGTTTTCGGGTACGGCTATCCGGACGTGGCGAGGGCGATCGGCAAGACCGAGCCGAACCGCCGGCAGATCTTCGCCCGTGCCCGGCAGCGCATCGCCTCCGGTACGCAGCGGCACGACGGCGAGCCGCCCGCGGCACGGCGCGCGGAGGGCGAGGAACTCGCTCGCCGGTTCTTCGAAGCCGCCGCAGGCGGCGACCTGGACGCGCTGCTGGACATGCTGGCACCCGACGTGGTGCTGCAGAGCGACGGCGGCGGCAAGACGCTGGCGATCGGAAGGCCGCTGTACGGGCGGGAGACCGTCTCGCAGCTTCTCGTCTACCTGCTGCGCCGCGGCCGGATCATCGGTGCGTCCCTCCGGCTGGCGTGGGTCAACGGCCGGCCCGGCGCCGTGCTGTACGACGGCGGCGAGCGCGTGATAAGCGTGGTGGAGCTCGACGTCGCTGGCGGGCTCGTCCAGACGATCCACTCCGTGGTCAACCCGGACAAGCTCGGTCACCTCGGCCCGGTGTCCGAGGCTGCGCTGCTACCGGGCAAGGGTTGACGAAGTTGCAGCCCGTACCGCTTAGCGGCGCGGCGCACGTGCAGAAGGAACGAGCAGCGCCGTCGCACGGCCGGTGCGCCCGGCGCGGCCCGGCGCGACGCGGCCCGGCGCGGCCCGGCGATCAAGGCCATCTGCACCGATCAAGGGCGAATACACGCGGAAATGAGATCGAATCACGTGCGTTTGCCCTTGATCGGCGGGGAGAGCGGGGAGCGGCGCGCGGGGAGCGGCGCGCGGACAGCGGCGCGCGGACAGCGGCGCGCGGACAGCGGCGCGCGGACAGCGGCGGGTGCTGGGCTAGGTCAGGAAGGGCGTTACGGTCGCCACGAAACTAGTGGGTGCGTCGAGCCAGGGGTAGTGGCCGGCCCCGGGTTGTACCAGGAACGTCGCGTCGGGAAACAGGCGGGCGAATTCGGCTGTCGTCTCGGGTGGGCTGTTCACGTCGTACTCGCCGGTCAGCAGCAGGACGGGCGCCGCGCATCCGGCGAGCCTCGCCCGGGTCGCTGGCGGGTCGAAGGCGCCCTCGGCGCCGAAGAGCGCGACGGCCTCCATGTTCGTTGGCTGGCTGGCCGCGTGGTGCTCGCGCGCCGCGGCGTCCCACCGCCCCCAGAAGAATGGCGCGATGTCCTCGAAGCTGCCGCCCCTGCCCGCGGTCAGTGCCTCCAATGCCGCGTACGCCGCCGGGAACCACGGTTCGTCCTTGCGAAGCCGAGCCACCGCGCGCCGCGCCTCCCCGGTGATCTCGATGCCGACCGCCCGGGTGCTGGGGCCGATCAGCGCGAGCCTGCGGACGTTCTTCGGGTGCTGGGCCGCGTACGTCGTCGCGATGTTCACGCCTCCCGAATGGGCGAGCAGGTCCAGGGCGGCGAGCCCCAGATGTTCGCGCAGCGCCTCGACGTCGCCGGCCAGGCGGTCGCAGCGGTACGTCGACGGATCGCTGGGCACTCCGGACCGGCCAGTGCCGCGCACGTCGAGGATGACCAACTGGCGGTGCGCGGCCAAGCCGCCGAGGTCACCGAGGTAGGCGGGGTCGGCGAAGCCTCCCGGGACGCAGACGACGGGGTCGCCGTCTCCGTGTACGCGGTAGGCGAGCCGGGTGCCGTCGGGTGCGGAGAAGGTGGGCATGGCAGCGATCCTGCCAGTCATAACCCGGTTATACAACCCGGTTATCACGGCTGGTGTATAACCAGGGCGTGGCAGGTGAGGAACTGACGGAGGAGCGGGCGGCGCGGATGCTCGCTGGCATGAACGAGGTCATTCGTGCCGGTGAGGAGATGCGCAAGCTGCGCGCCGAGATGATCCAGATCCTCGTGGGCCTGGGCTGGACACAGGACAAGATCGCGCAGTTGACCGACATGAGTCAGCCCGCCGTGTCCAAGCATGTCGCGAGGTACAGGTCGAGCGACGCGCCACCCCCGATGCGGCTCTCCCTCGACCAGCACGACATCCCGTGGCTCGAAGGGCGCCTGTGGGGTCTCGCCGAGGAGATCTCCGAGGCCCTCGACGGCACGGCACGGTGCACTCGCCACGTCGACGCCATCGCCCGCGGCCGGAAGCGCTTCACTCCCCAGAACGTCGACGAGCTGCGACGCCAGGTCGAGGAAGACCTGAGGCTGCGCGAGGCCGAGCTGCCCAGCGGCTACCGGCTGGCGTACGACCAGATCAGTCGCGGTCTCGACGTCCCCTCACGGACCGGCGCCAGCACCGGGTCGGCCTCCGCGCGCCGCGCGCTCGCCTACCACCTCCAGCGAGACCACCTACGGGCTCACGAGATGTAGTGCAGGATCACGTTGTGCACGTGGTGGGTCTTCTGCGCGCCACGAAACTCCACTTCGTACGTGTGCGTGCCCACGTTGATGGCGATGGTGCCGGTGGAGAAGAACTCGCCGCCCCACGACTTGTTGCTCACCACGCTCACACTCGTGATCTTCGAGTACGGGATGCTCGTGATGGCGACCTTCTTGCCCAGAAACGACTTGTCCTGGATGATCACGCGCCGGGTCGTCAGGCCGATGAAGCCGGTCCCCGCCCCGACCGCGTCGTAGACGGCGATGATGTTCTCGCCGTCCAAGAGGCCGCTCTCGATCTGACGAAGCTGTTCACGCCGGTCGTGGATCACCCGCTCTGCCATGCGATCGACGGTAGCCGCTGGCCGCCAGCCGGCTCATGGAAGAGCGGGTCGGCCGGGTCGGCCCGCGGGTCACCGCGCGGCTCCGTGGGTGCGGATGGGCAGCCGGTACAGGCCGGTGGTGGCGGCGATGAACAGCGTGCTGCCGTCCGGCCCGCCGAAGCACAGGTTGCCGACCACCTCGGGTACCGGAATCCGGCCCAGGTGGGTGCCGTCCGGCGCGTACACCTGCACCGAGTCGGCGCTGGACGTCCACACGTTGCCCAGCACGTCGACCTTGATGCCGTCCGCAAGACCGGGATCGACCTCGGCGAAGACCCTGCCGTTCTTGCACCGGCGCCCGTCGACGACGTCGTAGACTCGGATCCAGTGGTTGCCACTGCCGTCCTTGCGAAGGGCGGCGGACGTATCCGTCACGTACAGCAGCGATCCGTCCGGCGAGAACGCCAGCCCGTTAGGCTCCTCGATGTCCAGGATGACGGGCGCCAGCTCGCCGGCGGCGGGGTCGAGCCGGAACACGTAGCAGTCGCTGTATTCCAGGGTGCCCGGGTACCCCTCGTTGGGCTGGACGATGCCGTAAGGCGGGTCGGTGAACCAGATCGCGCCGTCGGCGGCGACCACGACGTCGTTGGGCGAGTTGAGCCGGGCCGCGCCGTAGTGGTCGACGAGCACCTCACCGGGAACGCCCGCGGGGCCGCGCTCGACCGCCCGCCGCCCGTGCGAACACGTCACCACCAGGCCGTCTACGTCGAGGCAGCGGCCGTTGGTGAACTCAACAGCGGTACGGTCGACGGTCACGGCGCCGGTGGCGGCGCTCCACCGCAGGATGCGGTTGCCGGGAATGTCCGACCAGATGACGGCTTCCTCGGCGGGCAGCCAGAGCGGCCCTTCGCTCCAGGTCGCGTCGCCGCCCAGCCGCTCGGGTCGCGCGGCCGGGTCGACCACGTCGGCCAGCTTCACCATGTGACCTCCCTAGGTGTGCTCAGCCTCTCGGAAACGGCGGCGGTCGTCGAGGTCCACGACCGCCGCCGCACCTCTACAGCCGGACCTCGTAGACGAGGTTGAACGGCGTCTGCGCCGCCCTGCGGAACTGGGTGAAGCCGGCCTCCTCGGTCACCCGGCGAATCGCCGCCTCACCGGCCTGCGCGCCCAGGGCGTGGCCGCCCGGCTGGGCCAGCGCGTTGGGCACGCAAAGGAACGTGGAGGCGCTGTAGTACGCCCGCCCGATCGTGTTGAGGCTGTCTTCGACGCTGTCGGCCGTGAACGGTTCCACCAGCAGCCACGTGCCGTCGGGCGCCAAGGCCTCCCGCACCTGACGGGCGGCGCCGACCGGATCGCCCATGTCGTGCAGGCAGTCGAACATCGCCACCAGGTCGTAACCGGTGCCTGTGAAGGTCTGCGCGGTCGCGACCTCGAAGGTGACCCGGTCGCCGACACCGGCTTCAGCGGCGCGCTTGGTGGCCAGCTCGATGGATTCGGCGTGGTAGTCCGAGCCCACGACGGTGGCCCGCGGGTACGCCTGAGCGATCAGCACCGAAGAGGAGCCGAGCCCGCAGCCGACGTCGGCCACCTTCCCGCCGGCGGTCAGCTTCGCGTGAACTCCGTCCAGCGCCGGAATCCAGTTCGGCACCAGGTCGGCGACGTACCCGGGCCGGTAGAACGCGTCGCACCCAACGAAGACGTCCTCGTGATGCTCGTGCCAGGCGATGCCCGCGCCGGTGCGGAACGCCTCGGTGATCCGCGGCTCCGCACGGAGCATGCCCAGAGAAATGAGGAACGCTGCCGGCACGTTCGGGCCGTTCGGATCAGCCAGGCAGAACGCCTGCTCCTCGGTCAACGAGAACTCCCCGGTCGCCGGCGTGTACGTGACGTACCCGCCAGCGGCCTGGCCGCGCAGCCACTCGGTGAGGTAGCGCGGATGGCACCCGGTGCGTTCGGCGAATTGTTCGGGCGTCGCTGGGCCCTGCGCGAGCGCGCGGTAGAGGCCGAGCCGGTGACCGACCACGACCGATCCCGCGGCGTCGGTCGCGGCCAGGTCGCTCACGAACTGCCCGAGAAACTCGGTGACCTTGTCGTTGTTCATTGTGCTCTCCTTACGGTGTTCCAGCCGGCGTGTCCGGCCAGACACCAGAATTGACGGCACGACTTACACGGCGTTCGCACGCGCTTTCGCCGCGCTGACAGCGGCGGCATGCTGTCTACCGGGGGTGGATGGATGGAGACGGTCGACGGGGCGTCACCGGTGCGGGTCGAGGTGCTCGGGCCGCTGCGCGTGCTCGTCGACGGCCGGCCCGTCGACGTACGCGGCCAGAAGCGGCGCGCGGTGCTGGCGGTGCTGGCGCTGGCCGAGGGCCGCACGGTGCCGGCCGGCCACCTGGTGGACGCGCTCTGGCCTACGGAGGCACCGGAATCCGCCCGTCAAGCCCTGCACAGCCACGTATTCCGGCTGCGCACCCACCTCGGACCGGCCGCCGACCGGCTGCAGACACGCCAGGACGGCTACCGGCTTGTCCTGGGTACCAAGGATCTCGACGTGGGGCAGGCCCGAGCCCTGCTGGCGACCGCGCGGACCCGCATGGCGCGCGACCCCGCGGGCGCCCTCGCCGCGCTGCGGGAGGCGCACGCGCTGTGGCGCGGACCGGTACTCGCCGATCTCACCGACACCTCGTCGATCGCCGCCGCGGTGGAGGGTTACGCGCAGCTGCGCCGTGACGTCACCGACGCGTTGATCGCGAGCGCGATCGCGGCCGGGCACGCCGACCAGATCGTCGGTCAGGCCGCCGAATCCGTGGCCGCGGATCACTTGCGGGAACCCGCGATCCTGCTGCTGATGCGCGCACTGGCCGCGACCGGGCGGGCGCCCGAGGCGCTTCGCGCCGCACGGGAGTACCGGAGCCGGCTGGCCGAAGAGGCCGGCCTCGACCCGTCACCTGCGCTCGACGAGCTGGTGCGCGAGATAGCGGCCGGTCCGACGCCGATGCGACCCGAGGCGCCGACCCGGCCAGCGACCCGGCTGTTCGGCCGCGACACTGAGGTCGCGGCGCTGCGCCGGCTGCTGGCCGCCGAGCGCCTGGTGACGCTCGTCGGACCCGGCGGCGTCGGCAAGACCCGCATCGCGCTGGAGATCGCACAAGGGGACGAGGCCGCGACGGTGCTGCGGCTGGCACCGGTCACGGAGCCCGCCGCCATCCCGCACGCCCTCGCCGCGGCGCTCGCCCTCAACGTCGTCCAGGGCGAGGTGCTCGCCGCCTGCGTCGCCGTCCTGGGCGACCGCACCGGCCTGCTGGTGATCGACAACTGCGAGCACCTGATCGATGCGGTCCGCGACACCGTCGACGCGATCCTGTCCGCGTGTCCCCAGGTGACCGTCCTCGCCACCAGTCGCGAACCGCTCGGCCTCACCCCCGAGTTGGTCTACCGGCTGGCACCGCTCCCATTGCCAAAGACCAACCAGGACCTTCCGCGGGTACCCTCCGTCGCGGTCTTCCTCGACCGAGCCCGCCGCGTCCGCCCCGGTCCCCCGGCAACCCCGGCAGACCTGCGGCTGGTCGCCGACATTGTCCGGGGCCTCGACGGGATGCCGCTAGCCATCGAGCTGGCCGCCGGGCGGCTGTCGACCTTCTCCCTGGCCGACCTGCACGAGCGCCTCGACCGTTCGCTCGACCTGCTGGCCGGCAAGCCAAGCGGCGACGCCCGGCACCGGACGCTCCGCGAGACGGTGGAGTGGTCCTACCGGCTCCTTACCGACGGCGAACGCCGGCTGTTCCGGCACCTGTCCACCTTCGTCGACGGCGTGGACCTGGCCACGGCGGAGCGCCTGGCCGTCGACCTCGGTCTCGACGGTGATCCCGGAAGCGCCCTCGCCCGCCTCGTCGACGCGTCCATGATCGAGGCCGAGTTCGGGGCGAGCACGCGATATCGCATCCTGGAGACGCTGCGCGCGTTCGGGCTCGACCGGTTACGGGCCGCGGGCGAGGAAGACGAGGCGGCCAGGCACATGCTCCGCTGGGCCGTGGACCTCACCGCGTGGATCGACGCCACCGTGGCGACGGCTCGGGAGCCCGAGGCCGACGCGGTTCTGCGCCGCGAGCTGCCGAACCTGCGAGCGGCGTGGCGGCTCGCCCGCGGGCGTGGATGTCTCGACGAGGCCGCCGCGATGGTCGCCGCGCTGCTCGACGCGGTCGTCTACCGCGACCTGATCGAGATCCGCGACTGGGCCGAGGAACTGGCTGACGACCCGGCGCTCGCAGGCCACCCGCTCGCGACCGCCGTCCTGGGCGTCGCGGCCGAGGTCGCCTACCACCGCGGCGAGTACGAGCGGGTCGACCGGCTCGCCCGTGCCGGCCTCGACCTCGCCACCGGAGACGCCGACTCCTGGTACTGCCTGCTGCCGCTGTCCGTGGCCGCCCTGGCCCGCGGCGCCCACGACGACGCCGTCGAGCACTCCCTCGCCGCGAGCACAGGCGCGGCCGGGCCGCGCGAAAGCATCGGCATCGCCGCACTCGCCACCGCGTACGCCGGCCGCCTGGAAGCGGCGCGGGCGCTCAACGACCGCTGGCTCGCCAGTGCGGCCTCGCCGACGATGCTCGCGTGGCACGCGTACGTCGCCGGGGAGATCGACAGCTCAACCGGCCACCACGCCGACGCCGAACGCCAGTACCAGCGCGCCGTCGACCTGGCACGCGACTCCGGCGCCACCTTTCTCGTGGGCGTCGCGTCCGTGGGACTGCTCGCGGTACGCGCCCGCACCGGACGGGTCGACGACGCGCTGCGTGGCTACCGCGACGTCATCGAGTACTTCGCCCGTACCGGCAACTGGACACACCAGTGGACCACCCTGCGTAACCTGGCCGACCTGCTGCGCCGGCTCGGCGACGAGGAGCCGGCGCAGCAGCTCGACGCCGCGGCGGACGCGGCACCGGACGCTCCCGCGGTCGACGGAGCCGACCGGCTGGGCCGGCCCCACATTCCCTCGGCGCCGGTGCCCGCGCGGGCCACGGTGCTGGACATCGCCCGCGGGGCCATAGCGCGCAACCTCACCGATCGACGAACGCCTCCTCGCTGACCCACGCGGTGTACTGGTCGATGCCCATCGCCTCGATGAGCCCGGCCGTCTGGGTGGTCTGTGCCGCCAACGCGCGAACCTTCCGCGCCGCGGCCTCCGGGTCCAGAACGAGGTGGACGCCGAGCCGCGCCTCGGGCGTCGTGACCGGGTAGCCTGCCTCGAACACGTCGAAGCGCTCGTGCAGATCATGCCACCGGCGCGCCCACCGCTCGGGGACCGCGGTCTGCAACAGTCGGGCCCCCGGTGGGGCGGCCCGGTCAAACGCCGCTGTGGTCCACCCCGACACGGCACGGTGGTCCGGATGGCCGGTGTTGCCGTGCGGGCCGAAGGTCACCACGGTGTCCGGCCGCACCTGCCCGATCACCTCCGACAGCCGCGTGACCGCATCCGTCACCTCGACCTCCGCGCAGCCACCGTCCCGGTATCCCAGCCAGCGGTGCTCGACGCCCCCGAGGATCTCCAGGCAGCGCGCCAGCTCGCCGGTCCGCTCCGCGGCTAGCCGGTCCGGCGGCCACCTCTGCTGGTCGGGCGTGCCGAGCTCGCCACGCGTCGCCGTCACACAAACCACCCTGGATCCGACGTCGCGGGCCATCGCCATGAGACCACCGGACAGGTAGGCCTCATCGTCGGGATGGGCCCATATCCCGAGGACCGTTCCCAGCCCGCTGACAATATCGTGGTTCATCGTGCCCTCCGCTCATGCCAAATCAGAGCATGGCGGCGCGTTCTGACACCGCGCTTTCACGGCGTTGACGTGCGTCACACGCTGTCACACCGGGCCGTCCTGTCCCGTCCTACGGGCATGACTGAGGCTCCCACCACCAAGCACCGCGTCGTGGTCGTCGGCGCCGGTTTCGGCGGCCTGTTCGCCACCAAGACCCTGCGCCGGGTACCCGTGTCGGTGACCCTGATCAACGGCACCACGTACCACCTCTTCGAGCCGCTGCTGTACCAGGTCGCGACCGGCATCCTGTCCGAGGGTGAGGTGGCCCCACCGGTACGCGAGATCCTGCGCCACCACGACAACCTCGACATCCAGCTCGGCTGGGTGACCGATGTGGACGTCGCGCAGAAGACCGTGCTCGTCAACGCGCCGGACGGCCGCGAGCGGCGCGTGCCGTACGACTCGCTGATCGTCGCCGCTGGCGCCCGCAACTCGTACTTCGGCAACGATGGCTTCGCCGAGCACGCCCCGTCGCTGAAGAACATCGACGACGCGCTCGAACTGCGCAGCCGCATCTTCCACGCGTTCGAGATGGCCGAGCTCGAAGAGGACTCCGAGGCTCGCCAGCGCTGGCTCACCTTCGTACTCATCGGGGCCGGACCGACCGGTGTGGAGATGGCCGGCCAGATCGCCGAACTCGCACACCGGGCGCTGAAGGGCCAGTACCGCCACGCCGACCTGACCCAGACCCGGATCATCCTCGTCGACGCCGCCGACCGCGTCCTGCCCGCCTTCGACCCGCCAATGTCTCACGCCGCCCTAAAGCGACTGTCCACAATGGGGGTGGACGTGCGCTTGAACACCCGCGTCGTCGACGTGGACGCCGATGGCGTCAAAGTAGATTCCGCAGGCGGCGGCGAGCGTATCGAGGCCCGCACCAAAATCTGGGCGGCAGGCGTGGCCGCACCCACGCTAGGCCACCGCATCGCCGAGGCAGCCGGCGCCGAAACCGACCGCGCCGGCCGCATCCGCGTCAACCCGGACCTCACGATCCCAGGGCACCCCGAAATCTTCGTCGTCGGCGACATGGCCGCACTCGACCTTCCGGGCGTCGCCCAGGTCGCCATGCAAGGCGGCCGGTACGCCGCCCGCGTCATCAAGGGACGCCTGGCCGGGCGGCCGCCGACAAAGCCATTCCGGTACTTCGACAAGGGCAACATGGCGACCATCAGCCGCTTCTCGGCCGTGGCGAACGTCGGCAAACTGCACTTCAGCGGGGTACTCGGCTGGCTGATGTGGCTCGGCGTGCACCTGTTCTACTTGATCGGCTTCAAGAACAAGGTCACGACGCTCATGCACTGGGTGGTGACCTTCCTGGGCCGAGGCCGCCCGCAGCGCATCGCCACAACCCAACAAATCAACGCCCGCAACGCCCTAAGCCGCACCCCTCCGGTCCCCTCCTAGCCGTCGAGTCTCCTTTACCGTAGACCGCTGAACTGGCCCGCCGGCCGGACAGGCGGCGCTACGCTGATCATGGCCGACGAAGGCGAGGAGGCCATCATGGACGCTGTCGTCGTCACTGTGAGCATCGAGCCGGGCCATGAGGCGGAAGGGATCGAGTACCTGCACGCCAATGTCCTGCCGGGCATGAAGCAGGTCCCGGGGCTGGTCTCCGGATACTGGCTGGAGGCCCTCGACGGGCAGGGCATCACCGTCCTGCTGTTCGAGAGCCGCGAGACCGCTCAGGCAGCGGCCGAGGCCCTACCCAACGTCCCTCGCGCCGCCGTCGCCACCCTGGGCACCGTCGAGGTGCGCAAGGTCGTCGCGCACATCTAGGGCATCGACGAAGCGGTCAGACCACGACGATCACGCATCGCTTGTCGCGACTCGCGAGCGCAGGCACCGCGGACACCGCGGACACCCCGGACACCGCGCACACTGCGGGCACCGCCGCCGTGGACGCCGATCAAGGGAGATCGCATCGATCAAGGGCAAACGCACGCGGAAAAGAGATCGAACCACGCGCATTCGCCCTTGATCGACGGAAGGGGGGAAACGCCTGGCGCCGCTCGACGCCCTGGCCGCGTAGAGGGACGAGTGCGGGGGATGGTGCTCCTAGCGCAGATACGCGGCCAGCGGGAGGGCCTGGGTGCGGATGGCGTTCGCCACGACGGCGGCGATCTGCCGGGCGCCGGCCGCCTCGAAGTGCGTATGGTCGTTGCAGAAGAAGGCGCCCACGGCTCCCTGCGTGTAGTCGCCGTTGTTCGGGCACAGCCCGAGGCTGTTGTAGAGCGTGTAGCTGAGCCGGTGCAGATCGATCACCGGCACGTTGTTGGCGGTGCCCGCCTCGAAGGTTTCGGTGAGGTAGCCCCGGTTGCCGACCGCGGTGCTGCCGCTGCACCTGATGGAGGCGGCCGGCGTGAGGAACACCGGTCGCGCGCCACGCTCCTGTGCCGCACGCGCCATCACACCGAGCAGTTCCTTGTACCGCGCGGAACCGACGTGCCGCGGGCAGGTGGTCGAGCCGTCGTTGATTCCAAACTGGATGAACAGGTAGTCGCCGGCCTTCATGCCAGTGCTCGTGTTCAGCATCGCCTGCCAGCGGGTGGAGTACGTCTGCGGGCTGACGACGCACTCACCGGCGGAGTTCATGGTGCTGGTGACGTTCGGGTCGTACAGCCACGTCTGGATGCTGCGGCCGCCGATCGCGCTGTTGACCACAGTCGCGTTGCTGTTGAAATACGAGGCGAACTGGTTGCCCCACCCGACGGGGCACGCGCCGCTGGACGACGGGTTCGCGACTGTGGAGTCGCCAGCAAGCCAGACGGTGACCCGGCCCTGCGCCGGCGGTGTGGTCGGCGGGGGCGTGGTGGGTGGCGGCGTGGTCGGCGCCGGCGTGGTGGGGGTCGGCGTCACGGGCGGCGGGCACGGCGTCACGCTGGGCGCGCCCGTGCACCCGGTGCCGTTGAGGGCGAACGTCGCCGGCACCGGGTTGCTGGTCGTCCACGCGCCGTTGAAGCCGAAGCCGACGCTCGCGTTGGTCGCGATGGAGCCGTTGTAGCTCACGTTTCTCGCGGCGACGGCGGTGCCGTTCTGTGACACGGTGGCGTTCCACGCCTGCGTGACGCTCTGCCCCACGGCGTAGGTCCAGGTCAGCGTCCATGCGGTGATCGGGTCACCGAGGTTGGTGACGGTGACGTCAGCGCCGAACCCGCCCGACCACTGATTGGTGATCCGGTAATCGACGCGGCAACCGGTCACGGCCGCGCTGGCGGCCGCCGTCGTCACCACGAACCCGGCCCCGGCCAGCGCCGCCGCGACCGCACAGGCCGCAACCACACGGAGTCTCCGCACTATCCCCACTCCTCGCGAACGCGTTTCGGCATCGTCGAGCCCTCCGCGCGGAAAGCGCGTTCCCCAAGGCTTGAAACGATCTTATGGGCCAGGTGTATCGATGTCCATGAGCAGATCCACATCCTCGCCGGCTCCGCGGTCCGGCACGGGTTCGGCGCGCCATGCGCGGCCAGAACGCACCCCCTCGCCCGGAACGTGCCCCGCAGCCGAACGCCCCGCGCGGCCGGGACGCCCCACGCGCCAGGCGTGCCAGGACGCGCCACGCGGCCGGAAGACCCGAGGGGGCCGGGACGCCCCACGGGGCCGGGACGCCCCACGCGGCCGGAACGCCGCCACGCAGCCGGAACGGGCCACGCAGCCGGAACGCCGCCACCCGGCCGGAACATGCCGCGCGGCCGGAACGGCGGCGGACCACGGGCCTTGCCGCCGATCAAGGCCATTCGCATCGATCAAGGGCAAATGCACGCGGAAAAGAGATCGAACCACGCGCATTTGCCCTTGATCCACGCAAGAGCGCAGGGCACAGGGCGCAGAGCGCAGAGCGCCGGGCGCCGGGCGCCGGGGCAGAGCGCAGGCGCGGGCCGCGTCGCGCGGCCACCCACGGTCGCGTAAACGCGCGGAGCGCGTTTACGATTGATCGGCGCGAGAGCCCGTCGTGCGGCGGGCGAGCGGCCGAGAGGCACCACTGGGAGACTGTCCGGTGACCGGGTATCGTCGCACCGGGCGGCAGCGTTTCCGCAATTCCAGGAATGCGACTCCAATTCCCTTTTTATGCATGCATCAAATAAAATTCGTTACGTGCGCGTGGCAATTATGTGGCACATTCGTGACGTCATCCTCATAGTGTCTGGGTGCTTATATTACGAGCGGCCGGCAGCTCTCTCGTAAAAGCACGGAGGAAGACGATGGACTCCGTACGAATAAGGAGAATCGGCCTAGCGGGCAGAATTGCCGCGATAACACTCTGCGTTACGGCGGCTGGCCTGGTTCACGTTAACAGCTCCAGTGCCCACGCCAGCCCAAAGATCGCCAAGGAAGCCTGGGGAAGCACCGCGGAAGGCCAGGTCGACCGCTACACGCTCACCAACGGCAGGGGCATGCGGGTGCGCATCCTCACCTATGGTGGCATCCTCCAGACGATCGAGGTCCCGGACCGTAAGGGTCGCCTCGGCAACGTCACTCTGGGGTTCGACAACCTCACCGACTACGTCGAAAGAAGCCCATACTTCGGGTGCATCACCGGGCGCTACGCCAACCGCATCGCAAACGGCAAGTTCACCCTGAATGGGCAGACCTACGACCTGCCGATCAACAATCCCCCGAACAGCCTTCATGGCGGCACGATCGGCTTCGACAAGCACATCTGGACGGCCGCTCCATTCACCCGCGCTGGCGAGGTCGGACTGGACTTGACCTTCACCAGTCCGGACGGCGACCAAGGCTATCCGGGCACCCTCAATGCGCGGGTCACCTACACATTGACACGCGACAACGGCATCCGGATGGACTACAAGGCGACGACCGACCAGCCGACGGTCGTCAACCTCACCAACCACGCCTACTTCAACCTCGCCGGCGAGGGCACCGGCACCATCGACGACCACCTGCTGACGTTGAACGCCAAGCGGTACACGCCGGTCGACGCGACGCTCATCCCGACCGGCGTGATCGACCCGGTCGCCGGCACGCCGATGGACTTCACCAAGCCCACCGCCATCGGCGCCCGCAACCGCGACGGCACCTTCGAGCAGCTCGTCATCGGGCGCGGCTACGACCACAACTGGGTCCTGGACCGCCGCGATCCGACCTTCCGGAAGTTGGAGTTCGCCGCGCGGGTGCTCGAAAAGGGCAGCGGCCGGGTGTTGACCATCTACACCACCGAGCCGGGCATCCAGTTCTACGCCGGCAACTTCCTCGACGGCACCCTGATCGGCACAAGCGGGCGCACGTACCGGCAGGGCGACGGGTTCGCGCTGGAGACCCAGCACTACCCCGACTCCCCGAACAAGCCGCACTTCCCCACCACGGTCCTGAACCCGGGACAGACCTATCAGACGACCACGATCTACCAGTTCAGCACCGGAAGGTGACCATGAGAAAGATCCCTCCCCCGGTCGAGCAGTCGGTGGAAACCCTCAACCTGCCCAAAGCGACCCGCCGCCGGCTTCTCGCCGGCACCGGACTCGCCAGCGCGTCACTGGCCGCCTCGGCACTGCTGACCGCGTGCGGCGAAGACCAGGCAACGAGCGCGGACGCGTTCGGCAACTTCCCGAAGACTCCTAAGTGGAAGTTCGTGTTCGTCTGCCACGTCACGACGAACCCGTTCTTCACACCCACCCAGTACGGCGCCGAGGACGCGTGCAAGCTGGTCGGAGCCGAGTACCAGTGGACCGGCTCGGTCAACTCGGTGGTCGCCGAGATGGTCGACGCCACCAACACCGCGATCTCCTCGAACGCCGACGGCATCGCCCTCGCGGTCGTAGACAAGGCCGCGTTCCGCGGGCCCGTCGATCGTGCCCTCGACGCCGGCATCCCCGTGGTGTCGTACAACGCGGACGGCGCCCGCGACGACGTCGGCAGCAACCGTCTCGCCTACATCGGACAAGGTCTGTACGAGTCCGGGTACGCGCTCGGACAACGCGCGCTCGCCCAGATCGACTCCGGCGAGGTGGCCGGCTTCATCGCCACCCCGGGCCAGCTGAACATCCAACCGAGGATCGACGGCGCGCAGCAGGCGTTCAGGGACTCCGGCAAGCCCATCACTTTCACGCCGGTGGCCACCAACGCCGACGTGACACAGGGACTGTCCATCATCGACGCTTACGTGCAGGGCCATCAGAACGTCGCCGGGCTGCTCGCCGTCGACGCCGGCTCCACACAGAGCGTCGGGCAGGTGGTCGGCAAGTACAAGCTGCGAGACAAGGGGCTCAAGGTCGCTGGCGGCCTCGACCTGGTGCCCGAGACCCTCGCCGCGGTCAAGTCCGGCGACCTGGACTACACGATCGACCAGCAGCCGTACCTGCAAGGGTTCCTGCCGGTGCTCGCGCTGTACCTGTACAAGCTCTCCGGTGGGCTGCTCTCGCCCACGCAGACCAACACCGGCCTGCTGTTCGTCACGAAGGACAACGTCGACCCGTACCAGAACACCAAGACCCGGTACGAGGGCTCGGACACCGCGCCGAAGCTCGTCGAGCGTTCCGGACCCATCGCGCACGAGTAGCCCACCTCCGGGCCGGGCGCCGCCCGCACCAGGCGGCGTCCGGCCCATCATCCACAAAGGAGAGTGATGAGCGACACCATCGCGCGCACCGCGACCCCCGACGCGGCCGAGCCAGAGCCGCCGCGCCGCGCGCGGCGCGTGCTGCGCACCGCGACCGACGCGTTCCTGCGCCGCCGCGAGGCGAGCGTGCTGCTCGTGGCCATCGGCCTGGTCGTGTACTTCCAGGCCTCGACCCCGATCTTCTTGTCCACCGACAACCTGCGCAACATCGCGCAGGCCACGGCACCGACCGCGATCGTGGCGGTGGGCATCGTGCTGCTGCTCGTCTCCGGCGAGATCGACGTATCGGTCGGTATGGTCGCCGCGCTGGCGCCGTACCTGATGCACTACGCGATCGACTTCTACTCCATCCCCGCGATCCCGGCGATCCTGCTCGCCCTCGCCATCGCCGCCGGGATCGGCTTCGTCAACGGGTTCATCACCATCCGGCTACGGGTGCCGTCGTTCGTCACCACGCTCGGCACTTTCTACCTGCTCTACGGCGTGCTGCTCACCACCTCGCACGCCTACCCCGTAGCAATCCCGGAGCCGACGAAGGGCAATATCCAGACCTGGCTCGGTGCCGGCGACTGGGCAACCCTCGCCTGGTGCCTGCTGATCGTGGCCATCTTCCACGTCGTGCTCACCCAAACCCGGTGGGGCCTGCACACCATCTCCGTCGGCGGCAACCCACTCGGCGCGACCGAGGCCGGCATCCGCGCCACCCGCGTCAAGACCGGCAACTTCATGATCGTCAGTGTGCTCGGAGCATTCGCCGGATTGCTCGAAGCATTCCGCATCAACTCCATCGACCCCAACATCGGCGGCGGCACCCCCATCACCTTCACCGCGATCGCCGCCGCCGTCATCGGCGGCACCGCCCTGGCCGGCGGCTCCGGCACCGTCATCGGCGCCCTGCTCGGCATGCTCGTGCTCGCCGAACTCCAGAACGGGTTCAACCTGCTCGGCATCAGCGCCAACTCGTTCTTCCTCATCCAGGGCATCGCGATCCTCGTCTCGATGATCGCCAACCAGTACCTGTCCCGCCTGCGCCGCGCCGGGAGGACCTGATGTCGACCGAGGCATTACGCGTCGAGAACATCGCCAAGCGCTTCGGGGCGCTCACCGCGCTGCGCGACGTCAACCTGCGCCTCGATCAGGGCGAGGTGCTCGGGCTGATCGGCGACAACGGCGCGGGCAAGTCCACCCTCATCAAGATCCTCTGCGGCTTCCACAAGCCGGACGAGGGCCGGATCTTCGTCGAGGGCGAAGAAGTCGCTCTGCGCAGCGTCGAGCACGCCCGCCAGGTCGGCATCGACACCGTGTACCAGGACCTCGCCCTGGTCAACGAGCTGTCCGTCTACCACAACATGTTCCTCAACCGGGAGAAGGTGCGCTGGCCCCTGCTCAACAACCGGCTCATGCGGCGCCTCGCCAAGCAGCACCTCGACGACATGGGCGTCAACATCGGAGACGTCAGCATCGAGGTCGCGAAGCTCTCCGGTGGGCAAAGGCAGGCAATCGCGGTCGCCCGCTCGGTGTACTCCGACGCGCGCATCCTGCTACTCGACGAGCCGCTCGCCGCGATGGGCGCCAAGGAAGGCTCGCTCATCCTCGACCTGATCAGCGACCTCAAGGCCCGGGGCACCGTCTCGATCATCATCATCGCGCACAACTACGCTCAGGTGCTCCAGGTCTGCGACCGCGTCAACGTCTTGCAGCACGGCGAGATCACCTTCGACAAGCCGACATCCCAGACCTCGCAGCAGGAGCTGACCGACCTGGTGGTCGCCGAGTACCGCGCCGGGCGGGCCGCGCGCGCGGCGAACAATCGGAGATCCAAGCCGTGAGTGCAAACGTATTCGTGCTAGTCTGGCCGCGATGTCGAAAGCTTCTCGGTCGACCCCGGACGAAGCGTCGGGGGCGGCGGCTCGGCCCCCCGCCGCGACGATGCGCGACATCGCGGCCACTGCCGGAGTCTCCCAGAGCACCGTCTCCCGCGTGCTCAGTGGTGTGCCCACCAAGGTGCGCATCGGCGCCGAGACCCGGGAGCGCGTGATCGAGGCGTCGCGCCGGCTCGGCTACCGGCCAAACCCGCTGGCCCGCGGCCTGCGCGGCGCCGCCACCAACCTCATCGGCGTGGTGGTCCGCGACTTCAGCGACCCGTTCTACGCCGGTGCCGTGGAGACCCTCGTGGGCCAGGCGATGTCGCACGGATACAACGTGGTGCTCGGCCACGTGCACGGCAAGCTCGACGCGGCGGCGTCGCTGACCGCCGTGCTGGAGACCCGGCACATCGACGCGATGATCCTGCTCGGCGACATGGGCAGCCACCCGCAACTGCTGGCTGACCTGCGAGCGTCCCGCGCGCCGGTCGTCGCGCTGTGGCAGGGCACGAGCCCGCTCGAGTTTCCCACCGTCGACGCCGACGACCGCGCCGGCATCCGCATCGGGCTCGAACACCTCATTTCGCTGGGCCACCGGCGGATCGCGTTCGTCAACGCCGAACTGCCCAACGACTACCGGGTCCGCGAGACGGCATACGTCGAGTTCATGCGCGAGCGCTTCGGCTCGGTGCCGCTCGGCTATCTCGAACGCTCGCCCAACACACTCGCCGGCGGCGACGCGGCACTGCGGCGCCTGCTGGAGCTGCCCGAGCCGCCGACCGCGGTCGCCACGTCGACCGACCTCGTAGCAATCGGCGTTTTGCACGCCGCACACAGCCTCGGCGCCACCGTGCCCGACCGGCTCTCCGTGGTCGGCTTCGACGACATCCTGATCGTCAGTCACACCGTCCCGGCGCTCACCACACTGCGGATGCCGATCGCCGAGATCGTCAGCCACGCGGTGACGCAGGCCGTAACCCTGGCCCGCGACCCCGAGGCGGCTCGCGAACCCCGTCTCGACGTCTTCGAGCCCGAGCTGATCGTCCGCGACTCGACCGCCCCGCCCGCCTAGCGCGGTATCCACACGCGCATTCCCTCGACGCGGCGGTTGCCCCACGCGTAGTACGGGATGGCGCCCGCCGTCAGGTCACCCGCGCGGCCCTGCGCCGACACCGGGACGCGTACACCCACCACGCCGGCGCCGACGTCGGGGCGCGGCTCCTCGACCGGCTGCCGGTCGGCGTCCCAGCGCAGCTCCTCCAGCTGGGTGCGGCGCGGCGCGTCCGCCGACTCTACACAGTAGACAATCGGGCCGCGCTGGACCGCGACGCAGCCGCGTACCGCGTCGATCCGCGGGTCAGGCTCGGTCACCCGCACCGGCATGTCGAGGTCGAGCACGACCGCCTCCCCCGGCTGCCAGCGCCGGGACAGCTCCACGGCACCAGGGCCCGCGTGCCAGGCACCGTCGGGACCGGTGACTGTCGCCGAGCGGCACCAGCGCGGCACCCGCAGCGTCAGCCGCCACGGCTCGTCGGGTGTCTGACCGATGTGGACGGTCACGCGGCCGCGCCATGGATAGTCGGTGCGCACCGACAGCGCGACGCCGCCGGCCGAGATCTCCGACGTCGCGTACTGGTGGATCTGCACACCGGCACCGTCGCTGGTCGCCTGGTACTGCTCCCAGGAACTGAACAGCCGCATCAGGTTCGGCGGGCAGCAGGCGCACGGGTACCAGGGGGCGCGCTCGCCGTATCCGGGTGGCTCGTACGTGCGCAGCGTCCGCCGCTGCAACGGGTTGACGTAGAGGAAACCGGTGCCGCTCAACGAAACCCCGGACAGCACGCCGTTGTACATGGCACGCTCGATCGCGTCCGCGTACCCCACGTCGCCGGTCGCCTTCAACAGCCGCCAGGCGAGCATGACGCTCGCGATGGCCGCGCACGTCTCGGCGTACGCCCGATCGGGCGGCAGTTCGAACGGGTCGCCGAACGCCTCGTCCTTGTGGCGGCTGCCCATCCCACCGGTCAGGTAGGTGCGGGTGCGCATAAGGTCGTCCCAGCGGCGGCGCACCGCACCGAGCAGCTCGTCGTCGCCGAGCTCCACGGCCACGTCGACCGCGCCGCAGTCGAGGTACAGCTGGCGAACCGCGTGGCCGGCCACCGTCGTCGCCTTGCGCACCGACTCGTGGTCCTGCCAGTACGCGGCACCGAACCGTCCCGGCCCGAGCAACCCCCGGCCGCGCAGGTCGAGCAGCCGGGCGGCCAGGTCAAGGTACCGCCGCTCCCCCGTCACCCGGGTCAGGTCGACGAGCGCCGTCTCGATGCCGGGGTGCCCGTCGACGCCGTCGCGCCGGCCCGGCCCGAACTCCTCGTGTATCCGGTCGGCGGCCCGAGTAGCGATGCCCAACAGGCGGTCGTCGCCGAGAGCGCGGTGCCAGGCGACACCGGCCTGGATCAGGTGACCCACGCAGTAGAACTCGTGCCCCCATTCCAGGTCACGATGCGGCGTGCCGCCACCGACCACCTGCACGAAGCTGTTGATGTATCCGTCACCGCGCTGGGCCGCCGCCACCACGCGGATCGCCTCGTCGGCTGCGGCGCTCAGGCCGGGATCGGGGGCGCGGCCCAGCTCCCAGCCGACCGCCTCCAGCCACTTGTACACATCGGAGTCCAGGAATTTCAGGCCCGTGCCGGCGCTGTCCGCGTACGCCTGGTAACGGCCCTCGGCGCCGGCGGCCATGCGCAGGTTGTCCAGTACCCCGGAGCGGTGCAACTGGCCGAAGCCGTGCGGGATCGTGCGGTCCCGGTTGGTTCGCAGCCGCTTACCCCAGAACCCGTCTCCGATCGTCACCTTCATTTCGTCGCTCCACTCATCAGACCGGACACGTAGTAGCGCTGCAGCAGCAGGTAGACCAGGACGCAGGGGATGACCGAGATCGTGACACCGGCCTGGAGCATGCCCCAGTCGGTGCCGCCGAGGCTGGTCTCGGTGCGAGAGGCGGCCAGGATCAGCGGCAGCGTGAACTTCGAGCCCTTACTCATCATGACCAGCGCGCCGAGGAACTCGTTCCACGACATGATGAACGCGAACAGCGCCACCGTGACGATCGCCGGGACGCTGGACGGCACGAAGACGCGCATCAGCGCCTGCCATGACGACGCACCGTCTACAATGGCCGCCTCTTCGAGCTCGCGGGGCACGGCACCGAAGCTGTTGCGCAGGATGTAGAGGCTGAACGGCAACTGGATCGCGGTGTGCAGAATGGCGAGGCCGAACAGCGAGTTGGTCAGCCCGATGTCGGCGAACATCAGGAACATCGGGGTGAGCATCGCCTGGTACGGGACGATCAGCGCGAGCAGCAGCACCACGAAGATGACTTCCTTGCCCGGCACCGGAAAGCGCGCCAGCGAGTAGGCGGCCGGCACGGTGAGCAGCAGCGTGAAGGCTATGGTCAGCAACGCCGTGGCGAGGCTGTTCCACAGGTACACGGGAAGCCCCTCCTGATAGCTCCACAGCCGCTCGTAGCTGTCGACGCTGATGCCGTGCGGCACATATGTCGGCGGCGTCGCCGCCGCC
This sequence comes from Micromonospora sp. CPCC 205371, assembly GCF_026130045.1. Taxonomy (GTDB): domain Bacteria; phylum Actinomycetota; class Actinomycetes; order Mycobacteriales; family Micromonosporaceae; genus Phytohabitans. Next base: position 22,106 of record NZ_JAIBNX010000122.1, read on the forward strand.
TCCGCCGTGGGCTTGATCGAGGCGAACACCGACATCGCCAGCGGCGCCAGCATGACCGCGCAGATGGCGAGGCAGATCGCCCCGACCAGGTAGCCGGACCGCCCGAGGCGCCGGGGCGTCACACCTCGCTCCGGCGGGTGAGCAGCAACTGGACCACGGTGAAGGCCAGAATCGTCAGCGCCAGCACCATCGACAGCGCGGCGCCGTAGCCAAGCCTCAGGTACGGGAAGGAGTTCAGGTACACGTAGAAGACGGAGGTGGCGGTCTCGTTCTGCGGCTGCCCGGCGGTCATGATGTAGAACTGGTCGAACGCCAGCAACGACCCGATCACGCTGATCAGCGTCACCAGCAGCACCGTGCGGAGCGTCAACGGCAGGATGACCCGGGTGACGCGCTGGCCGTACCCAGCGCCGTCGACCATGCTCGCCTCGTTGACCTCGGTGGGCACCGCCTGGATCGCACCGACGAACAGGATCATCCCGAAGCCGATCACCTTCCACACGACCGAGGCGCTGATCGCCAGGTTGGACAGGTCGGCGTCGACGCCCAACCAAAGCACCGGCTCGTCGACCAGTCCCAAATCCATCAGCGCCCTGTCGACCAGGCCGAAGTCGGCGCTGAACAGCCAGTACCACAGCAGGCTGGACACGCCGAGGCCGATCACGACCGGTATGAACACCACCGTGCGGGTGACTTTTCGCAGCGGGGAGTTGTGCGCGGTCAGCAAGGCGAGCAGGTAGCCGCCAACGATCAGCACCGGCGTGATGAGCGCCGTGTACTTGAGCGTGAACAGGAACGACACCCAGAACTGGCGGTCGCCGAACACCCGCTCGTAGTTGTCGAGCCCCACGAACACCGGCGGCGTGAGCAGCGACCAGTTGTGCAGCGACATCCAGGCCATCCGCCCCAGCGGGTAGACGGTGAAGAGAAGGACGAAGGCCAGCGCCGGTGCCAGATAGGCCAGCCCGGTTAGGCGACCTCGCGTGCTGCGGTACACGGGCAACCTCCCACGGGCCCCCTTCTAGGACTGGCTGGCGATGTCCTTCATGGACTTCTTGGCGTCCGCGATGATCGTGTCAAGCGGTTCGTCCGTGTAGTACGCCCGTTGAAGCATCTTGAGCCACGGTCCCTGCGGTGAGTTGATCTGCTCGAAGAACGTGAGCGTGTACGGCGTGCGGCCCACCTCGAGCGCCTTCGCCACGTCCTGCACGAGCGGCTCGGCCTGGAAGTACTTGTTGTCGATCATGTCGGTGCGTGTGGTCAGGTTGAGCGCCTTGGCGTACACCTCGACCTGCACCTCGTCGGAGAGCAGGAACTTCATGAAGTTGACCGCGTCGGCGACCCGCTCGCTGCCACGCGGCACGACGACGAGGTCACCCCCGATGAACGACGCGGACGAGCCGGCCGTAACGCCGGGCAGCAGACCGATGCCGAACTTCATCGACGGGTTCTGCTCGCGGATCTGGTTGATCTGGAAGTTGCCCGTGCCCATCATGCCGATCTTGCCGGAGCCGAACTGGAGGTGGAACGTCTCACCGTTTTCCGCCCGGTCGCCATCGTGCACGTTGCCCGCCTTGACCATGTCACGGGCGAACTGGAGCACCTGCTTGACGCCGTCGCCGGTCAGCGGCTCGTCGTCTTTGGTGGCCGCCTCGATCTCGGCACCCGAGGCCCACATCAGCGGGCCGACCGTGAAGATGTTGCATCCGGCGCAGTTGCCGGGCAGGTAGTACCCCTTGACGTCACCGCCGAGCGCGGTGATCTTGTCGGCGTACGTGCGGAGCTCGGCCAGGCTGGTCGGCGGCTTGTTCGGGTCGAGACCGGCGCGCGTGAACAGGTCTTTGTTGTAGAACAGCGCCGACACGTCGGCGTAGAGCGGCACACCGTACAGCCGCTCCTCGAACGTGGCGACCGTCATGTGTCCCTTGCTGGCGGTCTTGAGCTCCGGCCAGTCCTTGATGCGGTCGGTCAGGTCGACGAGCTGACCCGCCTTCTCGAACTGCGGCGCGTAGATGAGGTCCATGCCCATCAGGTCGGGTACCTCACCGGACGCGATGCCTTGCGCGATCTTGCCGACCATCTCCGTGTGCGGGATGTAAGTCAGGTTGACCTTGCAGTCGGGATTCTTGGCGTTCCACGCCTCGACGAGCATGTCCACCATCGGTTTGTTGCCCCCCGAGCGCTCCCACATCGTCAGGTCGCCGCTGGATGCGCAACCGGTCGTCGCGGGCGCCGCATTCTGATCTTCGTTGGAGTCGTCTGCCCCTCCACCGCAGCCCGCGACGAACAGGGTCGCCGCGGCTAACAGGACGGGCCACCTACGGGTCCTCATCCGTCGCTCCCTCGCCTCGAGTTCACCCGGCTTGAGGGGACCATACTCGCGTGCGCATACGATTGCACTCATTCGTTTTCATACTGAGACCCAACCACTCGGTAGATCGACACCCACCGACCGATCCCCCTGCGTCCGCGCCCCCCGCACGCCTCGCACCCCGCCCTTTCCGCGCGCCCTTTCCGTCGATCAAGGGCGAATGCACGTGGTTGGATCTCATTTCCGCGTGCATTCGCCCTTGATCGATGC
>NZ_JAIBNX010000123.1 GCF_026130045.1 Micromonospora sp. CPCC 205371
CCGCTGGCGCGCCGCCCCCACGGGTGGCCGACGGGGGCCCCGAGGCCCGTGCGGCGCCCGCCGCGCGCTGGTCGGCGAAGGCGTGGCGCACCAACGCCGAAGTGCCTGGCCCAGCCCTGCGCAGCGGCGACTGGCGCCTGCCGGCGCGCGACACCGCTGGTCTGCTGCGGCTGCTCGACTCTGGTGCCCTTTCGGCACGCGGCTTCGACCGGGTCATCCGGATGGCCTGGACCATCGCCGACCTTGACGGGCGGCACCGGCCCGGGCGCGAAGACGTTGCCGAAGCGATCCAGCTCAGGATGGGTGTCCTCGCATGACAAGGCTGGCTGACGCTCACCGCCCCTTGCGCATCGCTCGGGTCGCACTGCACTGGCTCGTCGAGCCCGGTAATGCCGCGGTGCACCGCATGGTCCGCCGGCACGGGCCGGTGCGGACGCTCGACAAGCTGCTCGACGGCGACGTGCCCGACCAGGAACTGCGGGGGTCGGTCTCGGCGCGGCTGAAGGCCGGCGACCCGTACGAGGCGGCCGCCGTCGCGATCGCACGCGCCGATGACTTGGGCGCCCGCATCGTGACCCCAGAAGACGATGAGTGGCCGCGTCAGGTCGACGACCTGAAGCACCTCCTCGAGATTCCGTCCGACAACCGGATCGACCGCGACACCGCTCCGCCGCTGTGCCTCTGGGTGCGGGGGCCACTGCCGCTGGCTGAGACGCTCGACCGGTCGGTGGCGGTGGTTGGTGCCCGGGCCGCTACCGCGTACGGGGAGCACGTGGCGACCAGCTTGGCGTTCGGGCTGGCGGAGCGTGGCTGGACGGTGGTGTCCGGCGGGGCGTACGGCATCGACTCCAGTGCGCACCGGGGCGCCCTGACAGCGGGCGGGGCGACCGTGGCGGTGCTCGCGTGCGGCGTCGACCGGCCATATCCGATGGGAAACACCTCGCTCTTCGATCGCATCGCCGAGACGGGGCTGATGGTCAGCGAGTGGCTGCCGGGCGCCGATCCGGTGCGGCACCGCTTCCTGATCCGCAACAGGGTGATAGCGGCCGCTACCCGGGGCACGGTGGTCGTCGAGGCGGCCGCCCGCAGCGGGGCCAGCCAGACGCTGCGAAGGGCACACGCGCTTGGCCGCCGTCCCATGGTCGTACCGGGTCCGGTGACGTCCGCGATGTCGGTGGGCTGTCACCACCTGCTGCGTGAGCACCCTCAGATCCGCCTTGTCACCGGCCTGCCCCACGTTCTCGAAGAGGTGGGCAGCATCGGCAACGATCTGGCGCCGACGCCACGTGGGCCGGACCGGCCACACGACGTGCTCGATTCGGAGGCCATGGTGGTCTTCGACGCGATGCCGCGGCGCCGTCCGGCCGGCCCGGACGCGTTGGCTGCCCGGGCTGGTCTCGACGTGCGCACCGTAATGCGCAAGCTGTCGCTGCTGGAGCAGCTCGGGTTCGTCGTGCGCCGTGAAGGCGGTTACATGCTGGCACCCAAGGTGCGCGATGGCGGCGCGCCCACGGAAAACGAAGGCGGCGCGCGCCCGGATCGCGAAAGCGGCGCGCCTACGGAACGCGAAGGCGGCGCGGCCAAGGAGCGCGAAAGCGGCGCGCCGGCTTGACGAGACGCCGGCCGGCGCACCACGGTCAAGCCGTGAAGCGCAAGAGCCGCAGCATCCAGGCCATCCACGAGGGCCTGCCCGCGCCGATGCGCGACGCGGTCGATGACTTCGCGCGGCACCTCGCCACGGTGGAAGACCGTTCGGTGCACACCGTGCGGGCCTACGTCGGCGACGTGGTCTCGTTGCTCGACCACGCGGCCCTCATGGGCTGCGGCGATGCCGGTGAGGTCGACATCGCGGTGCTGCGGAGCTGGCTGGCGAAGCTGCGCACGCTCGGAGCCGCCCGAGCATCACTGGCCCGGCGTGCGGCGTCGGCGCGCACGTTCAGCGCCTGGGCGCACCGGGCCGGCCTGCTGGCCACCGACGTGGGCGCACAGCTCGCCAACCCCAAGGCGCACCGCGAGTTGCCCAACGTGCTGCGCGCCGACCAGGCCGAGACGCTGATGACCGCGCCCGGCGACGACGCGGCGCCGGTGGTGTTACGCGACCGCGCCCTCCTGGAGCTGCTCTATGCGACCGGCATCCGGGTCAGCGAGCTGTGTGGGCTCGACATCGCCGACGTCGACCGGGGTCGGCGGGTCGTGCGGGTGCTGGGGAAGGGCAACAAGGAGCGGTCGGTGCCGTACGGTGTGCCGGCCGAGAAGGCCCTCGACGCGTGGCTGCGCCGGGGCCGTGGCGTGCTGGCCGGCCAGCACAGCGGCGACGCCCTGCTGCTGGGCGCCCGGGGTGGCCGGTTACAGGCCACCGTCGCCCGCCGGATCGTGAGCGGGTACGCCCAGGCGGCTGGGCTGCCGCGTACGAGCCCGCACGGCTTGCGTCACTCTGCGGCCACGCACCTGCTCGAAGGCGGTGCCGACCTCCGGGCGGTGCAGGAGCTGCTCGGCCACTCCTCCCTGTCGAGCACGCAGATCTACACCCATGTCACCGTCGAGCGGCTGCGTGCCGTGTACCGCCAGGCCCATCCGCGCGCCTGACCGGCTCCCGCGCCTACGCTTGATCGGTGGCGGTCATCGAAGGTGTCCCGGTGAGCTGGGAACGCATCCGGGAGTGCTTTTCGCTGGACCCGTCGATCGCGTACCTCAATCACGGCGGCCGGGGTGCGGTGCCGGTGAGCGCCCAGCGCGCCCTCCAGCGGCTGCGCGACGAGGCCGAGTCGAACCCGATCCTGTTCTTTCGTGACCTGCCGCAGCGGATCGCGCACACCCGCCGGCACCTCGCCACGTTTCTCGGCGCCGACCCGGACGGCTCCGCGCTCGTCGGCAACACCACGATGGGCACCGCCGTCGTGTTGCAGTCGCTGGGTCTACGCGCCGGAGACGAGGTGCTGCTGACCGACCACAGGTACGGCGCGGTGGCCTTCACCGTCGAGCGGGAGTGCCGGCGCAGCGGGGCTGCCGCGCGCACGGTGCGGGTGCCGCTCGACAGCACCGACGACCAGATCATCGCGACGCTCGGTGACGCGCTGCGCCCGGGGCGGACGAGGCTGCTGGTAGTCGACCAGATCAGCTCGGCGACCGCTCGCCGCTTTCCGGTGGAGAAGATCACGGCGGTGGCCCGTGAGCGGGGCGTGCCGGTGCTCGTCGACGCGGCCCACGTGCCCGGGATGCTGCCGGTAACGGTTGATGAGATCGGCGCCGACTTCTGGGTGGGCAACCTGCACAAGTGGGCGTACGCACCGCGCGGCACCGCGCTTCTCTGCGTAGCGCCACAGTGGCGGGACCGGATCGATCCGCTCGCCGTCTCGTGGCAGCAGGAGTGCGGCTTTCCCGACCGGGTGGAGTGGCAAGGCACGCTGGACTACACGCCCTGGCTGGCCGCGCCGACGGGCCTCTTCACGCTGCGCACGCTCGGCCTCGAACGGGTGCGCGAGCACAACGCCGCGCTGGCCGCCTACGGGCAGAGGGCGGTGGGCGGCGCGCTCGGTCTCGCTGCGGGCGAGCTGCCTGACCCGGGTGCACCGGAGGTCGCGATGCGTATCGTGCCGCTGCCCAGCGGCCGGGCCACGACGATCGACGACGCGATGGCGCTGGAGGCCCGGATCGCCGACGAGCTGGCCACCGTGGTGGCGGTCTTCTGCTGGGACGGTCGCGGGTGGCTCCGCCTGGCCGGTCAGGTCTACAACGTGCGCGCCGAGTACGACCGGCTGGCCGAGGGCCTGCCCCGCATCCTGCGCGGCGAGGGGCAGTAGGCGGACTCGGCCGAGGCCGAGCAGGGCGAGCGGGTCGAGGTATTCACCGGCTCGGCGCAGGCCCCAGTGCAGGCATGCCGCCTCGACGCAGCCGGGATGGCCGCCGAGCAGGGCGCCGAGCGGATCTCCAGCACGGACCCGCTCGCCGGCTCGTACCGCCGGGACGACCGGCTCGTAGGTGGTGCGCAGGCCGCCCGGGTGCGCCACGCTGATCACGCCACGGCCAGCGAGGTATCCAGCGAAGTGAACGACCCCGGCGCCAGCGGCGCGGACGGTAGCGCCTGGTGTGGCGGCAAGGTCGACACCGCGATGGCCAGACAGCCAGGGCTGGGGCGGCGGGTCGAAGTCGCGCGTCACGCGTGGCTGCCCGTCGAGTGGCCAGCGCCAATCCGCCGCGGTGGGCGCGAAGGACAGGAGAGCGGCGAGAAGAAGACTCATGCCGGGCAGCGTGCACCCGAGTCTTCAGCCCGGCAACCGCCGATCACCCGCCCTGTGGATAACCGCCGGGGCTGTGGAAAACGGCCGCGAAGCGAGCCGATCTGCTATAGGTCAGCCGCCGAATCCGGTCTCGGTTGGCAGCGAGATGTCGGGTTTCTCCAGCTCTTCGACGTTGACGTCCTTGAAGGTCATAACTCGGACATTCTTGACGAACCGCGCCGGACGGTACATGTCCCAGACCCAGGCGTCCTGCATCTCCACCTCGAAGTAGACCTCGCCGTCCGAATTACGAACGTGCAGGTCAACCTGGTTGGCGAGGTAGAAGCGACGCTCCGTCTCGACCACGTACGAGAATTGGCGGACGATGTCGCGGTACTCCCGGTAGAGCTGCAGCTCCATCTCGGTCTCGTACTTTTCGAGATCTTCTGCGCTCATCACACTCCGCCTTCCATGGCCACATCTTCCCCCACCAGCGCTGGTGGCCGTGCCTGCTCGCCCAACGCCACGCCGACGGTACTCCCTGGGAGGCCGGGCTGCGCTACTGGACGCCGAGCGCGGGGCGGACGGGAGTCTCGGCCGGAGGCAGCCGCCACGTTGACGTACGAGAAGCGATGCTCCAGACACGGACCGTGACGCTCCAGTGCGGCGCTGTGCTCCGGCGTGACGTAACCCTTGTGCTCGTCGAAGCCGTAGTCCGGAAAGGTGGCGTGCAGGTCGACCATGATCCGATCTCGGGTGACCTTGGCGAGCACGCTGGCCGCCGCGACGCAGGCCGCGACCTGGTCGCCCTTCCAGACGGCGAGGCCGGGCACGCCGAGACCGTCGACGCCGAAGCCGTCGGTCAGCACGTACTCCGGGCGGGTGGTGAGTGCCGCCAGCGCCCGGCGCATCGCGAGCAGGTTGCAGACGTGCAGGCCGCGGGCGTCGACCTCGGCCGCCGGGATCACCACCACGGCGTACGCCAGCGCCCGCTTGACCACCTCGGCGTACACCCGTTCGCGCGCGGCGGGGGTCAGCAGCTTGGAGTCGGCCAGCTCTTCGATCTCGCCGCGCCGGCCCTCGGGCAGTACCGCGGCGGCGGCCACCAGCGGACCGGCACAGGCCCCGCGACCGGCCTCGTCGGCACCGGCGACGATCCGGAATCCGCGCCGCTGGAGCGCCCGCTCCAGGGCGTAGATCCCGCCCTCGCGGCGGACCACCGTGCGCGGCGGGGTCAGCACGGCACACCACCACGATCTGCGTGCGCCAGCACCCGCCGCAGCAGGGCGGCCAGGTCGTCGGGGTACACCACCTCGGTGGTCGCCTCCAGGTCGGCCATGCCCCACCACCGGTGCCCGTCGATCGAACCCTGCTCCATCTCGTCGAACCCCGTCGTGTCGACTTCCCAACTCGGCACCCGGAGCAGGAAGAAGTCCTGCCGCTGCCGGTACCAGACACCGTCGAATGGATACTCCGTGACCTCACTCCAGACCGGCTCGCCGAGGTGCTCCGGCGGCACCCGCAGGCCGGTCTCTTCGGCCAGCTCGCGGGCGGCACCGACCACCGACGGCTCGTCGTCGTCGAGGCCTCCGCCCGGCGTGAACCAGTATCGGTGGTATGGCCTGGCCGGATCGAAGCCCCGGAACATCAGGACACGTCCGGCTCCGTCGACGAGCAACACGCGTGCGGCCCGGCGCGGTGTGAAGTCCACCGCCCCAGCCTAGACAGGCCAGACGCTAGCCCGTAGGCGCGGGGATCGAGTCGAAGCTATCGGGGACCGACAGCCACTTGGCCCGGCCGACGGGCCAGAAGACGGTGAACGCCCGCCCGATGACGGCGTCTTCCGGGATGGTGGCGGAGTTGATGTCGCGAGTCCGCTCCCAGTGCTCCAGCGAGTCGCCGGACGCCGACCGGTGGTCGCCCATCATCCACAGCCGGTCTTCGGGCACCGTGATGTCGAACGGCTCGTCGGCCGGCAGGTCGGTCGTGCCGCCCTCGGAGTACAGGTACGGCTCGTCGAGGGGCTGACCATTGATCGTGATGCGCTGCTGGGCATCGCAGCAGACGATATGGTCGCCTTCGACGCCGATGACCCGCTTGATGAAGTCTTCGCCGTCCGGGTTGCTGCGCCATTCGGCCGGCGCCTCGAACACGATGATCTCGCCGCGCTTTGGTGATCGGAAGTCGTAGACCAGCTTGTTGACGAGCACTCGGTCGTAGATGTCGAGCGTGTGCTCCATTGACGGCGACGGGATGTAGAACGTCTGGAGGACGAAGGCCCGCACCAGCACGGCGACCAGAATGGCCACACCCAGCAAGATGGGGAGCTCGCGCCAGAAGGAATTCTTCTTCTTGCCGGTCTGCTCGTCAATCACGGACGGAGCCTACGACGGCGACCTGGCAACCAACGACGGGCACGCGCGGAGAAGAGCAAAGAGCCCACGATCGGCAGGACAACCGCGACACCTCCGGGATTCGACTGGCTCACCGGCGGCGCCATCGCCGCGACTTGGGGTACACCGTCGAACGTGGACGGTACGGAGAGCCCGTTCCACCGATCGTACGGCCAGACGATGATGAACGCGCGCCCGATGACGTTGTCGATCGGCACCTGCCCCTGGCATCGCGAGTCTTGCGAAACGAGCCGATGGTCGCCCATCACGAAGAGGTTCCCCGGCTGCACGGTGATCTCGTCGAACCGCCGCGACCGGCACTCCTGCGGGTTTGGCGGCAGGTTGGGATCGGAGTTCTCAAGCACGTACGGCTCGTCGATCGCCTCGCCGTTGACCTGGACCCGGCCCTGATCGTCGCAGCATTTGACGCGGTCGCCTGGGACACCGATGACGCGCTTGATGAAGTCTTTCTCGCCGGGGCGGCTCACACCGACGAGGTCGCCCACCGTGCGGCCGAGCTTGGCGCCAAAGCCGAGCTCGGGCTCCTGGAACTCGGGTGTCCAGTTGGGCGGCCCGCGAAACACGACAACCTCGCCCCGCTGCGGGTCGCGCACGTCGTAGACGACCTTGTTGACGAGCACCCGGTCACCGACGAGCAGTGTGTCCTCCATGGACCCGGAGGGGATGAAGAACGCCTGGAGCAGGAAGGTGCGGATCAGCACAGCGAGACAGAACGCGACGATCAGCAGCAGCGGCAGCTCCTGCCAGAGCGGCATCTGCTTGCGGCGCTCTCGCTCTGGATCGTCGCTTCGCCGCCGGCCGCCGAGCCCCGCTGGCCGGCGCCACGGATCATCGTCGTCGGGCTCCACAGCGCGCATCCCCCGTACCCGAGATACAGCACTACCGCCCGCGGCTCTTCCTCCTCGGAAGGTCGGCGAGCGGTAGTCCGGAGGCATCGCGCCGCCCGCGCGACCGCCGCGGACGTAGCGTTCTTCGTACGTCACCGCGGCAAGCGTAACCGGACGGCGCACCAAGCGGCCAACGTCGGACCGAACGAAAACCAGCCGGACGCAAAACGCCGGTCAGAAGGCAGCGCCTGGTTAAAGGAGGCTCAGCTGGCCTGCTTCTCGCGACGCTCCTTGATCTTCGCGGCCTTACCGCGCAGCTCACGAAGGTAGTAGAGCTTGGCACGGCGGACGGCGCCGCGGGTCACGACCTCGATGCGGTCGATGGCCGGGCTGTTGACCGGGTAGGTGCGCTCGACGCCAACGCCGAAGCTGACCTTCCGAACCGTGAACGTCTCGCGCAGGCCCCCGCCCTGGCGGCGAATCACGACGCCCTGGAAGACCTGGACCCGGGAACGGTTGCCCTCGACGACCCGGGCGTGCACCTTGACGGTGTCACCGGCACGGAAGTCGGGGATGTCGGTCCGCTGCGACTGGGCGTCCAGTGCATCGAGCGTGTTCATCGCTGTGGTTTCCTCGTGGCTCGTCGGGGCGATCATCACCCGGCTGGGACCGGGCGCGACGGGCACACCTCAGCGGCGCCCGGTCGCGGCAACCTCACTACTTTGCCACATCAGGCCCCGGTACCTGAAATCCGGCCCCGGTGAGGGCCGCGACATCGCGCTTGTCCAGGCCGTTGGGGTCCAGGCCCGCGAGCAGGTCCGGCCGCCGCTGTGCGGTGCGCAACAGCGACTGGTCACGGCGCCACCGCGCGATCCGGCCGTGGTCACCGGACCGAAGGATCTCTGGTACCTCGTACCCGCGCCACTGCGGCGGCTTGGTGTACACGGGAGCTTCCAGCAGGCCGTGCGCGTGCGACTCTTCGGTGAGCGAGTCCGCGTTGCCCAGCACCCCGGGCAGCAACCGGACGATCGCCTCGCACATGACCAGTACCGCCACTTCGCCGCCGAACAGGACGTAGTCCCCCAGCGACACCTCCGATACCGGCATCCGCGTAGCGGCATGGTCCAGCACCCGCTGGTCGATCCCCTCGTACCGGCCACAGGCGAAGATCAGATGCGGCTCGGCGGCCAACTCGTGCGCCATCGCCTGGGTGAACGGCACTCCGGCGGGAGTCGGCACGACCAGCCGCGCCCGCCCCTCGGCAGCGGGAGCGAGCGCGTCCAGCGCCTCTCCCCACGGCTCCGGCCGCATCACCATGCCCGGCCCACCACCGTATGGACTGTCGTCGACGGTCCGATGCACGTCGTGCGTCCATTTCCGCAGGTCGTGGACGGTGACGTCGAGCAGCCCGGAGGTGCGCGCCTTGCCGATCAGCGACAGGTCGAGCGGCCCGAAATACTCGGGAAAGATCGTCACGACATCCAGCCGCATTAGTCTTTGACCTCCGCATGGTGGCGGATGTATCCGGTTTCACGAAGGCGCATCGTCTTACCCATGAACGGATCACCCGAGCAGGCACTCTACGTGCTGGGCCAGGCGGCCGAGGTGCGAGCCCGGGCCGACGCCACATGGCGCTCGGCGATCAAGCACGCCCTCGCGAGCAACGTTCCGGTCGAGCAGATCGCGAGCCGCGCTCACACGTCCATCGACATCGTCCTCGCGATCGTCAATAGTCCTCAGCGACGTGGCGGATGTTTCTATCGCAACGCCGGGGCATGGTGAGAGCCATGTCACCCCTCAACGTGACCGCCACCCGCTGCGAGGCGCTCTTCGTGTCCGCGATCCAGGACTCCGACGAGCCAAGTCCCGAGCAGGTACGAGCGGCGGTCCTCCGCGCGATCCGGGACTATGGCGCCCGGAACTGTGTGGCGCGGGTGGCACAGGAGTTCGGCGACCACCCCGACGCCGCCGTTGCCCGGATGCGCTGGGCACGCGACGAGATCCAACGCGCCTACTCCCCCCGTACCAGAGGATGGTCGACCCGAACGGCCCCTCATCCCATGGCCGCCTCCGCCCTGCCTCCGGTAAAGGCGGCCTGAGCAGCCGGCCAATCCCCCCGGCCGGCCAGCCCCGGGTGGCGGAATGTAATTGCCTCCCCGCCACCCGGGGCATCTCATCTAGCGCTTCGCGGCGATACGCTCACCCCATGTCCCCGGGGGTAACTTCTCCCGTGTTCGTGGGACGGCAGGCCGAGATCCAGCGAGTGTCCGAGCTGGCCCGACAGGCCGCCTCGGGACGTGGCGCCGTCGCGCTGGTCGAGGGCGAGCCGGGCATCGGAAAGACGACCCTCCTCGACGCGTTCGCGGTTACGTGCAGCCGGCTCGGGATGCGGGTGCTGCGGGGCGCCGCCGAAGATCTTGAGCAGCACCTGCCGTTCGCCACCATCGGCACGTGCCTGGGCATGAGAGCCGGCCCACGACAAGACGCCGGCCCGCGGAGCGAGGCGGACGACGACGGGGCACGCGTGGCCCGGCTGCTGCGGGGCGAAGACGCCCTCGGGCAGAGCGTCAGCGCCGCCAACCACGAGTTCGCCGCCACCGAGGCGATCCTGGAGCTCATGGACCGGTGGTCGACCGCCGGTCCCGTCGCGCTGATCGTCGACGACGTGCAGTGGGCCGACCCGCCCAGCGTCCTCGTGCTCCACCGCCTCGCCCAAGGCGTCCGGCAGCAGTCCCTTCTCATGGTCGTCGCCGCTCGCACCGCGGCGGAGAGTGAGTCCGTCGCGGGGCTGGTTCGCGGCCTCACGGCGAACGGCGCCGACATCCTGCGGCTCGAACCCCTGCCGGAGACCGCGGTCGCGACGCTCGTCGAGAAGCTCCTGGACATGCCCGCCGGTCCCGCCCTCTCCGGGCTGGTCGCCCGCGCCGGTGGCAACCCGATGTACGTGACCGAGCTCGTCGACGCCCTGTACCGCGAGTCGGTCATCGCCGTCGAGGACGGTGTGGCGGAGGTCAGCGGCCATACGTCGACGCCGCTGCCGGGTTCCCTCGTCGAGACGATCATGCGCCGGCTGGACTTCCTGCCCCGCCAGTCGCGCGACATCCTGGAGATGGCCGCGGTGCTGGGGCCGGCCATCGACGCCGGCGAGCTGTCGGCGGTACTGGGAAGCCCGCTCGTCACCGTCTCCGAGACGCTGGTCCGGGCGATCGAGGCGGGCCTGCTTGTCGACACCGGTGAGCAGCTGGCCTTCCGGCACGACCTGATCCGGGAGGCGCTTGCCGAGCACCTGCCGGAAAACGTGCGCACCGCGCTTCGTCTGCGCGCCGGGCAGGTGCTGGCCGCGGCGGGCGCCCCGGTGGAGCGGGTCGCCGAGCACCTGCTCGCCGGCACGGTACTCGACTCGCACACCGTCGACTGGCTGGCACAGCAGGCGGACGCCCTGATCGTGCGGGCGCCGCGGCTGGCGGTACCGCTGCTGCGCAGAGCCCTTGCCGCGCTGGACGGTGCCGATCCCGCAGCGCCCGCACTGCGACTGCATCTCGTGCGCGCGCTGCTCTGGGACGGCGACCCGGCCGCGGCCGAGCAGGCCGCGCGCGCCGCGCTGGCCACCGACGGCGGCGCGGCGCTCCGCTGGCTGCTCATGCAGGCGTGCTTCCGGCAGGGGCGGCTCGACGAGGCGGTGGCCGTGTCCGAAGAGGCGCTCAGCCTGCCGGAGCTGTCAGCGGGGGAGGCCGGCCGGTTCGAGGGCTTCGCGGCGTTCTGCCTCTTCTATCTGGAGCGGTTCGACGCGGGTGAGCTGGCGGCGCGGCTCGCCGTCGAGGAGGGCGAGGCCGACCAGGACGCTCAGGCGGTCGGCCTCGGCTACCTCGGGCTGTCCGCGCTGCGGTTCGCAGAGGGCGACATGGTCAAGGCGCACGCGCTCGCCGACCGGGCCCTGCTGGCCTTCCACGGTGGCATCCGGCCGGACCTCCAGGCCGACCCGTACGCGATGCGCGGATACTGCCTGCTGGAGCTGGACCGGTTCGACGAGGCGGACGAGGCGCTCGCCACCGCGGTGCGACACAACCAGGCCACGGGCGGCGTCTACCTGGCGCTCACCTACGCCCTGCGAGCCCGCATGCGCCTGCTCGACGGCCGGTGGGACGACGCTCTCGCCGAGATCGAGGCCGGGCTCGACGGGCCGGACCCGCTCGGGCAGGCGCCGGGGCTGAGGGCCATGGCGGCGCTGGTCGCGATCCGGCGCGGCACCTACCAGGCGGAGCGGGAAGATCTGCCGGAGCCGGACGACGGCGTCGGCGGCCGCAAGTACGGATACCTGACCCGGTGGGCGCAGGCACTGCTGGAGGAGTCGCGATCCGATCCGCAGCACGCGCTCGACCTGCTGTATCCGGTCTGGGAGCGGGCGTGGGGGCTCGACCAGCGACGGGTGATCTATCGGATCTGCGCCGACCTGGCGCGGCTCGCCGCCGTCGTCGGCGACCACAAGCGCACTCTCGACCTGGCCACCACCACCGAGGCGCTCGCCGCCAAGCAGCCGACCCGCAGCCTGAGCGCGACGGCTCTACTGTGCCGTGCCCTCGCTGATGACGACCCGGATGGACTGGTCGGTGCCGCGCAGGCGTTTCAGGAGTGGCCGCTCTACGCCGCGCTGGCGTCCGAGGAGGCGGCGGTCGCACTGATCCAGGCGGGCCGGGAAGCGGAGGCGCGGGACGCGCTGGGCACGGCGTTGGGTGGCTTCGCGACGCTGGAGGCGAACTGGGACGCGGCGCGCGCCGAGGCGCGGCTGCGGCAGTTCGGCGTCCGGCGTGGACGGATGGGCAGGCGCAAGCGCCCCAAGCACGGCTGGGAGGCGCTGACCGATACGGAGACCCGGGTGGCGCGGATGGTGGCGGAGGGCAGGTCGAACCCCGACATCGCCGCCAGGATGTTTCTGTCTCGGCGCACCGTGCAGACGCACGTGTCGAGCATTCTCGCGAAGCTCGACCTCAGCTCGCGGGTGGAGCTGGCGATCAGCGTCTCGAAGCGGGGCTCAGAGGTCTAGCAGGCCTTCCGGCGGGTCGATGACGACGCGGCCACCGGCCAGGTCGACCTCGGGCACGATCGCCTTGACGAACGGCACCAGCGCGGTGCGCCCCTCTGGCCGGCGCAGCACCAGCATGTCTGAGGCCGGCGCGTGGTCGACCCGAACCACCTCGCCCAGCGCCTCGCCCGACGTGGTGACCGCGGCCAGCCCCACCAACTGGTGATCGTTGAACTCGTCCGGATCGGTCGGGTCGGCGATGTCGGCACTGTCGACCAACAGCAGCACGCCGCGCAGGGCCTCGGCGACGTTGCGGTCGTACACGCCCTCGAAAACCACGATCAGCCGGCCCTGGTGCGCGCGGACGGCCTCGACGGTGAGCTGGTCGGGCACCTTGTAAGCGGCAGGGTCAGACGGTGGCGCCCCCGGCTCGGTGATCAACACCTTGCCAGGGGCGAACCGCTCGTCAGGATCGTCGGTGCGCACCTCCACCAAGACCTCACCGCGAATGCCGTGAGGCCGGCCGATGCGCCCGACGGTCCGAAGATCCATGACGGATCAGTAGGAGTCGACGATGTCGACCCGGACGCCGCGCCCACCGATCGACCCGATGACCTGGCGCAGGGCCTTGGCGGTGCGACCGCCGCGGCCGATGACCGTGCCGAGGTCTTCGGGGTGCACGCGCACCTCGAGCCGCTTGCCACGGCGCGAGTCGATCATCCGTACCCGGACGTCGTCCGGGTGGTCGACGATGCCCTTGACGAGGTGCTCCAGCGCGGGCCGGAGCGCCACGTCAGCCCTGCTCGCCGGAGTCGGCACCGGCCTGCTCCTCGGTCTTCTCAGGCTTCTCGGCTGGCTTCTCGGCTGGCTTCTCGGCGGGCGCGTCGGCCGTGGCCTTCGCCGCCTTGGTCGCCTTCTTCGCTGGCTTCGCGGCGGGGGTCTCCGCCACGCCGGCAGCAGCCTTGGCCTCGGCCTCGTACGCCGCCTTGCGGTCGGCCCGCGGCTCTGCCACCAGCAGCGGCGGAGGAGCCGGCAGGCCCTTGAACTTCTGCCAGTCGCCGGTCTTCTCCAGGATGCGCTGGACGGCCTCGCTGGGCTGCGCGCCCACGGACAGCCAGTACTGCACCCGCTCAGACTTGACTTCGATCACCGAAGGATGCTCCTTCGGCTGGTAGATGCCCACATACTCGATCGCCCGGCCGTCGCGCTTGGTGCGCGAGTCGGCGATGACGATGCGGTACTGCGGGTTGCGGATCTTGCCCATCCGCAGGAGCCGGATCTTAACGGCCACGGTTGCTTTCGCTCCTGTGTGATTCGGGTGAGCAGACGGACGTCACGTGGGGTTGTGACGCCGGAGGCTCGTGGACTGGCGGCGCGTCCGGGTTAGAGGGCGCGGACGCACGCCGATACCAGCGACCTATTGTGCCAGACCCGCTCTCGGGGGTAGGTCCCACCCCACCGGTACTTCCTGTGGCGGCTGCCACGCGGGGTCGGGGACGAAGTCGATCCAGGAGCCGTCGAACGGGAACTCCCCCGCCTCGGCGACCTTGATCACACGCTCGCCCTCGGCGCGCACCGCCGCCTCGTCGGCCACCCAGTAGTGCTCCGGAAAGGCGAGCCGCTCGACGAACTCCCCTTCGTCCTTCCACTCCCAGCGGAGGTCGGGCCAGACCACCACGTCGAGATCCTGGTCGACGATGTCGATCCCCGCGGTGCCGCCGTCGACCCAGCGCACGCCCGGTTCTTCGAGGTTGACGTACCAGTTCTTGAAGCGGTCGGCGTCGTCGCGGAACCACCACACGGAGTGGCGGACGCCGGTGGGCAGGAACTTCAGCACCGGCGGACCGGTCCAGAGGCCGTGCGCCAGCCGGTACGACGTGGTGATCCACTCGGTGAACGGCATCGCCCGCATGCCCCGCCCGTCGGCGGCCACCTCGTTGACCACCGGCGTGCCGCGCGCGATCCACAGCAGCAGGCCGCGCTCGTCGTCGCTGACCACCCGGGCGGGACGTACCCACCCGATCCGGCCACGCCGGACGTTGCGGTGCAGGATCAGCTGCCCCGGCGCGAACCGCATCAGTACGCGCGCGCCAGGACCGCCACCAGGTCGGGCTCGTCCTCGGAGTCCGGTACGGAACCGTCAGCGCGCACCAGGCACCGCACGGTCACGCCCTTGCCGTTGGCCTCGGCCTCACCCGCCGAGCCCACCTGCGACCACGGCACCCGCGCCCAACCGGTGCTCGACGCCTCGATCGCGTCGGCCAGCGTCGACACCTCGACGGTGCGCGACTCGCGCAGTGCCAGCGCCTGGTCGTGCAGGGTCTGCTGGTCGGCCTCCAGCGCGGCGAGCACGCGCGACACCACATCGGGCACCGCCACCGGGGTCTTCGAGCCGTCGGTGCGGCGTACGACCACCGCGTTGCCCGCCGCGAGGTCGCGGGGGCCCACCTCGACGCGTACCGGATAGCCCTTGAGCTCGGCGTCGACGGCACGGCGGCCGAACGGCGTGTCGACCCGATCGTCGAAGCCGACCCGGACTCCGGCGTCGCGCAGGGCGTCGCGGAGCTTGGCCGCCGCCTCGCCCACGCCGTCGCCGTCCTTGACGATCATCACGTACGCCTGAATCGGCGCCAGCCGCGGCGGCACGCGCAACCCGTTGTCGTCGCCGTGGCACATGATCAGGCCACCGAGCATCCGGGTCGAGGTGCCCCAGCTCGTCGTCCAGGCGTGCTCCTGGCCACCGGTCGCCGACGAGTACGTGATGTCGAAGGCGCGGGCGAAGTTCTGCCCCAGCTCGTGCGACGTGCCCATCTGCAGCGCCTTGCCGTCGCCCATCATGCCTTCGAGCGTGTAGGTGTTGGTGGCGCCCGCGAACCGCTCACCGGCCGTCTTGCGCCCGACCAGCACCGGGATGCCGAGCACTCCGACCATGAAGTCCTCGTACACCTCGTGCAGGATCTTGCGGGCGTAGGCGCGCGCGTCAGCGTCGGTGGCGTGGGCGGTATGCCCCTCCTGCCACAGGAACTCGCTGGTGCGCAGGAAGATCCGCGGCCGCAGCTCCCACCGCACGACGTTGGCCCACTGGTTGAGCAGCAGCGGCAGGTCGCGGTACGAGTCGACCCACTTCGCCATGAACTCGCCGATCACGGTCTCACTGGTGGGGCGCACCACGACCGGCTCGGCCAACTGCTTGCCGCCACCGTGCGTGACCACGGCGAGCTCCGGCGAGAAGCCCTCGACGTGCTCAGCCTCGCGGCGCAGGTAGCTCTCCGGGATGAAGAGCGGGAAGTACGCGTTTTCCGCGCCGGCCGCCTTGATCCGGTCGTCCATCTCGGCCTGCATGCGCTCCCAGATGGCGTAGCCGGTCGGGCGGATCACCATCGTGCCGCGCACAGGGCCGTTGTCGGCCAGCTGCGCCTTCGCGATGACGTCCTGATACCAGCGGGGGAAGTCCTCCGCACGGGGTGTGAGCACGCGTGCCATGAGGCAGCATCCTATCCACCCCTGCCGCAACCCGATCCGGCACCGGCCCGTGTCCCTTTCAAGACACTATCGATAGGCGGTGAGGATGGCGGAGGCCGACGGCTTCGACGCGTTCTACCGGGACACGTCCAGACGCCTGCTGCGTTATGCGTACGGGCTGACCGGCGACCCGGCCGAGGCGCAGGATCTCGTGCAGGAGGCGTACGCACGCGCATGGCAGCGCTGGCGGCGGGTGAGCCGGTACGACGACACCGAGGCGTGGCTGCGGCTGGTGGTGACCCGCCTGGCCACCGATCGCTGGCGACATTTGGGCGTACGTAGGGCCCGCGCCGCCGCGTCCCGGCCGCCGGCGCCCGCGGCGCCACCCTCAGACGACACCGTGTTGCTGGTGAGAGCCATGCGCACGCTGCCGGCGGCGCACCGCCGGGCGCTAGCGCTGCACTACCTGCTGGATCGCTCGGTCGCCGAGATCGCGGCCGAGACCGGCGCGTCCGCGGGCACGGTCAAGTCCTGGCTCTCCCGGGGGCGTGCCGGCCTGGCCGCCGCCCTCGGCGACCTAGTGCCGCAGCCGGTACGAGGAGGTTTCACCGATGTCGACTGATCTGGACCGGATGTTCACCGCGCTCGGCCGCGACGCCGACGGGATTCCACTGGGTGATCCGTCGACCGCCCGCAACCGGGGCGAGCGCCGCCGGCGCACCCAGCTGGTCGCGGCGGGCCTCGCCACGGCTTGCGCGCTCGCCGCCGGCCTGACCGGAGGATCTTGGCTGACCCGCGACGCCGCCGGTCCCGAGCCGGTGGCCCCGCCCCCGGACCGGCCGGTCCAACTCGGCCCGGCGCGCCCGCTCGGCGAGGAGATCCGGTATGGCGGCCAGCAGATCCGGTTCGCGCTGACCACGATCGCGGGAAACCGGGCGTACGCCGGCTGGCAGGAGGAGGACGGCACGCTGCGGGTGGCCGCCGCCGACCTGGAGACCGGGAAGGCCGCCTGGCCAGCACGCACGCTCGGCGAGTTCGACGACTCGAACGGCATCATCGCGGTGCCGCAGGCCCTGCTGGCGATTGGGGAGCACAACGACGGCACCGTCCCGGACCAGCTGCTGTATGTGGTCGACCCGAACACCGGCCAGGTGCGCTGGGAGCTTCCCTTCGACATCAACGGGGACGACCTGCTCTTCTACGGCTCCGTACTGGTGCACGTGACCGAGGCCGGCGCCATCTCGGCACGCGACTGGATCGACGGCCGGGTCGTGTGGGACGAGGCGCCTCCGGCCGATCCGCCGGTAGCCAGCCTGGGCATGTACGGCCCGGCCGACGCGCTGCCCGGCGGGTCCAACGGCGCGTTCCCCGCGGGCCTGAGCGATCCCCGGATGCTGCAGATCACCGCCGGTGGAGCGCTCGTGGTGCGAGATGCGGCCACCGGCGCGGTGCGGTCCACCCGCCCAGGGGTCGGCATCGGGGCCGACTCGCACTATCTGGCCTATGACGGGCGGCTGTACGGCAGCCATCGCGGGACCGGCCCGAACAGGGTGGTGGTAGCCGAGGTGGATGGCGGCGGGGCGGCACGGGAGCTGCACAGCGCCGCGCCCGGACGCAGCTACCACGACGTGGTCCCGTGCGGCAGCGACCGGATCTGCGTGCTCGACGGGGGCGCGACGGAGGAGTCCATGGAGGTCGCCGCCATCGACGTGGCCAGCGGCCGGGAAGTCTGGCGCAAGCAGGCGCCGGCCGGGGCCGAGCAGCTGGTGCCCAGCGGCGCGCGGGTGCTCGTAACCGGATCGGGGGCGCAAGGCGAGGCGTCGAGCGCGCTGTTCGATCACGACGGCACGCAACTGCTCGGCGAGGTGGACCGGCGGGCGTCACTGGCATGGGTCTCCACCGGCACGCTGCTGTCGTTCGGCGAGGGCGGCAAGCTCGCCAGCGTCACCGCGGCCGACGGTTCGCGTCAGGAACTGGGTGAGGGCCTGCTCGAAGACCCTCTGGCTCCCAGGTTCTGCTCCTGGACCGAGCGGCGCCTGGTATGCCCGGGCCGCACCGGCTTCCGGGTATGGGACATCGCCCGGCGCTGAGACAGGGCTATCCAACCACGCGGCCGCGCAGCACGATCCGTCGCGGCGCGCGCACCACTCGCAAATCCTGGCGGGGGTCGGCCTCGTAGACCACCAGGTCGGCGAGGCCGCCCTCCACCAGACCGGGGAAGCCCAGCCACTCACGGGCGCCCCAGGAGCCGGCCCGCAGCACGTCGATCGTGCTCATTCCCGCCGCGTGCAGGCTCAGCATCTCGTCGGCCACCCGGCCGTGCGTGATGCCGCCGCCCGCGTCGGTGCCCACGTAGATCGGCACGCCCGCCTCGTACGCCGCACGCACCACCGCCGGGAAACCATCGCCAAGGGCGCGCATGTGGCCGGCGTACACGGGGAATTTGTCCGCCGCCCGAGCCGCGATGTCGCCGAACGTCGCGATATTGATCATGGTGGGCACCAGCGCGGTGCCCCGTCGCGCCATCTCGTCGACCAGGTCGAGCGAGAGCCCCGTGCCGTGCTCGACGCAGTCGATGCCGGCACGCACCAGGACCGCGACCGCCTCCTCGGAGAAGGTGTGCGCGGTGATCCGCGCCCCCGCGGCCTGCGCGGCGCGCACCGCCGCCGCCAGCGTGGCGGCGTCCCACGCGGGCGCCAGGTCGCCCACCGACCGGTCGATCCAGTCGCCCACGAGCTTGACCCACCCGTTGCCCGCGCGCGCCTGCGCGGCCACCGTCGCGGGGACGTCCGCGGCGCCGACCTCGACGCCGATGTCGCGCAGGTAACGCTTCGGCGGGGCGACGTGCTGGCCCGCGCGGGCCAGTCGCGGCACGTCCGGGTCGTCGTCGAGTTGGGGGTACGGGTACGGCGAACCAGCGTCTCGGATGGCGAGCACCCCGGCGTCGCGGTCCTGGGCGGCCAACTCCTTCGCCTGGGCGATATCGCCGATCGGGGCGCCGCCCGGGGCGATGCCGATGTGGCAGTGCGCGTCGACCAGCCCCGGCACGATGTATCCGCGGTCGGCGATCGTCGTCGCGCCCCGCACCGGCTCGAACGTGACCCGGTCGCCGACGAACCAGAGGTCACGCTCCTCGTCGTCGGGCAGCAGGACCCCCCGGACGTGGAAGGTCATGCGCCGCCTCCCGCAGCCGCCACAAAGCGCAGGGAGCTGTGAGGGCGCGCCGCCCGCAGGCCGCTCAAAGCGGCGGGGGGGGAGCGAACCACCCGGGACGCCCGCGGCCTGCGGGGCGCCTTCCGGCGCCCGACCCCCCCGCGCGCAGCGGGGGCCAGCATCGCAGCGACCGGAGCGACTGGCGGCTACGGGGAGGCCCAAAGGGCGCATGACCCGGGCGAGCGGCGACAGGTCCGGGTCGCTGCGCGGCGCCAGACGCGCCGAGCCGGACTTGTCGTAGAGCGCCAGCCAGCGCTGTCATGAGCACCTCCCATCTCCGGCCGGGTTACGAATGTGTGGTGGCAGTGTTAACGCTCACACCTCTGGACGTCAAGTGCCGAACTAAATCGATCGATGACGAAGCCTTTCAGGGGCCCACCCGGGACATCACAATTAAGTGAAGCCCTTGACGAGGTGCCACGTGAGCGTTAACACTCTCGCAAACACCACGTCACGCAACCGAAGCGCAGGGCCACCCCGACCCCGATCGCATCGTCATGGCATGCCGAGAACGTACGCGTCCACAGGCAGGACCCATCCCCTGAAGGAGGCTCCCGACTTCCAGCGGATGTTAGCGCTAACAGTGACGAGTGGTAATGATGCTATCCCGATGAGGAGAGTGCGCAGTGCTCAGAAAGATATCCATGATCATCGCCGCCGGGCTGCTCGCCGCACCCCTGGCCGCCTGTGGCGATAACGGCGGCGACTCCGGCAGCGGTTCCGGTTCGGACTCGGGCAGCGAAAAGATCGTTCTGGGCTTCTCCCAGGTCGGCGCCGAGAGTGGTTGGCGTACCGCCAACACCAAGTCGATCCAGGACTCCGCCAAGGAGGCCGGCATCGAGCTGAAGTTCTCCGACGCGCAGCAGAAGCAGGAGAACCAGATCAAGGCGATCCGGTCGTACATCCAGCAGAAGGTCGACATCATCGCCTTCTCGCCGGTCGTGGAGTCGGGCTGGGACACCGTCCTCAAGGAGGCCAAGGACGCCAACATCCCGGTCATCCTCACGGACCGCGCGGTTGACTCGACCGACACGTCGTTGTACAAGACCTTCATCGGCTCCGACTTCGTCGAGGAGGGCAAGAAGGCCGGCGACTGGCTGGTCAAGGAGTACCAGGGCAAGACCGAGACGGTGAACATCGTCGAGCTCCAGGGCACCACCGGCTCGGCCCCCGCGAACGACCGCAAGAAGGGCTTCGGCGACGTCATCGCGGCCGACCCGAAGTTCAAGATCATCGCCTCGCAGACCGGTGACTTCACGCGAGCCAAGGGCAAGGAGGTCATGGAGGCCTTCCTGAAGGCGAACCCTGACATCGACGTGCTCTACGCGCACAACGACGACATGGGCCTGGGCGCGATCGAGGCCATCGAGGGCGCCGGCAAGAAGCCGGGTGTCGACATCAAGATCATCACGGTCGACGCGGTGAAGGACGGCATGCAGGCGCTCGCCGACGGCAAGATCAACTTTATCGTCGAGTGCAGCCCGCTGCTTGGCCCACAGCTCATGGACCTGGTGCAGAAGGTCCACGCGGGCGAGACGGTTCCCGCCCGGGTGGTCACCGAGGAGACCACGTTCACGCAGGAGCAGGCCAAGGCGGTTCTGCCCAGCCGGCAGTACTGACCTGATCTAGAGGCCTGGTAGTTGACCCGCAGGGTCGACTACCAGGCCATCCAGGGGAAAGGCGAGCACGAGTGAGTACAGCCATCTTGACGATGACGGGGATCAGCAAGGAGTTCCCCGGCGTCAAGGCGCTCAGCGACGTCGACTTCCGGCTGCTCCCGGGCGAGGTGCACGCCCTCATGGGCGAGAACGGCGCCGGCAAGTCGACCCTGATCAAGGTGTTGACCGGGGTCTACGACATCGACCAGGGGCAGATCACCCTAGACGGCACGGATGTGCGGTTCAGCGGGCCGCTCCAAGCCCAGCACGCCGGCATCAGCACCGTGTACCAGGAGGTCAACCTCTGTCCGAACCTCTCGGTCGCGGAAAACATCTTCATCGGCCGTGAGCCGCGACGGTTCGGCAAGATCCAGTGGTCGCAGATGGAGAAGCGGGCCGCCGAGCTGCTCAAACGGCTCCAGCTCGACATCGACGTCTCGGCCCAGCTCAGCACGTACTCGCTCGCCGTACAGCAGATGGTCGCCATCGCGCGCGCGATCGACATCTCCGCCAAGGTGCTGATCCTCGACGAGCCAACGTCGAGCCTCGACGCCAGCGAGGTCGAGCAGCTCTTCCGGGTCATGCGCCAGCTCAAGGAGGAAGGCGTCGCGATCCTCTTCGTGACACACTTCCTCGACCAGGTGTTCACCATCTCCGACCGGATCACCGTGCTGCGCAACGGCCGGCTGGTCGGCGAGTACATCACCCGCGAGCTATCACTCATCGACCTCGTCGGAAAGATGATCGGCAAGGAGCTCGAGGTACTGGAACAGCTCGAGGAGCAGCCCAAGCCCGCGCTCGCCGCGCTGGAACGAGGCCAGCCGCTGATCGAAGCGCAGGACCTCGGCCGCAAGGGCGCCGTGGCGCCGTTCAACCTCACCATCCACAAGGGAGAGGTGGTCGGCCTCGCCGGCCTGCTGGGCTCCGGGCGCACCGAGGTTGCCCGACTCATCTACGGCGCCGACAAGGCCGACCAAGGCCAGCTTCTGGTCGACGGCAAGCCGGTGGCGATGCGCGGCCCGCGCTCCGCAATGGGCCACGACATCGCTTTCTGCTCCGAAAACCGGCGCACCGAAGGGCTGATCGAAGAGCTCACCGTGCGCGAAAACATCATCCTCGCCATGCAGGCGGTGCGCGGCTGGACGCGGCCGATCCCCCGGCGACGGCAGGACGAGCTCGTCGACAAGTACATCAAGGCGCTCGACATCAGGCCCGCGAATCCCGAGGCCATCGTGCGCAACCTCTCCGGCGGCAACCAGCAGAAGGTACTGCTGGCACGCTGGCTGATCACCGAGCCGCGGCTGCTCATCCTCGACGAGCCCACCCGCGGCATCGACATCGGCGCCAAGACCGAGATCCAGCGCCTCGTCGCGGCGCTGTCCGACGGTGGGATGGCGGTGCTGTTCGTCTCGGCGGAGCTGGAAGAGGTACTCCGCCTCAGCCACAAGATCGCAGTACTGCGCGACCGGCACCTCATCGCCGAGCTGGCTAACGACGACGAGGTGGACGCCGACCGCATCATGGAGACCATCGCGAGTGGAGCACGGGCATGACTGAGCTAACCGGCGCTCGCCTCCGCTCGCGCGGGTCATGCGCCTCGAAGCCTCCCTGTAGCCGACAGTCGCTTCGGTCGCTGCGCTCCCTTCGCTTTGTGTCGGCTGCGGGAGGCGTCGCATGACCACCATCACCAGGCTTGCCAAGCACCGGCTGTTCTGGCCGGTGGCCATCCTGGTCGTTCTCCTGCTGAGCAACCTGATCTTCACGCCGAGCTTCTTCAAGGTCGAGGTACGTGACGGTCACCTGTACGGCAGCCTGATCGACATCCTCCGCTTCGGCGCGCCACTGATCCTGGTGGCGCTCGGCATGACGCTGGTGATCGCCACCGGAGGCATCGACCTGTCGGTGGGCTCGGTGGTCGCGATCTGCGGCGCGCTCGCCTGCTGGCGGATCAGTGAACAGGGCGACCAGAACAGCGTCGGCGGCGTACTGGTAGCAGTCGTCCTGGCGCTGGGGCTCGCGCTGCTACTCGGTCTCTGGAACGGCTTCCTGGTGGCCGGCATCGGCATCCAGCCGATCATCGCGACGCTCATCCTGATGGTCGCAGGCCGCGGCCTCGCCCAGCTCATCACCGACGGGCAGATCATCACGATCAACAGCTCGCCCTACAAGGAGATCGGCGCCGGCTACCTGCTCACGTTCCCGGTGCCGGTGCTCATCGCCATCGTCGTGATCGTGGTCGCGGTGCTGCTCACCCGGCGCACCGCCCTCGGCATGCTCGTCGAATCGGTCGGCGGCAACGCCGAGGCCAGCCGGCTCGCTGGCATCCGGTCACGGCGGATCAAGCTGATGGCGTACATGTTCGCCGCGCTCTGCGCGGGCATCGCCGGCCTGATGATCAGCTCGAACGTCTCCAGCGCCGACGGCAACAACGCCGGCCTCTGGTACGAGTTGGACGCGATCCTCGCGGTGGTCATCGGCGGCACGCTGCTGACCGGCGGCCGGTTCTCCATCGGTGGCACCGTGATCGGCGCCCTCATCATCCAGACGCTCACCACCACCATCTACACGATCGGCGTACCGCCCGAGACCACCCTGCTGGTCAAGGCGCTCGTGGTCACGGTCGTGTGCCTCATCCAGTCACCGTCGTTCCGCGAGAAGGTCTTCAAGGGCCGTCGCCAAAGACCACCAACGCCCTCGGCTCCGACCGCGGAAGCACCAGCCAAAGTGGAGGTCCCGGCATGAGCACGCTTTCCGAGGTGCGGTCCCGGATCTCCCTGCCCAACCAGAAGTACCTGCCGGTGCTGGCCACGCTCAGCCTGCTGGCGCTCATGTACGGCATCGGCGCGGCGAACTACGAGGCGTTCGGCGACGCGCAGGTCGTGCTCAACGTCTTCATCGACAACGGGTTCCTGCTCGTCGTCGCGGTGGGCATGACGTTCGTGATCCTGACCGGCGGCATCGACCTGTCGGTCGGCTCGGTGGTCGCGCTCACCACCATGCTCTCCGCGTCGCTGCTGGAAGAGCGCGGCTGGCCCGCGTTCGTGGTGCTGCCGCTCGTGCTGCTCGTCGGTTCGGCGCTCGGGTTCGGCATGGGCTGCATAATCCACTACTTCGACATCCAGCCGTTCATCGTCACGCTCGCCGGAATGTTCCTCGCCCGCGGGCTCTGCTACACGATCGGCACCTCGTCGATCCCGATCGACGACCCGTTCTGGGTATCGATGGCGCAGTCGCGCATCCGGTTCGGTGAGTACTTCGTCTCGCCGAGCGTGGTCGTCGCGATCATCGTGGTGCTGATCGCCGCGTTCGTGCTCGCATACACGCGGCTGGGGCGCAACACGTACGCCATCGGCGGTAACCCTCGATCGGCGCTGCTGATGGGCCTGCCAGTCGCCCGCACCAAGATCGCCGTGTACACGATCAGCGGCTTCTGCTCCGCCCTTGGCGGCGTCCTGCTCAGCTTCTACATGCTGTCCGGGTACGGCCTGCACGCGGTGGGCATGGAGCTCGACGCGATCGCCGCGGTGGTCATCGGCGGCACCCTGCTGACCGGTGGCTCCGGATACGTGCTCGGCACCCTGCTCGGCGTACTGGTACTGGGCGTCATCCAGACCCTCATCACGTTCGACGGCCGCCTCTCCTCCTGGTGGACCAAGATCGTGATCGGCGCCCTGCTCTTCGTCTTCATCCTGCTCCAACGCGTCATCACCGCTAGAAAGCGCTGACCCTTCCCCCCACCGGTCTCGCGCCCGCCGGCCCCGCGACTCGGCAGGCGCGAGACCGC
>NZ_JAIBNX010000124.1:0-19905 GCF_026130045.1 Micromonospora sp. CPCC 205371
GGGCGCGGGGGCGCGCGGAGCGGGGGCGCGCGGGCACGCGCGGAGCGGGCGCGGGGGCGGGCGGGTACGCGGGGAGCGGGCGCGAGCGGGCGCGGGGGCGCGGGGCAGAAAGGGGTGGGAAAGGTCTGACCGGCGTGGCGGCGTGACCGATTAGCACCCTTTGTTCATGATCGAGGTATGCGAATCGCCGCCGTGGCTCTCGCACTCGGGCTGGTTGCCGCGCCCACGACGCCGCTTGCGGCGCCACCTGACCTCGCCACGGCCGTCCGCGGCCGCGTGCCGGGTGCGGAGGTCTCGATCGCGCGCAGCACGGTCGAGTGGGGCTTCGGCACCGCCGTCCGCATGGTGGCGGGTGAGGAGTACCCGGACGGCTGGCTCTTCGTCGCACATCGCGAGCACGGGCGCTGGAGTGTGGCCATCGAGGGCGAGCCGCGGTTTGCCACGTTGAGCGGGGACGCGACGATCCTCAGTGGAGACGAGCGCCGCCTCCTCGGAGACAGGACCGAGGGTGCCGACCGTCGCACCGGGATGCGGCTGCCGTTCGCGGTCGGTCAGACCTGGCGGTACACGGGCGGACCGCACCCGATGAGTGGCGGCGTCCGTAGCTCGATCGACCTGGCTGGCGGCGACGGCAAGGTGCTCGCGGCGCGCGGCGGTCTCGCGTACACGATGTGCAAGTCTGGCAAGGGCTGGGTGCGCGTGGTGCACGACCGGGGTTTCGCCACCGACTACTACCACCTCGAAGGCAACATCCGGCCGAGCGGGGCAAGGGTCGCCGAGGGCGCGTTCCTGGGCAACATCGGCAACGACGTCTCGTGTGGCGGGCGTTCGAGTGGCAAGCACGTGCACTTCTCGCTGCGCCGCGACGGGCGGTACGTCGACATCGACCGGCACGCTTTCGGCAAGTGGGTGATCATCGACACCGGACGGTCGTACAGCGGGGCCGCCCGGCACGGCTCGGAGCAGGTCGCCGTGGGTGGCAGCCTCCGCAACTACGGGGCGCTCGGTCTTACCCAGGGCATCGTCGACACCGACGGCGGGAGCACGCTCAACCGCCGCGCCGGGCCGGGTGTCGGTTACGCCGTGGCGGGCACCGTAGCCGACGGCGACACCGTGACGATCGCCTGCTCGGCGCGCGGTACCCCACACACCGGTCGCGACGGATACACCAGCGACCTGTGGAACAAGCTCAGCGACGGCAGTTGGGTCAGCGACGTTTACGTGTGGACCGGCACAGGTGACCCGGTCAACGGTTTCTGTACCAAACACGGCTGATACGGTCCGGAAAAAGAACCCCGACCGGTTTCAGAGAGTGAGACGACCATGGGCAAGAAGGTCACCGTCGTCGGCGCCGGCTTCTACGGCTCGACGACCGCGCAGCGCCTGGCCGAGTACGACATCTTCGACACGGTCGTGCTCACCGACATCGTCGAGGGCAAGCCAGAGGGCCTGGCGCTGGACATGAACCAGTCCCGGCCGATCGAGGGCTTCGAGACGAAGGTCGTCGGCCAGACCACCGGTCCGAACGGTGAGGGCTATGAGGCCATCGAGGGCTCGGACATCGTGGTCATCACCGCTGGCCTGCCCCGCAAGCCGGGCATGAGCCGCATGGACCTCCTCGGCGTCAACGCGAAGATCGTCCGGCAGGTGTCTGAGAACGTCGCCAAGTACGCGCCGAACGCCGTCGTCATCGTCGTGTCCAACCCGCTCGACGAGATGACCGCGCTCGCCCAGATCGCCACCCAGTTCCCGAAGCAGCGGGTCCTCGGCCAGGCCGGCATGCTCGACACCGCCCGGTTCAGCCACTTCGTCGCCGAGACGCTGGCGGTACCGGTGGCGTCGGTCAAGACGCTGACCCTCGGCTCGCACGGCGACACGATGGTGCCGGTGCCGTCGCAGTGCACGGTCAACGGCAAGCCGCTGTCGGAGCTGCTGCCCGCCGAGAAGATTGAGGAGCTCGTCGTCCGCACCCGCAACGGCGGCGCTGAGGTGGTCGCGCTGCTGAAGACCGGTTCGGCGTACTACGCCCCGTCGGCCGCTGCGGCCCGCATGGCCCGCGCGGTCGCCGAGGACTCCGGCGCCGTCATGCCGGTCTGCGCGTGGGTCGACGGCGAGTACGGCATCTCGGGCGTCTACCTGGGCGTCGAGGCGGCCATTGGTGCCGAGGGCGTCAACCGGGTCGTCGAGACCGACCTGACCGAGTCGGAGCTGGCGGCTCTCAAGGAGGCCGCCGAGGCCGTCCGCAGCAAGCAGGCCGACGTAGCCAACCTCTAGCTCTCCCATGATCAGGGCGTCTCTCAAGTCGTTAGAGCAGCTCAAGGGACGCCCTGATCACTACTGGAGTGGGTGGGAGTCCTGGTCGTCGTCGACTGGGAACACCGGGCCCGCGGAGCGGAGCGCCGCCGGTGGCGTCGCTTCCTGCGAAACCACCGAGATGCCCGGACGGCCGGCTTCGACCACGAACTGGGCGGCCGTGCGCACGTTCGCCGTCGGCGCCCACACGGTGTCGACCAGCCGCAGCGAGCTGAGCATCCGGTCCGGCGTGACGTCGCAGACCACGTACCCGCGCTGGTTGTCGATGTACTTCCAGTGCGGGCTCTCTGCCATGATCGGGTCGTACGTGGCGTGGAACGACGCCGGGTTCGCGTTGCCACCGGACGCGATCGACGTGCCGGTGATCTCGGCGCCCACGACCGGCGAGCTGGGGTCGTCGAAGTCGGGCCTGAGGTCGCACACCCATGTGCAGTGCCGGTCGCCGGTCAGCACCACCGGGTTGTCGACCTGCCCGGAACCGAAGAACTCCAGCAGCCGGCGCCGCTGCACCCGGTACCCGTCCCAGTTGTCGAGGTCGAACACCTTCTCCGGCCCGGCGCGGCGGTCGTTCGACGCCCACATCACCTGGTTGGCGAGCAGGTTCCAGCCGGTACCCGAGGACCGCATGCCCCGCACGAGCCAGCGCTCCTGCTCCGGCCCGGTCATGGACAGCGACGGGTCCATGGCGGCCTCGATCGTGGCCGGCTGGTCGCTGCGGTACTGCCGGGTGTCCAGCACGTGCACGCTGGCCAGGTCGCCGAAGCGCAGCCGGCGGTACAGCTTCATGTCCAGCTCGCGCGGCAGCGACGTGCGGCGCAGCGGCATGTGCTCGTAGTAAGCCTGGAACGCCGCGATCCGCCGGGCCCGGAACGCCTCCGGCGTCTGCAGGTCCGGGTCCTGCGGGATCTCGTCGGCCCAGTTGTTGTCGACCTCGTGGTCGTCGAGCGTGACGATCCAAGGGAACGCCGCGTGCGCGGCCTGCAGATCGACGTCCGACCGGTACTGGGCGTGGCGGTTGCGGTACTGCTCCAGTGTGTACGGCTCGTCCGTGCCCTCGTGGGCGCGCAGCGCGGCCGGGTTCGGCCGGCCCTCGTAGATGTAGTCGCCGAGGAACGCAACGAACGCGAGATCCTCCTCGGACAGGTGGCGGTAGGCGGTGTAGTAGCCGCTCTCGTAGTTCTGGCAACTCGCGATCGCGAACCGCAACTGCCGTGGCCGGGCGTGCGAGGCGGGCGCGGTGCGGGTGCGGCCGACCGGCGACACCTCCGAGCCGGCCCGGAACCGGTACCAGTACACCGTGTCCGGCCGGAGGCCCTGCACGTCGACGTGCACCGAGTGGCCGGAGCGCGATGCCGCGGTCGCGACGCCGCGCCGGCGCACCCGGCGGAAGCCCTCGTCGTCCGCGACCTCCCACGAAACGGGTACGGCGCGGTCGGGCATGCCGCCGCCGGCGAGCGGTTGCGGTGCGAGCCTGGTCCAGATCACGACCGCGTCGGGGAGCGGGTCGCCGGAGGCGACCCCGAGAGTGAACAGGCCGGTGGGCAACGGCCCACCTGCGGTGGAGGGTACATGGGCCAAAGCGCCGTCGGGCGCGACCAGCATGGGACCGACGACGAGTCCTGCGGCGCCGGCGACGAAACGTCGCCGGTTGAAGGGGTACGTCTCAGGCATGACCCTGACGCTGGTCGATGCCGATGAATACGCCCTTAAACCTGGACGAACGGCGCAGTGAGGTGTGGTGTGGCGAGGATGATGCCGGGGGCCAAGAGCTTCGTGCGCGAGTCGCGCGCCGCGTCGGGGTCCACCTCGAGGGTGTACGCCACGGCGGGCGCGACGAGTTGGATGGCGTGCACGAGCAGGTCTCCGGTGACCACCACCGCCTCATCGGCGCGCTCTACCAGTACCGACTGATGCCCCGGCGTGTGGCCGGGGGTCGCGACCACCTTGACCCCCGCGGCGATCGGGGTGTCGCTGGCGACGAGCCGTAGCTGACCGGCGGCGGCCAGCGGGTCGAGCAACCGCTCACGCAGCGCGGGGTTGAGCTCGTCGACGGCGTCCGCGTCCGCGCGAGGCACAAGGTAGCTCGCGTTCGGGAAGTACGGCGTCCCGACGACCGCCCACCCCACGTGATCGGTGTGCAGGTGCGTGATCACGACGGTGTCGACATCGGCGCGGTCGATGCCGGCAGCAGCCAACTCCTCGGGCAGCCGCCCGGGCACGGGTGCCCAGCTCGCGGCCGGCGAGTCGGCCGGCCCGATGCCGGCGTCGACCAGCGTCACCCGCCCGTCGTCGTGGCGGATCGCGAAGCACCGGAACTGCAGCAGCCAGCGCCCATCCCGCCCGCGGGCGCCCGGGTCGCGGGCGTCGGCGAGTGCCCACTGCTCGGGCGTGGCCTCGGGAAATGCCTCATTTCGGGGCAAGAAGAACGGGCCTTGGCCGTCGCTGAGTGCGATGACTGTGATGTCGCCGAGGGTGCGAGTGAGCGGCATGCAGACGAGTCTAGGCTGTGCAGTACGCTCGTACTGCTTAATGAATCCCCGCGAGAGGAGCGCCGGCGCGATGGCGAAGATCAAGGTGAACAACCCAGTCGTCGAGCTCGACGGCGACGAGATGACCCGGATCATCTGGAAGCAGATCCGGGAGCAGCTGATCCTGCCTTACCTCGACGTCGAGCTGGAGTACTACGACCTCTCGATCCAGCACCGCGACGAGACCGACGACCAGGTCACCGTCGACGCCGCCAACGCCATCAAGCGGCACGGCGTCGGCGTCAAGTGCGCCACCATCACGCCGGACGAGGCGAGGGTCGAAGAGTTCGGCCTCAAGAAGATGTGGCGCTCGCCCAACGGCACGATCCGCAACATCCTCGGCGGCGTGGTCTTCCGCGAGCCGATCATCATGGCGAACGTGCCCCGCCTCGTGCCCGGCTGGACCAAGCCGATCATCATCGGCCGTCACGCGCACGGCGACCAGTACAAGGCCACCGACTTCGTGGTGCCGGGGCCCGGGACGCTCACGCTTGCCTTTACGCCCGCTGACGGCTCGGCGCCGATGGAGTTCGAAGTAGCGCAGTTCCCCGGCGGCGGCGTGGCCATGGGCATGTACAACTTCGACGAGTCGATCCGCGACTTCGCCCGCGCCTCGTTCCGCTACGGTCTCGACCGCGGCTACCCGGTCTACCTGTCGACGAAGAACACGATCCTGAAGGCGTACGACGGGCGCTTCAAGGACCTCTTCGCCGAGGTGTTCGACAACGAGTTCAAGGACGAGTTCGCTGCCGCCGGCATCACGTACGAGCACCGGCTGATCGACGACATGGTGGCCGCCGCGCTCAAGTGGGAGGGCGGCTTCGTCTGGGCCTGCAAGAACTACGACGGCGACGTGCAGTCCGACACGGTGGCGCAGGGCTTCGGCTCGCTCGGCCTCATGACCTCGGTGCTGATGACCCCGGACGGCAAGACCGTCGAGGCCGAGGCGGCGCACGGCACGGTCACCCGGCACTACCGGCAGTGGCAGAAGGGCGAGAAGACCTCCACCAACCCGATCGCCTCGATCTTCGCGTGGACGCGGGGCCTGGCGCACCGCGGCAAGGTCGACGGCACGCCGGCGGTGACGGAGTTCGCGGAGAAGCTGGAGCAGGTCTGTGTCGAGACGGTCGAAGGCGGCCAGATGACGAAGGACCTGGCGCTGCTGATCTCGCGCGACGCCCCGTGGCTGACGACGGACGAGTTCATGAACGCGCTGGACCAGAACCTGTCCAAGAAGCTGGCCTAGCGCGTGATCAGCGCGTCCCTCAAGTTGTTAGGGCGACTTGAGGGACGCCCTGATCACGAGAGTTCCGCAGGGACGGTCACCACGTCTACGAAGGCGCCTCGGCGGAGGAGCGTCACGGGCATGCGGGTGCCGATCGCGGGGCCCAGCATCAGGCGCTGGAGCGCCTGCACGTTCGGCACCGGGCGCCCGCCCGCTGAGACGATCACGTCGCCCAGGTAGATGCCGGCCACGCCTGCGGGGCTGCCGGGCACGACCTCCACCACGCGCAGGCCCATCTTCTGCTCCAGCCGCTCGGCTACCGGCGGTGGCAGGGGCACGGGTGCGCCCGCGACGCCCAGCCAGGCACGCCGCACCCGGCCGGTCGACACCAACTCGCCGATGATCTGCCGGGTGTTCGTGTTGATCGGCACGGCGAGCCCGAGCCCGTACCCAGCGACCGCCGTGTTGACGCCGATCACCCAGCCGTTGGAGTTGGCGAGCGCGCCACCGGAGTTGCCCGGGTTGAGGGCGGCGTCGGTCTGGATCACGTCGTCGATGAGGCGCACGTTGCGGCCGTCGCGGGTCGGGATGGAGCGGCCGAGGCCGGACACGACACCGGCGGTCACCGAGCCCGCCAGACCCATCGGGTTGCCGACCGCCACCACGAGTTGCCCGATCCGCAGCCGGTCGGCGTCGCCGAGCTCAGCGGGCGGGGCGCCGGTGGCGCGTACCCGGAGGACGGCGAGGTCGGAGAGCGGGTCGGCGCCGACCACGTCGAACCGGGTTTCCAGGCCGTCGCCGAATGTCGCCATGCCGCCCGTCGCGCCGGCGACCACGTGTGCGCTGGTGAGCAGGAAACCGTCGTCGGTGAACGTCACGGCCGATCCGGCGCCCGCGCCGCGGGCCGTGCGCACCGCCAGGGCGGCCACGCTGGGCAGGACCTTGCCGGCGACGGTGGTGACCACCTGGGAGTACGCGTCGAAGACGTCCTGTTCGGTACTCATGACGTCCGGAACGCGGCCGGACGCCGGTCAATGCCCGAATCCGCTGTGAGCGAACAGGCCGGCAGCTCGAACCAGCGCAGCTCCTCGAAGCGCGGTGACACCGCGTCGCCGGGGTGGCCGTCGAGGTCCGGCTCAGGCAGGTCGAGCAGCAGCTCCCGGGCGTACGCCAGGTAGCCGGCGAGCGCTTCCTCGTCGGCCCGCTCGTGGTGGGCCGGCCAGGACAGCCGCCCGTCCTCGTCGTACCAGAGCTGGCCGAACCGCAGCGGTGGCTCCACGAGGCCCGCGCGGTGCCGCCAGAGCGCCGTGTGCGGGTCGAACCGGTACTCCGGCAGCAACTTCCACCCGTGCGTGGCGACGAGGTCCACGGCGTCGATCAGGTACCTACAGACCACGTCGGTCAGGAAGTAGTTGAAGCTGACCCGTACCCATCCGGGCTTGATCCCCTCGCAGCCCGCGACGATCTCCGCCTCGTACCGGTGCGACAG
Source organism: Micromonospora sp. CPCC 205371 (assembly GCF_026130045.1). Taxonomy (GTDB): domain Bacteria; phylum Actinomycetota; class Actinomycetes; order Mycobacteriales; family Micromonosporaceae; genus Phytohabitans. Next base: position 7,556 of record NZ_JAIBNX010000124.1, read on the forward strand.
CTCCAGGTCGACGCCCAGCAGCCGGTGGCCGTACGGTCCAGCGCACGAGCAGCCGCCGCGCGACTGGATGCCGAAGAGGTCATTGAGCAGCGCCACGACGAAGTTGTGGTGTAGGCCGCGGCCGTTCGGGCGGCGGATCACGAAGGAGAGAATCGAGAGCCGGTCGGCGCTGAGGTTGCCGAGGATCTGGATGGCGGGATTCGCGCTCCAGGCCGTGACCGCCCGGCGCAGAAACTGTTCCTCCTGCTCCCGGATCACATCCGTCCCGACGGCACGCTTGAGCTGGAACACGAGGCCGGCCCGGATCGACTCGACGATCGCGGGCGTGCCGCCCTCCTCCCGGTGCGCCGGGTCGGTGAGGTAGTGGTGCTCGTGCGCGTTGACGTAGTCGACGGTGCCGCCGCCCGGCACCGTCGGCACCCGGTTGCGCATCAGCTCGCGCCGCACCACCAGCACGCCCGGTGTACCAGGCCCGCCGACGAACTTGTGCGGCGACAGGAAGATCGCGTCCTTGCCGTCGATGCGGATGTCGACGTACGGCCCGGCGGCCGCGTAGTCCCAGAACGACAGCGCGCCGTGCCGGTGTAGCAGCGCCGCGATCGCCTCGGTGTCGGTGAGGATGCCGGTGACGTTCGACGCGGCCGAGAACGACCCGATCTTCAGGGGGCGATCCGCGTACCGGATCAGCGCCGCCTCCAGCGCGTCCTGGTCGACATGGCCATCATGATCTTCAGGGATCAGCACGAGGTCCGCGATTGATTCGCGCCACGGCAGATCGTTCGAGTGATGCTCGTACGGTCCGATAAAGACCACTGGACGTTCGCGCGCCGGGATCATGTCACGGAGGCCATAGGCGTCGTCGAGCGACGCCGGCAGCCGCAGGCCGAGTACCGAGATGAGCTTGTCGATGGCACCGGTGGCGCCCGATCCGGCGAAGATGACGACGGTGTTCTCGTCACCGCCGACGCAGTCGCGGATCATCGCCCGGGCGTCTTCGCGCAAGCGGGTGGTCTGGAGCCCCGTGCCGGACGATTCGGTGTGCGTATTGGCGTAGCGTGGCAGCACCTCGTCGCGGATGAACTCTTCGATGAAGCTGAGAGCGCGTCCGGACGCGGTGTAATCGGCGTACGTCACGCGGCGCGGACCGTACGGGCCCCACATCACCTGGTCGTCACCGATGACCGCTTCGCGTACGCGGCGCAACAACGGCGTGTCGCCCATGACTCATTATCGCCCCCCTCAAAAGTGGAAATTTCGGGGAGTCGCACATCCTGTCCGGTTGCGGTCAGGCGCCGGCCGGTTGACTAGTCGTAGCTCCCGAAAGGGGGAACCGATGGTCAGCGTGGATCAGACAGAGCCGGCCGACGTGGTGGACCGCCTGCTGTGGCGGGACGCGCAGTACATGCTCGGGCGGCACGTACAACCCAACCAGGTCGGTGAGTGTGTCTGGTGCGGCTCGGAGTGGCCGTGCCCGCCCAGACGACTCGCCGAGCGCGCCGAGGCGGCATCCCGCCGGCCCTGGCGCGAGGCATGGACGGCCCGGCACGACCTCAACGGGCTCCGCGCGCTGCCTAGCTGGCGCGAGAGACCCGGCGGAGGCCGGTGGCGGGAGCGGCGTGCCCCAGACAACCGTGGCTCCTTCGAGCAACCATGACCCATATTCGGCGGTGACGCCCCGGTGCCCCGCCAGCACCGTGGCGACCCGCGGAACACCCACCCAGCAGTCCGGTGGCCAGCATGCCTCCGCTGGTCCGACGCCTCCGGCCAGGCGTTCCCCCGGTTTGGGTGGGTATGGCGGGCGAGAGTACGTGGTCGCCGGTTCCCCCGCATGCATCGATCACATACCCTCGCCCGGCCAGTCCAGTCCTACGGCAGCGGCCGGCTATATCGCATGTGGCGCACGAGCGCCGTACCGATGTGGTCCTCGCGCTCGACGCCGTCCGGCACCCAGCCGCCCCGCTCGTAGAAGCGCCGGGCCCGCGCGTTGCCCGTGAGCACCCACAGCACCGCCCGGCGCCAGCCGCTCGCGGCCAGCTTCGCGAGAGCGTCGCGCATCAGCACCCTGCCCACGCCGCTGCCCACCCGGTCAGGGTCGACGTGGATGGCGTTCAAGATGCCGGTATCCGGCTCCGCGTCGGGCCCGATATAGGTGAACCCGACGACCACCCCGCCCAGCTCGGCCACGGTGAGCTGGTGATCGCCTTGCTCGTACCGCCACCGCTCGACCCAGTAGTCGACCATCGCGCCGGCCGGCATCGCGGTGAGATCGTCGACCGGGACAAACCCCGAGTACGCCGCCACCCTCGACCGGAAATGCAGCTCGCCGATCGCCGCCAGGTCATCTTCGGCCCCGGCTCGGATCACGACGGTCACGCCGTCGAGGGTAGCCGCGCCGGCACCGGTACCCGCATCAGATCCTCCGCGATGATCAGCTCGCCCTCGAAGTGCTCGCGTGCCTCCGCGGCGAAGCCGGCCGGATCGTCGTACCGCTGGCTGAAGTGCGTCAGCACCAGCCGGCGTACTCGTGACTCCGCCGCCACGCGCGCTGCCTGCGCCGCGGTCAGATGGCCGGCCTGCGCGGCGGTCCCGGCGTCCTGCGACCGGAAGGTCGCCTCGATCACCAGCAGGTCGGCACCCTCCGCGAGGGCGTAGACGTTGTCGCAGAGACCCGTGTCCATGACGAACGCGAAGCGCTGGCCCGGCCGCGGCACGCTGACCTCCGCGAGGGTCACACCCTGGAGCTGCCCGGCACGAATCAACTCACCCACCGCCGGACCAGCGATGCCGTGCGCCGCGAGCTTGTCGGGCAGCATGCGCCGCCCGTCGGGTTCGATCAGCCGGTACCCGTAGGTCTCGACGGGATGCCGCAGCCGCAGCGCCTCGATCATCGTGCCGGGGATCGGGCCCTGCTTCTCAACGGGCGCCTCGCGCACGTCGGCCGTCTCGTAGAAACTCGTCGCGTGCCGCAGCGCCTTGAAGTACCCGGCGCCGCTAGCGGGAAAATGAGCGATGACGGGATGTGACACCCGGTCGAGCGACAGCCGCTGGATGATCCCCGGCAGCCCCAAGCTGTGGTCGCCGTGAAAGTGCGTCACGCAGATCCGAGTGATGTCGCTCGCGGCGACGCCCGCCCGCAGCATCTGCCGCTGCGTGCCCTCACCCGGGTCGAACAGAATCCCCTGGTCATCCCAGCGCAGGAAGTACCCGTTGTGGTTCCGGTGCCGGGTCGGCACCTGGCTGGCCGTGCCGAGGATGATCAGCTCACGCACGCCAGATATTAGACAACCCCCGGGGCCTCCACGCTCGTGCGTGGACCGGCTGGACTAGGCCGGAACCCCGGGGGTCGGGTGTCTGACTTGGTTTCGCCGCACCGCTGTCACACGGTCTCGACGACGTGCTCTGTCAAGGACAGCGGCTAGCGGACAGCCACCTCACGAGTCCTATAGCTACACAAAGCCGGACCACCTCCCTTCCCGTGTACCGCCACGCTATCCACTCCCCGGGGAGATCGGCAACGCTTATTTCCCCGCCCCGCTCCGCAGCCTTTGTCCGCTCCGCCCGCGCGCCCGCTCGGCCCCGCCGTCGCCCGCTCCGCCCGCCCGCTCGGCCCCGCCGTCGCCCGCCTCTCCCCGCCGTCGGTCGCCTCTCCCCGCCGTCGCCCGCCTCTCCCCGCCGATCAAGGGCGAATGCACGTGGTTGGATCTCTTTTCCGCGTGCGTTTGTCCTTGATCGATGCGAATGCCCTTGATCGGCGGGAGGCGCCGCAGCGTGTCGGCGCCTGCGGCCCCGCCACCGCACATCGAGCCGACGCCGACGATCAGGTGCGAGCGACCCCGATCGGGCAGGTCATCCCGTTTGGGTTTCGCATCAGCTGGCGCAGGTCGTAGGTAGGGTCGTGTCGCTAACGCTCGCCAGATATGTAGCTGGTCCAAAGATCAACCGCTCGCTGTAGGTCGAGTGCTGCGACCTGCTCGCGTGGCACCCCAGCAGTGAAGATCAGTCGGTCGGCGAGCCAGGTTGGTACAGGTTCTCTCGGTGGTGGCTGGGGAACGATGACGTCGCCCGCCAGCCGACCCAACTGTTCAACGACCTTGGCGAGTGCCGCGAGCTCGGGTCTCGCCTCGGTCGCGCTGCGGAGGCGTGAGGTCGCCTCGCGGTAGATCTCGGCGTCGGCGCGCTCACCGACCGCCCAGATCTCGCAGATCTCGATTCCTTTGTCATCAGTGATGCGGTAGATGACCCGCCAAGTGTTGCGTCCCACCACTAGCTTCCGGAAGCCGGTCAGGTCGCCACCGAGTGGGTAGCCGGCCTCGGCGTTTTCCGCCAGCAGGAGGATCTTTTTCAGGACCTTTGGGACCGCGTCGGGCCCGATGCGGCGTAGGTCGTCGATCGCCGCGTCGGTGAAGGTTATCTCTGCCATCGATCACTCGTCGTCCTGGAGTGCCTCGATGGAATCACGGGTGTGGCCGAATGCTGCTAGCACGTCGTCGACTGCCGTGCGTCGCCCCTTATCGGTTGCTGAGCGAGCGAGGACAAGCGCGAGGTCGTGCAGGTCGGTTACGGCTTCTTCGATCTGAGTGAGGCGATGCATGCTGACGACCGCTACGACCGGCTTCTGTCTGCGGGTCACTACAACATCCGAACCGTGCTCGGCATCAGACACCAGGCCAGCCACGCCTCGTTGAGCGGCTTCGGTCACGCTCACCTGCTGTGGGTCATGGAGGATCGTCACGCTTGAACTGTACAGAAATCTGCACAGGACACCAAGGCTTGACTGTCTCACTGTCACAATGTAGAACTGTTGAGTATGATCCCTGATGCGCGAGGAGGCGGCAGTGGTGCCGACGATCCGAGTCGATGACGACGTCTATCACCGTTTGCAGCAGGAGGCGAAGCCTTTCGTGGACACGCCCAACTCTGTATTGAGGCGCCTGCTTGACCTCGATGGCCCAGCGCCGAAGGCCTCGGATGTGGATCGGGCACGAGGCGCTGGGGAGCTCATGACACTGTTGCGGGCAGGTCTGTTGCGCCCCGGTGAAGGGCTGGAATGGCGGCGGCGTGGCTCGGTCTACCGTGCAGTCGTCACTAAGGAGGGTCGGCTGTTGTTAGAGGATGGCCAGATCTTCGATACCCCCTCGGGTGCAGCGCGATTCTTGGCTGGTTATGAGGTCAACGGCTGGCGCACCTGGGCGCGAGCAGGTGATGGTCTACGGCTGGCAGTCCTCCGCGATCAACTCTGACCAAGTCATCAAGCGAACGGCGCACCGGTACGTCGGTGCGCCGTTATTGTTGCCCAGCTTCTCGCGACGGGTCAGGCGTCGGTCTTTGCTACCCCGATGGGGCAGGTCATCCCGTTTGGCCCGTGGTTGCAGTACCCATTCGGATTCTTCGCGTCCGACAGGTACTGCTGGTGGTAATCCTCGGCGAAGTAGTACTCGCGCAGGGGCTCGATCTCGGTTGTGATCTCGTCGTGCCCGGCCGCTCGCACCACTGGCGCGAACGCCTCCCGTGACGCCTCCGCCACCTTCGCCTGGGCGTCAGACGTGGTGTAGATGGTCGAGCGGTACTGGGTGCCGACGTCGTTGCCCTGGCGCATGCCCTGGGTCGGGTCGTGGTTTTCCCAGAAGACCTTGAGCAGCTGCTCGTACCCGATCTTCGTCGGGTCGTAGACCACCTGGACCACCTCGGCGTGGCCGGTGAGGCCGGAGCAGACCTCCTCGTAGGTCGGGTTCGGGGTGCTGCCGCCGGCGTAGCCAACCGACGTCGATATCACGCCGGGCAGGCGCCAGAAGAGTCGCTCAGCGCCCCAGAAACAGCCCATCCCGAAGACTGCCACCTCGGCGCCGGCGGGCCAGGGGCCACGCAGCGGGGTGCCCAGGACGGTGTGGCGCGCGGCCACCGGCATCTCGGTGGTGCGGCCGGGTAGCGCCTGGTCGGGCGTGGGTAGGTCGATTTTCACGCGTCGTAGGAACACGGGTTGACACCTCCGACATGGGTAACGCCAGGGGCCGCCCGAGCCTTACCCGAGGGCTGCGGCGATCTTCTCGGCGTACAGGCTGGCCTCGTCGTCAGACGTGTACCGCGTCCGGGGCCAGAAGAAACCGCGGAGGCCGTCGCCTTTCGTCCGCGGTACCACGTGTGTGTGGAGGTGCGGCACGGACTGCGACACCTTGTTGTTCATGGCGACGAAGGTCCCGCCTGCTCCTAGGCCGGCCTCGACGGCGAGTGACAGGCGCCGCACCAGGCCGAAGTAGGGCTCCAGGTCGCCGGTGGGCAGGTCGCCGAGGACGGTGACGTGCGTGCGCGGAACGACCAGGACGTGGCCCTTGAAGACCGGCCTGGCGTCGAGGAACGCGACCCCGCCGGGCTCGTCGGCCACCACGAACGCTGGTACCGAGCCCGCGACGATGCCACAGAACAAGCATTCGGCCATCCGGGAAGAGTAAGGCGCGGCGTGTGTGTGGGCGGGACCGGGGAAGACTAGCCTCGACCTAATGACGTACGGGTTCGACACGCTCGCCATCCACGCCGGCCAGGAGCCGGAGGCGCGCACCGGCGCGGTGGTGCCGCCGATCTTCCAGACCAGCACGTTCGCGCAGGACGCGGTCGGTGAGCCGCGGCTCGGCTACGAGTACGCGCGCTCGGGCAACCCGACCCGCGACGCGCTGCAGGAGTGCCTGGCCGCGCTGGAGGGTGGTCGGCGTGGGTTGACGTTCGCGTCGGGGCTTTCGGCCGAGGACACGCTCCTGCGCACCGTGTGCCGGCCCGGCGACCACGTGGTGATCCCTGACGACGCGTACGGCGGCACCTACCGGCTGTTCGCCAAGGTGGCCGAGCGCTGGGGGCTGACCTGGACGGCCGCGCGCATCTCCGACATCGACCAGGTGCGTGCCGCGGTCACCGACAAGACGCGGATTATTTGGGTCGAGACGCCCACCAATCCGCTGCTCGGTATCGCCGACATCGCCGGGCTCGCCGGCCTGGCGCACGAAAACGATGCGCTCCTGGTCGTCGACAGCACGTTCGCGTCGCCGTACCTTCAGCAGCCCCTCGCGCACGGCGCCGACATCGTGGTGCATTCGACGACGAAGTACATCGGCGGCCACTCCGATGTGGTCGGTGGCGCGCTCGTCGTCGCCGACCCCGGGTTGGGCGACGAGTTGGCGTACCACCAGAACGCCATGGGCGGGATCAACGGCCCCTTCGACGCGTGGCTGACCCTGCGGGGCGTGAAGACGCTCGGGGTACGCATGGATCGGCACTGCGACAACGCCGAGCGCATCGCGGCGTACCTCCAGCGGCACCCGAAGGTCGCCCAGGTCCTATACCCGGGCCTGCCCACCCACCCGGGCCATGAGACCGCGGCGAAGCAGATGCGCCGCTTCGGCGGGATGATCTCGTTCCGCGCGGCGGGCGGTGAGGCGCAGGCGGTCGACGTCTGCAACCGGACGAAGCTCTTCGTGCTCGCGGAGTCGCTCGGCGGGGTCGAATCCCTCATCGAGCACCCCGGCAAGATGACACATGCGAGTGCTGCCGGCTCGCCGCTTGAAGTTCCCTCGGATCTCGTGCGACTGTCGGTCGGCATCGAGACCGCCGACGACCTTCTCGCTGATCTGGAGCAGGCACTCGGCTAGCCCAAGGGGAGGGGCCCGTGCAGGAGACGTGGGTCGGCGCGACCGCGAAGCAGATCGCGCGTGCCGTGCGGCGCGGCGACGCCTCCGCGACGCAGGTGGTCGCCGACCATCTCGACCACATCGCGACCGCCGATCCGGTGCTGTCCGCGTTTCGGGTGGTGCGGGGCGGTGAGGCGATCGTCGAGGCGGAAAAGGTCGACGAGCAGGACGACCTTGCCAACCTGCCCCTCGCCGGCGTGCCGGTCGCGGTCAAGGAGAACACGGCCGTCGCCGGCCTGCCCACCTGGAACGGCTCAGCGGCGGCGCGTGGACCGGTGGCCGAAGACGATCACGAGGTGGTTCGCAGGCTGCGGGGCGCGGGCGCGGTCGTGCTCGGCGTGACCCGGATGCCTGAGCTGGGCCTGTGGGCGACGAGCGACGACGAGTCGGGCACGACCCGCAACCCGTGGCGCACCGACCGCACCGCCGGCGGCTCGTCGGGCGGCTCGGCGGCCGCGGTCGCGGCCGGCCTGGTGCCGTTCGCTCATGGCAACGACGGGCTCGGCTCGATCCGCATCCCCGCCGCCTGCTGCGGTCTGATCGGGCTCAAGCCGGGGCGCGGCGTGGTGCCCTGCAACCTGGGCGCCGACGACTGGTACGGCCTCACCGAACACGGCATCCTCGCCACCACCGTGGCGGACACCGCGGTCGGGTTCGCGGTGCTGGCCGGCCGCCGTCCGGAGAAGCTGGTCGAGCCGCAGCGGCTCAAGGTCGCCGTGTCGCTGCGCTCGCCCGTCCGCGGTGTACGGCCGGACAAGCCCAACCGTGACGCGGTCGCCGAGGCGACCCGACTGCTGGTCGCCGCCGGGCACGACGCGGTCACCGCCGACCCGGTGTATCCGACGTCGCTCGGCCTGCGCGGCATCGCGACCTGGTTCGGCGCCGCGTGCCGCGACGCCGAGGCCGCCGGCCTCGACCGGAAGACCCTCCAGCCACGGACCCGCCGGCACGTCGCCCTCGGCGCGTGGGCACTACGCAAGGGGTACGTCCGGGAGGCGGATCGCGCGGGATGGCGCGAGCGGTCGATCGGCTTCTTCTCCGACCACGGCGTCGACCTGATGATCACGCCCGCGCTGGCGAGCGCGCCCATCGCCGCCGACGGCTGGTCGCGGCGGTCCTGGCGGGCCAACATGGTGGCCAACATCCGGTACGCGCCCTACGCGGCACCCTGGAACATCGCCGGGCTGCCAGCCCTGGTCGTACCGGTCGGCATGCGTCCCGACGGGTTGCCCGTGGCCGTGCAGATCGTCGGGCCGCCCGGTTCGGAGCTGACGCTGCTGGCGGTGGCGGGCCAGTTCGAGATGATCGCGCCCTGGCAGCGGCACGCGCCCACCTGGCCGCGTGCGGGCCGGTCGGCCGGTGGTGCGACGATCGGGCAATGAGGGAGCTCCTGACCTTGGGCGACGTCGAGGCCGCCCGTGGGTTGCTGAGCGGGGTTGTCCGGACCACGCCACTCGAACCGTCCCGCCCGTTGTCCGCGGCGATCGGCGGTCCGGCCTGGCTCAAGTGCGAAAACCTGCAACGCGCCGGCTCGTACAAGGTGCGTGGCGCGTACGTGCGGATCGCCCGGCTGTCGCCGGAGGAGCGGGCCCGAGGCGTGGTCGCCGCCAGCGCCGGCAACCACGCTCAGGGCGTCGCGCTCGCCGCCGGGCTGCTCGGCGCCGTCTCCACGGTTTTCATGCCGCTGGGCGCGCCGATCCCGAAGGTGTCGGCCACCAAGGGCTATGGGGCCCGGATCGAGTACGCCGGCACCACTGTCGACGACGCGCTGGTGGCCGCCCGCGAGTTCGCCGAGCGTACGGGAGCGGTGCTGATCCACCCGTTCGACCACCCGGACGTGATCGCCGGTCAGGGCACGGTGGCGCTGGAGATCCTCGAGCAGTGCCCAGACGTCAAGACGATCGTGGCTGGACTGGGCGGCGGCGGGCTGCTCTCCGGCATCGCGGTCGCCGCCAAGGCGCTCCGTCCGGACGTGCGCGTGATCGGAGTACAGGCCGAAGGCGCCGCCGCGTACCCGGCGTCGCTGCGCGCCGGTGCGCCCGTTCGACTGTCCAAACTGGAGACGATCGCGGACGGCATCGCGGTGGGGTGCCCGGGCGAGCACACGTTCGCACACGTCAGCAAGCTCGTCGACGAGGTCGTGACCGTGACCGAGGAAGACATTTCCCGGGCGCTGCTGATGCTGCTGGAGCGCGGCAAGCTGGTAGTGGAGCCGGCGGGTGCGGTCGGCGTGGCGGCTCTGATGGCCGGCGCGGTAAAGGCCGAGGCGCCCACCGTGGCCGTGTTGTCGGGCGGCAACATCGACCCCTTGCTGCTGCTACGCGTGATCGAGCACGGGCTCGCGGCGGCTGGCCGGTACCTGCGGTTCACGGTGCACTGCGGCGACCAGCCGGGTCAGTTGGCGTCGCTGCTTGCCCTGATCGCGGAGCATCGGGCAAACGTGGTGGACGTGCAGCATCAGCGGGTCAGCCCGCGGTTGCGGCTCGGCGAAGTGGAAGTGGCGCTTTCCGTTGAAACGCGCGGTCCCGAACACGCCGAAAAGCTCATCGGTGTACTGCGCGCCAACGGATACGAGGTGACCTTCCGCTCCGCATAGCCAAGCAAAGGCGCCCGCCGCGATCGCGGCGGGCGCCTTTGTGAATCCGCTTACTGCCAGCTCGGCTTGGTCTTCTTGACCAGCTGGGCGCGAGTGGCGGCTGCGCTGCTCGCCTCGCTCTTCAGACCGGCCGTCGAGCCAGTCACGGTGAATTCCGGGTTGACCGCGCCATCGCCCACCACGAACGCCACGACGTCGAGGAGGAAGTGCGTGGTCTGGCTGCTGAAGACGGACAGGCCGGACGCGACCGCCGTGTCGTCCCAGCCGGACCCGCTGAACACGAAGTTGGACAGGTTCTGACCCGGCGAGTAGTTGACGTTGGAGACGGTCGGCCGGGTCGTGTTGTACGGCCAAACGGTCAGGAAGCCCGCGGCGCCCTGCCCAGTGACGGTGGCGGTGAGCAGCACGGCGGTCGGGAAGAACGCGATCTCGCTCAGGTCGACGCTGACAGTGCGGCCCGCGATCAGACGGCCCGCGCTGTCGAGGTTGCCCGTCGTGTTGATGAGGCGTGCACGCCCGGCAAGGTTGCGGGTGTCGACGACCCGGGTCGGGTTGATGGGCACGATGGTGTTCGAGTTGAACGTCGTGTGCACCGCGTGCGAGAACGTGAACGTCGGGTACTGCACCGACACCCACGGCAGGCCGAGCCCGTCAGCGGCGACCGAGCCTGCCGGCGCGTCGTCGTTCAACCAGTCGCCGTGCGGGAGCAGCTGGACGGCCGGGCCGGCCGCGATCCCGCCGCCGACCGACGCCTCGTTCGGGTTGGACAGGATCAGCGTCGGAGCGATCGGGCTGTTCGACGTGAGCGTGGTGCTCGCCGTCCCCGCGTTGTTGGTGGCGCCCTGCACCACCGGGTCGCCCGGGGCGGCCTGGGCGGGCGTTGCGGCCACCGCACCCGCAACGCCGGCACCCGCGACGCCCGCCGCCACCGTGCCAGCGCGGCGCAGGAGCCGGCGGCGGTCCACGGTGGACTTGTCGGACTCTGCCATTCGATTACCTCCCCATGAAGGAAGACTCACTTTTCGTGAGCCGACGGCGATCCTCGCAAGGGAAGGGTGTGTCGCGCTATCCGTCGAACGTCCTAGCCGCCGAAAGGCTTGAACTCGACGACCGTGACCTTGATGTCTGCACCGCTAGGAGCGGTGTACGTCACGGTCTGGCCGGACCGGGCGCCCAGAATGGCCTGTCCCAGGGCGGATTCCGGGCTGTAGACGGTCAGATCGGTGGTGGCCGCGATCTCCCGGGACCCGAGCAGGAATGTCTCGGTGTCGTCGGTGTCGTCGTCGAAATGGATGGTCACGACGGTGCCGGGCGCGACCTTGTCGGCCTTCGGGGCTTCGCCGACTCGGGCGGTGCGCAGCAGCTCCTGGAGCTGCCGAATCCGCATCTCGGCCTTGCCCTGCTCTTCCCGGGCCGCGTGGTATCCGCCGTTTTCGCGCAGGTCGCCTTCTTCGCGTCGCGCGTTGATCTCAGCGGCCATCGCCGGACGGGCCGCGATCAGTTCGTCGAGCTCGGCCTTCAGGCGGTCGTACGCGTCCTGGGACAGCCAGGTGGCCTGCGCCTGGGGGTCGGTGGTGGACACAGACGATCTCCTCGGGTGGGCTAACGGGCAAACAAATCAGAACTACCAACTTACCAGCGACTGACACCACCGGAATTACGCGTTTTTCTCGGCGGCTGAACCGGGTCAGTCGCGCCGGTCAATTCGCTACTCGGCGGCTCTGCAGCGCACCACTTCGCCGATCACGGGGCGCGCGCTCGTCGCGAGCCGGTATCGGGTCAGGGGGCGGGTCTCGCCGGGTGCCGCGGCCACCGCTACCTCCGCCTTGCCGACCTCGGCGCCGTCACGCGACCGGGCTCTCAGTACGCAGATTGCCTTGCCGCCGTCCGGCACGTTGACCCGGAACTCCAGGTCGATGCCCGTGTCGCTGATGCCGGAGTACCTGGTCACCTGGGCGTTGTACGACGGATCGCCGTATTGCTGGTAGAGCCTGACGGCGAGCCCGACGCCGGCGGCGAACACCGCCACGACCAGCAACGCGACCACCCACCGGCGCTGGCCGCGCGGCTCGCGCCGGGGG
>NZ_JAIBNX010000124.1:19915-24374 GCF_026130045.1 Micromonospora sp. CPCC 205371
CCCGGGCCCGGGGCGGCGCCCACCGCCCCGGACCCCAACCCGCCCCCCCCCGGGCGCTGCCCGCGCGGGCCGCGCCCGCGGCCGTACCGGCCGGGCGGGAACACCGGGGCGCCGGAGGTGGTTGTTGGGTGCGTCTCGGTCACGGGGTGGATCTCCTGCAAATGTTGTCGGAGGCATCGGCCAGAATGGCAGAGGGTCCGTTGCTGTTCCATCTTGGCGCCGTTCCATAGTGACAGCACGTGACCGACGGGGAGCCGGCAGGTCGTGAGGGAGTTTTCGTTGTCTGAGCAACTGCGTCTGATGGCTGTGCACGCACATCCGGACGACGAGTCCAGCAAGGGCGCCGCCACCATGGCGAAATACGTCGCCGAGGGTGCGTCCGTGCTGGTCGTTACGTGTACGGGGGGCGAGCGGGGCAGCGTGCTCAACCCCAAGATGGACCGGCCCGATGTCTGGGAAAACATCGCCGAGATCCGCCGTGCGGAGATGGACGCCGCCCGCGCGATCCTGGGCGTCGACCAGGCCTGGCTCGGCTTCGTCGACTCGGGGCTGCCCGAGGGCGACCCGCTGCCGCCTCTGCCCGATGGCTGCTTCGCGCTCCAAGACGTGCAGGCCGCGGCGGCGCCGCTCGTGCGGATGATGCGCGAGTTCCGTCCCCACGTGGTGCTGACGTATGACGAGGAGGGTGGCTACCCGCACCCTGACCACATCATGTGCCACAAGATCAGCGTGGCGGCGTTCGACGCGGCCGGTGACGCCGAGCAGTTCCCCGAGTTGGGTGAGCCCTGGCAGCCCGCCAAGCTGTACTACCAGCACACATTCACGCGGGCCAAGTTCGTGGCGCTACACGAGGGGATGGTCGAGTCCGGCCTCGAATCGCCGTACGCCGAGATGCTGGAGCAGTGGAAGGACGACGGGCGCGACAAGAGCGACCGGATCACCACCCGCGTCGAGTGCGCGGTCTACTTCCCGCTCCGTGACGACGCCCTGCGCGCGCACGCGACCCAGGTCGACCCCGACGGGTTCTTCTTCCGGGCGCCGCTGGAGATTCAGCAGCGGATCTGGCCGACCGAAGACTTCGAGCTGGTCAAGTCGCACGTCGACAGCCAGGTGCCGGAGACCGACCTGTTTGCGGGGGTCCGCCCGCCTGCGCGTACCGTGGAGTGATGCTGACGGCTGCACAGGTGCTCGCGGAGAACAACTTCGGCGACACGCGCTCCGGTGGCCTTGCTGGGCCCATGGGGTTGTTCATCATTGTGCTGCTGGCGATCGCGACTGTGCTGTTGATCCGGAACATGAACGCTCGCCTGCGCCGGCTCCCCGGCCGCTTCCCGCAGCAGCAAGATCAAGAGAAGCAGGTGACCGAATCCACCGGCACTGTCCTTGATCCGACAGATCGTGAGTCCAGCTCCTGACCGTGTTGTAGGGGGTAGAGCGCTCCCAGGGCCCGGATCGGCGACCTTCTTGGTAAACCGACCCGGCGACCCCTGTTGCGCCAATCCCGTTTGGCTTAGCCTTCCGCCGGGGGCATTGTCCCCGGAACTGCGGGTTGGGAGGGGACGCCGATGATGATTCGTCGCGAATTCCCTCCTTCTGTCCGGAAACGCGCGCGGAGGAACGCCGGTTGGGGACCGGCGGTTCGGAGCGACTCGTGACGGCCTCCCGCGAGGGCACCGGCGCGGCCGGCCGGACCTTCGTGCTTACCCTGATCGTGCTTGCCGCAGCACTCTCCGCAGCCGTGGTCGGCCTGGCTACCCCGGCAGACCCCCCGCCGGCAGGGCCGCTCTCGCCGCTCAGCCGGCTCGGCATCGCCGCAGGCGTGATGGCGATCGCCCAGCTGGCGAGGCTGCGCCTCCGGGTGGCTTCCGGCCTGGTCAGCGTCACATGGGGCGAGGCCGCGCTGATCATCGGGCTGTACCTGGCGCCCGCCGGCTGGCTGCCGGCCGCCACGTTCGTGGGTGCCGGAGTCGCCTGGCTCCTGCTGTCTTTCTTCTCCGATCGCCGCACGCCCATCGAGATCGTCCACGTGACCGCCTCGCTGACCGTCGCGGTCGCGCTGGCCACCACGGTCACCACCGCGTTCGGCGATCCGTTCAGGCAGGCGCTCAGCCCCGCGCTCGCCGGTGTCCTGGCCCTCGGCGCCTTGACGTACCTGCTGGTCACGGGCTGGCTGGCTGCCCTCACGCTGTCACTGCGGCATGGCCGCCCGATCGGGTCGCTGCTGCTTCGCGCATTGCGCGGCAAGCTGCTGATGTTCGTCGGCAACGTGCTCGTCGGCCTCGTCGTGATCGCGATGCTCGACCGCGACCCGCGCTGGCTCCTGCTCCTGCCGCCCGCGCTGTGGCTGCTTCAGCAGACGTACGGTCACCGGCTCCGCGCCGAAGACGAGCGCCGCCTCTGGCAGTCGTTCGCCGGCGCCACCAAGGAGCTCAACCAGCTCGACGAGCGGGCCGTCGCGACCGCGGGCGTGGCCGGCGCGCTGACCCTCTTCGGCGCCGAGCGGGTCGACGTCGAGGTGCTGCGGCCCGACGGCCGTCGCCGCAGATACCGAGGCGACGGCGTCACCGCCCTCGAAGAGACCGACCTGGCAGCCGGCGCCTCTACCGACGACGCAGGCGAGGGCGACGAGGTCGAGGTGCGGCCGCTCGCGGTCGGCGGGGTGCCGGTCGGCGATCTGCGGGTCCGCTTCAGCCGGCCGATCGAGCCGGATGCGCGCGACCAGATGGCGCTGTCCGCATTCAGCGACGCGCTGGCGTCCGCGCTGCACGACGCCGCGACGCACCGCCAGCTCCAGATCATGACCGAGCGGTCGCGGTACGAGGCCGTGCACGACCAGCTCACCAGGCTGGCCAACCGTGCGGCCCTGCTCTTGAAGGGCGACGTCGCGCTGCGGCAGCTCGACCGCGACACTCCGGTCACGCTGCTGCTGCTCGACCTCGATCACTTTAAAGAGGTCAACGACACGCTGGGGCACGCCGCCGGTGACGATCTGCTTCGGGCCACCGCGGCACGCCTTGAGGCGCTGAAACACCCCGGCGAGCTGCTGGCGCGTCTCGACGGCGACGAGTTCGCCCTGCTGGTGACCGGGCTTGACGACGGTGAGTCGCCGATGCCGCAGGCGTTGCGCCGGGCCCGCAGGATCGTCGAGGAGCTGGCCGCGCCCACCGAGGTGGCCGGCGTGACGATGTCGGTCGAGGTATCGGTCGGCGTGGTCGTGGCCGCTGCCGGCACCGCCGACATGGCTGAGCTGGTACGCCGCGCCGAAAACGCCATGTACCAGGCCAAGACCGGCGGTGACAGCGTCGCTTGGTACGACAGCGCCAAGGACGAGGCGAGCACCGACCGGCTCGCCCTGCTCGCAGAGCTGCGCGAGGCGCTCGAAGGCGACGACCAGCTCGTCCTCGCACTCCAGCCCGCCGTCAACCTCAGCACTGGTGCGCCCACCGGCGTCGAGGCGCTGATCCGCTGGCGCCATCCGCGCCGAGGCCCGCTCAGCCCGTTCGACTTCGTCCGGGTGATCGAAGGCAGCGACCTGCTGGGGCCGTTCACCCGATACGTCGTCGACAAGGCGCTCACCGTCGCAGCCGAATGGGCCTCGCACGGCATGGACGTGCCGATCTCGGTCAACCTCTCCGCCCGCAGCCTCCTCGACCCGCGTCTGCCCGCAGACATCGGCGAGCTGCTGCGCAGGCACCGGGTGCCGGCACACCGGCTGGTCCTGGAGATCACCGAGACGGTGGTGCTCAGCGAGCTGGAGATCATCGACGAGGTGCTCGGCTCCCTGCGCGACCTGGGCGTGCAGCTATCTGTCGACGACTTCGGCACCGGGTTCTCCTCGCTGACATTCCTGACCCGGATCGCGGTCGACGAGCTAAAGGTCGACCGGTCATTCGTGCGGAAGATGGCCGACTCGCCCGAGGCCGCCGCGATCGTCCGCACCACGGTGGGGCTCGGTCGCGAGCTTGGCCTGCGGGTGGTCGCCGAGGGCGTCGAGACCGCCGACCAGCGGGCCGCCCTGGCCGCACTCGGGTGCAGCGCAGCCCAGGGATACCACTTCTTCAAGCCGATGCCGGCCGACAAGATCGTGGCGGTGCTGCGCTCGCTGCTCGACTCCGCACAGGCCCAGGTCTTCCCCCTCCGCGCCGACGGCGCCTCCTAACAGCCCGCGCCCGTTCCGCCTCACGCCCTCACAGGCCTCGCATGCCTCGCGCTCTCGTGGGTCTCGCGCTCTCGCGGGTCTCGCGCTCTCGCGGGTCTCGCGCTCTCGCGGGTCTCGCGCTCTCGCGGGTCTCGCGCACTCGCGCCCTCACGGGTCTCGCGCCCTCGCGCTCTCGCGCTCTCGCGCCCTCACGCCCTCACGGGCCTCTCGCGCCTCGCGCCTCGCGGGCGCCTCGGGCGTCGCGGGCGCCTCGGGCGTCGCGGGCGCCTCGCGCCTCGCGCCTCGCGGGCGTCGCGGGCC